>NZ_CP092519.1:0-317406 GCF_022430525.1 Cetobacterium somerae | reverse complement strand
AAGTATTAAGTTGACCTTTTGATACTATGTCTCCATTTATTTTAACGCTATTATCAATATATAATGTATTATTATTCCCGTCTACACTTATTTTTCCATTTAGAACGGTATTCTTTGTAATATCTAAATTAGCTTCATTTCCTAAGACTTGTATTATTGGATTTTCATTTTTTATTCCGCCACCATTTATTAAGGAATCTTGTATTTTTAAATTTGTATTATCATTTAAAGTAACTGCAGTTTTATATGCATTTATTATCGTATTCTCCACTGTTGTAATTTGATTCTTTGAGAGTGTTAATGTTCCAGTTGATACTCCTGCTCCATTTAAAACTTTATTTTTATATTCTGAGCCCGCAAGTATATAACCATCTAATCCATTTACAATATTAATTATCTCTCTTCCATTATTATCATTAACATTATTTAAATCTTGCCTAATACTATCTACTTCTCCATTTTCCTTCAGATTTATGTATAGCCCATTATTGACTTCATTTTCTGGAATCTTTCCTACTCTAAAAATATTATTTCCGATTAGTATTCCATTATTGACTAAACTTGTTAACTTCCCATTGAAGTTAGCATCTTTAACTCCACCAAAACTAATTGCAGTATTATTACCTTTTATTACTCCTTCATTAAAAAGAGTTGTAATATTATAACCTGAATATACTCCATTTCCAGATTTCTCATTATTAAGTTTTGAACTATAACCGCTTATAACTCCACTATTTTCAAGATTTTCTATTTTTGTCTGTATACCTCTTCCATCAATAATTATTCCATTTCCACTTCCAAAATTTAATGCACTTGTATTAGCTTCTCCTTCAACAATACCTTTATTTTCTATTTTTGAAGTTATAAAGTCTCCACCGAAAAAATGTCCGAAAGAACTTAAATGTATTCCATTTCCACTATTCTCTATGTTTAAATTTGAAAATACATTCCCTTTTATTACTCCTTGATTTACTATTTCATCAGCTTTACTTTCGTAACTTCCAAAAGCTGTTAATCCGTTTCCTATATTTCTTGAATTTTGATTTTCTATATATGCTTCTCCTATAACTCTTCCAAAATTTTTAAAACTTCCCACTTCACTTTTAAAGTAATAACTTCCACCTATTAAATCTTTTGGAGCTATATTTATTGCATTTCCAGAGTTATATAATCCTCTATTTGCATTTCTTGAATCTACCTTTCCTGATATTACTCCTTCATTTACTATTTTATCTAGTTTACTACCTATAATTTTAGCTCCCATTTGTGTTTGACCAGTATCATTACCTATAAGGTTTACCCCATTCCCGCTGTTTCCACTACTATCTATTAAATCATTTGCTATAAAACTTCCATTTATATATCCATTATTTTTTAAAAATTTTATTTCTAAATTCTCCAATGCTATTCCATTTCCACTATTTGTTACATTATTCACAGACTCTATTACTTCAGCTCTTCCTAGAATTACTCCATTATTATCTAGACTTTCAATATTTTTATGACTCTCTATTCCGTTAGATATTAACTCACTATTTTGATTAACTTTATTCAAATTTTGAATTTTTCCATTGTTGTATATAGTTGATTCTTCTTTATCTAACAAAATACCTTGAGTTTTATCACTATCATTAAAATAATTTTTTTCTTTTATAATATCCTGCATCATATAAGCATTCTTCTCTATTAAAATAAATAAAATAATTATATTAAATATAGTTTTATTATTTAAAATTCTTTTCATTTTAACACCACCATATTATGAATTTTATTCTATCTTAACATTACTATAAAAATTTATTTTTTTTCTTTTTCTATACCCAAATTGTATATTTTCGATCCTGAATTGTTTTAGAAAAAAGACCATAGTTATAAACTATGGCCTTTTTTAAAGTGGAATCAATATTTTTGTTATAAATATATTATCTTCAATTTTTCTTATTATACTACCTTTATAAGATTTTACAATCTTATCTATTTGTCTTAATCCGATTCCTTTTCCACCTTGTTTTGTTGTTTTATATTTCCCATCCTCTTGTTTTATTTCACAATTTATAGTATTTTTTACAGTTATATATAAATTCTCTTTCATCTTGAATATCTCTAATTTTATCCATCTATAAGTTCCAGTAATAATATTTGCTTCAATAGAATTATCCAACAAATTATTTATTAAAGTCGATAAATCAATGTTTTTAATTTTTATTTCTTCTGGAATATCTAATTTTAAAATAAACTCTATTCCAAAATTTTTAGCAATTTCTATTTTTTGACTAATTATTGCTTTTAAAATTATATTATCAACATTTAGTAATTGCTTCTCTAAAACTTTTATCTCTTTTGTTAAATTTTCTATATAATGTTCTAGTTCTTGATACTCTCCACTTTTCACTAAAAAAAGAAGTACAGACAAATGATTACTCCAATCATGTTGCCAAGCTTTTGTATTCACAATATTATTTTCTATATCAAATATTTTATCCATATCTTTACTCCTTATATATCAAAATAATTCATAAATAGTTCTAATACTTTTTCTCTTTTTCCTCTACTTATAGGAATAATCGTATTATCATCTAAGGTTAAAGATTCTTTTTCTATAGATTTTATAAAATGTAAGTTTACAATATATGATCTATGGCACCTTAAAAAATGAGTCTTTGGTAACTCCTCTTCTAAATCACTGATTCTTTTTTTATAAGTTATTTTCTTATTTAACAGTTCTATATGAACATAGTGAGAATATACTACAAAATATTTTATATCACTATATCTTATTTTTACTACTTGTTTATCTGTAATTACTTTTAATGATTCTTTTTTTTCTTTTAATTGTTTTATTTTTTTATAAGCTCTTTCTAAAGAGTCAAATAACTCCTCCTCTTTTAGAGGTTTTAACAAATAGTTTATAGCTCCCACACTATATCCTTTAGAAATATATTCTGATACCCCTGTCACAAAAATAATTGCTATTTCTTCATCTTTTTCTCTTAACTTTTTAGCTAACTCAATTCCATTCATCTCTTTCATTTGAATATCTAATATTAAAATATCCATATCCATATTTTCATCTAAATTAAATAGAAACTCCTCTGAACTTTTGTAATGAACTAAATGTATAGTTATATTATTTTTTAATGCCCAAACCTTAAGATATTTCTCCAATATTTTATATTGGATATCAACATCCTCACATATAGCTATTTTTAGCATTCTCTCTCCCCGACTATTATTTTGTTATATTTATTACTATTTCAGAAGGAGTATATCTTATTGACTTTTAAAAGTCAATCACAAAAATAAAAAGAGAGTTTCCTCTCTTTCTACTTACTTAACCTTATATTTTTCTTTTAACTTTTCAATAGTTCCATCATTTACTAACTGAACTAATGCTTCGTTTATTTTATCAAAATCTTTATCATTTTTTCCAAGAGCTATCGCTTTTGGTTCCCCTTCTAAAATACCAACTAATAATAAATCTGAGTTATTTTTAACATACTCTTCTGCAACACTCTCATCTAAAACAATCCCATCTATTTGACCATTTTTTAAGGCTAATAAAGCTGATGTATTATTTTGAAAAGGAACTACCGTTGCTCCAGAAATATTTTTAGCAGTATTTTCTTTTGTTGTTCCTAATTCTGCTCCATATTTTTTATCCTCTAAATCATCCATTCCTTTTATAGGTTTTTTTTGATTTGTTACAAATGCTACCTTTGAAGTTAGATAAGGAGATGTAAATTGAACCATCTTAGCTCTTTCAGGAGTAATACTCATTCCAGCTATAACCATATCTATTTTGCCAGTTTGTAAGGCTGATATTAATCCTCCAAACTCCATATTAGCCCATTTATACTGATATCCAAGTTTTTGAAATATTGCTTCTATAATATCTGGATCTAACCCTACTATTTTCCCGTTTTCTAAGTATTCAAATGGTGGATATTCTGCATTAGTTCCAATTACAAAAACTCTGTCTTTTGTTTCTTGAACCTTGGCTTCTTTTTCTCCACAACTAAAAACAATCAGTGCAATTAATACTATAAAAATTCCCTTTAATATATTTTTCATAAAGACCTCCAAAATAGTTTAGAATAGAGGAATTATTCCTCCTTTATACTTCTCTAATATAAAATTTCTAACTTTGTCACTCCTTAGAACTTTCATTAAAGTTGCTACTTCTTTACTATTTTCATCACCTTTTCTTACTGCTACCACATTTCCATAAGCACTCTCTTTCCCTTCAACAATTAAAGAGTCTTCTTGTGGTGATAATCCTGTATCTAAAGCATAGTTACAATTTATAACTGCTAAGTCCACATCTTCTAAAGATCTTGGTAACTGAGCAGCTTGTAGAGAAACAATCTTTAATTTTTTAGGATTTTCAACTATATCAAACTCTGTAGCCATTAAATCCTCAGGATTAGATAACTTTATAACTCCATTATTATGTAATAAAATCAACGCTCTTCCAGCATTTGTAGGATCATTAGGAATAGCTATTTTATCTCCAGCTTTTAATTCATTCACACTTTTATATTTTTTAGAATAAGCTCCTAATGGTGGGACATATATATCCTCTAAGGGAACTAAATCTAAATTTTTCTCTTTCATAAAATTAGCTAAATATGGTTTATGTTGGAAAAAATTTGCATCTAAAGAACCATCTGCCAAAGCTAAATTTGGCATAATATAATCTGTAAATTCAACAATTTCAATATTTAATCCCTCTTTTGCTAACTCCTCTTTTATCTCATTTAAAATTTCCCCAGCAGGTATTGGAGTAGCCCCAATTTTAAACACATCTTTTCCAAAGACAAAATTTGAAACAATAATTAATAGCAATAATGTTCTTTTCATAAAATCCCCCCAGCTATAAATGTTTTAAAAATGATAATAATTTTTTATAATTTTGTCAATCTTTTTTTATTTTATTTTTTTTAAAAAAATATTTTCAAAAAAATGTTTACAACCCTATTTTTTTATGTTATATTTATGCAAATAAAAAAATTTTAGGAGGAATTTAAAATGTCTTTAAGAAAAGTTAGGGCTATGTTTTGGTTTATGTATTATTTTAAAACTAAGGTTTATATCTAGAAATTATAGATATGAGCCTATTTGTATTAAAAAAATATAGGCTTATATCCCAACTAACTTTTTAAAGATTTATTGTTTAAAGCTTTTGGGAAACCAGAAGCTTTTTTATTTTATCTAAATTTATGAACTGGGAGGAATTTTTATGGAAAAATCTATTTTAACAGAAGTTTATATGGACAGTAACATTTGGAATATTTTAGGTAAAGAGATTCAAAATTATAATAATATCTTAGTTATTCATGGTGATAAATCTCTTTTATCAATAAAAAATGAATTTTTTAAAACTTTAAAAGATAAAAATTTTCATCTAGTTCATTATGGTAATGAGTGTTGTCACTCTATTGTTAACTCAACTTTGGATAATTTAAATGATAATACTTATGATTTGATTCTTGGTATTGGTGGCGGAAAATCTATCGATGCTTCAAAAGTTATGATGGATAAATTAAATATACCACTTTTTACTATTCCTACCATTGCTTCTACATGTGCTGCAGTTTCATATATTTCAGTAATGTATGAGGAAAATCATGTGTTTCAAGAGTTATACTTTTTAAAAAGACCACCTCACAAAACGTTCATAAATTTAGATACTTTAATTGCTGCCCCTAAAAAATACTTATGGGCTGGAATAGGAGATACTTTAGCTAAATATTACGAAATGAATTTAAAAGCTCGTGGAAAAAGATTAAATTTTAATACTACTATGGGAGAAAAGCTAAGTCATCTTTGTAAAGAAACAATGTTAAATTATGGAAAACATGCTCTTTCTACATCAATAGTAGATGTTGATTTTAAAGAAGTTGCTGGAGTTATTCTTGTAACAACTGGTATTGTTTCAAATCTTATTGACTTTAAATACAATGGAGCACTTGCCCATGCTATTTTCGATGCTTTAACTAAAATTAAAAGAGTTGAAGAGGAGCATCTACATGGAGAAGTGGTAGCTTTTGGTATATTAATTCAATTACAACTTGAAGGTAATCATGAAGAACTTAATAATCTTTTAAACTTCTATAAAGAGATTAATCTTCCAACTACTCTTAAAGAGATTGTTGTTAAAAATGAATACCTTGAGAAAAAAGAGGAGATTATTGATAAAATTTTAAACTCTATTACTGGTAGCGAAATACCACTTAACTTTACTAAAGATGAATTTATAACTATTTTAGAAGGAAATTTATAGGGGGGATATTAAAATGAATGGATCAAAATTTTTAGCTAAAAGATTTCAAAATAAAGAGGAAACAACTTTCAAGTCTATTGATGAATCAGAAAAAAATCAAATTATAAACTTAGGAATTGGAGATTTGGATATACACACTGATAAAATTATTATAAACTCCGCTTTTCAAGATGCTTTAAATGGTCATACACACTATACCGATCCTTTAGGAGATTTAGACCTTCGTAAAGAAATTATTGAATATCATAAAACTGAGTTTAATAATTATAATGTTGATCTCAACGAAGTTATTGTTTTATCAGGAGCTTGTCATGGAATGTATTTAGCATTACAAGCTACATTGAATGAGGGGGATGAAGTTATTCTTATTGCCCCATTTTTTCCAGTTTATGTAGATCAAATTAAAGAGGCTAATGGAACTCCAGTTATCGTTCATACAACTATTGAAAATAACTATCAAATTATTAAAGAAGACTTAGAAAAAGCTATAACAAAAAAAACTAAAGGTATTATTATAAATACACCTTCTAATCCTACAGGAGTTTGTTACTCTTTAAAAAGTTTAGAGACTATTAGTGAATTAGCTAAAAAATATGATTTACTTATATATGCTGATGATATCTACGATTTTTATGATTATTCTAATAGTTTTATTCCCATTTATACTTTAGATGGAATGAAGGAGCGAACTATTTCTGTTTGTAGTTTTTCTAAAAATTTTGCTATGACTGGTTGGAGAGTTGGCTATAATATTGCACCTGCGTCTATTATAGACACGATTAGAAAAATAAACGAAGTTATTGTTTATAGTGCTTCAGCTATCTCTCAAAGAGCTGCTCTTGCAGCCCTAAAAAATAGAGAACACATAAAAAATAGTATTGTTCCTCTATACAAAGAAAGAGTTGAATATAGTTTAAATAGAATCAATAATATAACTGGTTTAAGAGCATTTGCTCCACAAGGTGGAATATATATTTTTATAGATATTAGTGAAACTAATTTAAATTCCATACAATATTCGGATTATCTTTTTGAAAAACTAAAAGTCAAAGTTATTCCAGGAAAACCTTTTGGTAATGATAAAGCTGTTAGAATAGCTTGTTCTAATAGTTTAGATATTTTAAAAGAAGCTTTTGATAGAATTGAGGCAAACTCAATAAATAATACGGGAAGGTGAAAATAATGAAAATAAAAGAGCTAATGTTTAAAATATTAAATGGTATGAGTTTAGGGATTGTTGCAACTCTTATTCCATCAGCAATTCTTGGTGAGATTGCAAAAAGTTTAAATTTAGCAAGTATATTAAATTTAACAAGAATATCCACAAGCCTACTTCCATTTGCAATTGGAACTGGAGTTTCATACCAATTAAGTTTCACTCCTTTAGAAAGCATATGTGTTTCTGTTGCCACTTTCATTGGATCAGGGGTTGTATCTTTTGTTAATGGAAATATTGTTCTAACTGGAACAGGTGATGTAGTTAATGCAGGAGTTACTGCCTTTATTGCATCTTTAGCTATCTATCTTTTTAGAGATAAAGTGAAGGGGTTAAGCATGGTTGCTCTTCCTATCATAATTTCAACTGCTGTTGGATGGATTGGTTTAAATCTCTTACCTTATGTTAGTAAGGTTAATGGAGTCATTGGTCTTACAATAGAAGAAGTCGTTAAAATGCAACCTCTTTTAACAGGTGGTATTATTGCAATAATATTTTCTATTCTTATTATTTCACCATTTTCTACTGTTGGGATAGCTCTTGCTGTAAATCTTAGTGGTATAGCTGCTGGTGCTGCAAATCTTGGTGTTTGTGCTGCAGCCTTTGGTCTTGCTCTTGCTGGACTTAAAGTTAATCCGATTGGAATAACTTTAGTACCTGTTTTAGGTTCTGCTAAAATTCAAATGGCTAACTTTGTTAAAAATCCCCTTATTATAGTTCCCATTGTTATTAACGCTTTTACCCTTGGTGTTTTAGGAGCTTTATTTAATATTAAAGGAACTGCTTTTAGTGCTGGCTTTGGAATTAGTGGTTTAATTGGCCCAATTAATGCTCTAAATCATCTATCTTGGAATTTAAAAAATATAGTTCTTGTTTTTACTCTATTTATTATTTTACCAATTATTTTTGGATACATTTGTAACTTTATTTTTATAAATAAATTGGTCTTAATTAAAGAGGAGGATTATAAAGTCACTATATAGTTTAATCTCTAGCATTTGAAAAAAAGTACACTGTTTTTAGCAACAAATTTCTATATTGTACTTAGTTATAAAACTATGTATTCTATGATATAATTGTTCCGCTATAAACTTATACCTTTGGAGGAACAATTATGAAAAAAATTATTTTGGGAGCTTTAGCCTTAGCTTTATCTACTATGGCTTTAGCAGAAAATAGATATGGAATTGGAGCTGGAGTAGGAGTTTCAAACAGTATCTACAAAGG
The DNA here is from genome assembly GCF_022430525.1 of Cetobacterium somerae. NCBI lineage: Bacteria > Fusobacteriati > Fusobacteriota > Fusobacteriia > Fusobacteriales > Fusobacteriaceae > Cetobacterium > Cetobacterium somerae. The sequence goes on along the minus strand of NZ_CP092519.1, from coordinate 308,680 downwards.
AGCTGAAGACAAAGCTTATCCTGTACCGCTTTTAGATGTTAATTATGGTAACTTCTATATTAAAGGAATCACTCCTGGATATTTCTTCTTTAAAGGCGAAGATCTATCTTTATCTGTATTCGTTGATCCTATGGCTGGTTTCCCTATTAAAGCTAAGGATATGGGAGATGGATACACTAATATTGATGATAGAGATTTCCAAGCTATGGTTGGATTAAGAGCTGACTTAAATACAAGAATAGCTGGAATTAGAACAGGTGCTTCTGTTCAATTTGGTGAGCATGGTTCTGAAGCTAAATTAAGCGCATTTAGACCTTATAATATCAATGACAAATTTACTTTAGTTCCTGGAATTCACGTTAAAGGATTCTCTGGAGATTATGCAAACTACTATTTCGGAGTAACATCAGATGAAGTAAATAGATCATCTACTGATAAATTAACTAGAGAATATAAAGCAGATACTGCTTATTCTTTTGGAGCTAACTTATCAGCTGAATACAGATATAATGAAAAAGTATCGTTCATAGGAATTTTAGGAATAGAGAAATTCTCTAGCGAAATTACTGATTCTCCTATTGTTAATGATGATCCTTTATTCATTGCAAGTATAGGTGCAAAGTATTTCTTCTAATAAAAAAAAGACTAACATAAAAGTTAGTCTTTTTTATTTTTTCTCATTTTTAAAATTTTATAGCTTACATAAACTAATGCTAGTAACGCCACTAGATATTTATATCTTATTATATAAGTATTTATTATATGCTCGTAGTCTTTATATAAAGTTCCTACATTAACCATAAAAGCTACATATATTCCCGCTCCAAGTCCTGTAAATATGCTAAATTTGTATATATTCATCTCTAAAATTCCTGGTGGGAAAGATATATATTGTCTAACTACAGGTATAAATCTACCTAAAAATACTATTAACTCTCCTCTTTTATTAAAAAGAGTTTCCATTTGAGTTAATTTATCTTCATCTAAAAAGAGATATTTACCATATTTTAAAAGAAGGCTTCTACCTAAAGTTCTTCCTAAAAAATAATTTAAATATGCTCCACCTAAGCTACCTAAAGTCCCTGCTAAAAGAACTGGTATAAAACTCATTTCTTTAGTACCTATTAAGTACCCTGCTGGAAGTAAGGCTACCTCTGATGGAAAAGGAATGAATGAAGACTCTAAAAACATCATTATAAAAATACCAAAATAACCTAAACTCATAAAAAATTCACTAGCTTGCTTTATTAATTCTTCCACATTTTCTCCTTCTATTTAAATTATAATAATATTAGGTAGTTCTAATAACTTTTCTTTTTCTACCTCTGTTATATCTCCTCTTAAAGTTATTGTATGACCATACTCTTTTTGAAGATTTTCAAATTTTTCATTTAAAATATTTTTTACATTTAATTCCTGTGAATAAGGAAAATCTATTACACAATATATTCTTTTCTCAGTATTTTCTATTACATTATCTAATTTATTTTGTAAAGCTTTATTATATGTTTTAAAGGCTTCTCTTACTTCAAACTCATCCTCTTCTAACTCTTTTGCTTTTTTTTCACCATTCTTAGTCAATTTATAATAGGTATGGTTTCTGTGTTTAACAACCACATTCGCTTCCTTAGTTTTGTATTCAACCATTATATTTTCAACTCGTTCTAGTAACTTATTTTTAATTAACTCTTTAACACACTCTCTAACTTCATTTTGGTTTTCAAGTATTCTATTAGCTAATTTAGATATAAATGTTGGACCTATTTTATAAATTGTTAATACTATCTTCTTCTCTAACTCACTCATATTTACTCCTATTTTTTTTATATTATATCATAACTTTAGTAAAAAATTGGTAAATAAAAAGGATGAAAGATTTTCTCTCTCACCCTCTAATATCTTATTAGTCTCTAGTATATTCAGATAAATATCCAAGAATTTTTTTTCTTACTCTTTGAATTGCATTATCTATTTTTTTAGATGGTTCCTCTAACAACTCTGCAATTTCATTATACTTATACTGCTTACAAGTATAGAAAAATACCTTTTTCTCCAAAGGAGTTAAGTTATTATTTAAAAAATCTCCCAACATTTCTACCAATTCTTTTCCTATAAGAATATCTTCAGGAGAGTAGAAATTTACAGATGGTTTTGCATATTGTACTAAATCATCTAAATTAACATCTTTGTCTCCAATAATCGATGTATTCAACTTTTGATTTCTATTTGAGTTTGAAGATTTTACTGCTGTAATAATCTGTCTTTTTATACATAGATTTGCAAAAGTACTAAAACACACCTCTCTTGTTTCGTCATATGACTTTACTGCCTTCATAAGACCTATATACCCCTCTTGAAGCAGGTCATCGATATCTCCACCTTTTATGAAAAAGTTTTTACTATTTCTTAAAATATCACTTTTGTACTTTAAGAAAACTTTTTCCATCGCTTCATCATCACCATTTTTTGCTAACATTACATCTCTTTCATCCATTAGTCTGCCCCCTTAACTATTTAACGGTAAAAAAAGTAAAATTAAGCTCACCCCTAAGCTGTAAAAATTTTTAAACGTCTCGCTCTATGAAAAAATAATACCATATTTTTTTTTTTATTTAAACGTTCCATTTTTTCTTTTTTCTTCATATTCTTTGAAACATATAATAATATTCTAATATAATACTTTTGGTAATTTATTTTCATTTTTTAAGTACTTTGAAAATTAAATTTGACACAGTTATTTTTTTTTGATACTCTTATTAAAATAATTAAATACTAAGGGGGAGTTCTATGAAAAAAATATTTAAATTATTACTGCTAGTTACACTTTTTATTAGTTGTGGAAAAGAAAAAGAATCTGAAAAACAAACAACAATACCTAAAGAGAATAAATTAATTTATACTCAAAGTAGTGAATCTGTAACCCTTCATCCTCATGAAGCTACAGATGTATATTCTAGAAGAATAATTTCAAATATTTTTGATAGACTTATTGAAACTGATGAAAATTTAAAAATAGTTCCTGGACTAGCTGAAAGTTGGGAACAACTATCACCTACCGAACTTAAATTTAACTTAAGAAAAGGAGTTAAATTTCAAAATGGTGATGAATTAACTTCTGAAGATGTAAAATACACTTTAGAAAATGCTAAAAAATCATCTAAAGTTGGAACTCTTTACTCAGCTATTGATAGTATTGAAACTCCTGATAAATATACAGCTATTATTAAAACATCAGCTCCATCAGGTTCATTAATACACCATCTAACACATATAACAGCTTCTATTTTAAATAAAAATTATTACGAAAGTACAAAAGATGTAAATCATGCTCCTATGGGAACCGGAGCCTACTCTTTAGTAGAGTGGAAGCCTGGATCATACATGACATTAAAAAGAAACGATGAATACTTTAGAGGTAAACCTTCTATTGAAATTGTTGAAGTCAGAGGAATTCCAGAGGAAAATAGTAGAGTTATTGCTATTGAAACTGGCGAACATCATATTACTGGAGATATTGATTCTATTGGTAGAAAAATTCTTGGAGATAGGAAAGATATCAGAGTTGAAGAGATTAGTTCTCTTGGAGTTGGATACTTAGGAATTAATACAGAGAAAGGTGCTCTTCAAAATAAAAATGTTAGAAAAGCAATTGCAATGGGAATTAACAGAGATATTATCATCGAGTCTGTTTTAAGTGGTGCTGTAGAAAAAGCTAATAGTATCTTAGGGCCTGGAGTCGTTGGATATTCTAAAGAAACTGCTCCATTTGAATATAATCCTGAAGAGGCTAAAAAACTTTTAGAAGATTCTGGCTATAAAGATTTAAGTTTAACTTTAGTTACAAGTAATAATGAACTTAGAAAACAAATGGCTGAAATTATACAAGCTCAATTAAAAGATATTGGAATCAATGTTAAAATTGAGATTTTAGAATGGGCCGCATTTCTAAGTGCAACTGGAACAGGAAAAAGCGATCTTTTTATGCTTGGATGGTCTAACTCATCTGGAGACGCTGACTACGGTATTGGTTCTGTTCTTCATAGTAGTATGAAAGGTTCTTCTGGAAATAGAAGTTTCTTTGATAATCCCACTTTTGACGCTCTTTTAGATAAAGGTAAGGTTGAGTTGGATCCTATTAAAAGATCTGAACTTTATGCTCAAGCTCAAAATATTATGAATGAAGAAGTTCCTGTTTTACCAATCTACTTTATGCCTGCAAGTGCTGGTATTAGAGAGGAAGTTAATGGATTTGTTCAATCACCTATTAATAATCCTACTTTTTATAAATTATCATTTTAATTTTTCTAAATAAAAACTACCTCTTTCGAGGTAGTTTTTTTATGCTAATTCTAAAACTCCTAAGGCATACATAAGCATTCCTTGTTTTAACATATCTATATCCATTTTTTCATCAAAGCCATGAGGATTACCTCTAAACTCTTTAAAGTTTGGCCCAAATGCAACTGTATTTGGCATAAGCTTTGCATAAGTTCCTCCTCCTAAAGCCACGGGTTTATCATCTCTATCTGTTACATCTTTAAAAACTTTTTGAAGCTTTTCAACTAATGGATGTTCTTTAGGAAAATATAGTGGTGCATTATGATTTTCTTTTACAAATTCTACATTATTTTCTCTTCCTATTTTATCAAGTATAGTATCTAACTTTTTTTCATTGGTAGTTACAGGATATCTAATGTTAAACTTAACATATATTGAAGATTTTTTTTCCTCGATTATCTTTACAATCCCACAACTTAAAGTTAAATCTCCTGTTTCTTCATTTTTAGTTTCTATATTTAATCCACTTCCATCAGTTTCTATACCAACAACTTTATCCATAAAATTAACAAATCTCTTTAATGAATCTTCCTCAGGTATTACTCTATTTAGAAATCTAAATAACCATGTTATTGGATTCACACCTCTTTGTGGAGAACTTGCATGAGCTGGTATTCCTTTACATATAACTTCTAAATAACTCTCTTTTTCTAAAACTTCAAATTTACATGGAGTATCCTTAAATTTTTCTAACTCTTTTATAATCTTTTCAGATAAATCTTTTTTTAAAAATACTTTTGCTTCTTCAGGAACTACATTTGATCTTGTTCCTCCAACTATATCTAATATTGAAGTTTTTTCTTTTAAAAAACTATCTTTGAAAGAAAATGTATAGATTCCTTTTTCTGAAAATACAACTGGAAACTGTCCATCTGGAGTAAAAGCATATTTTGGAGCTTTCTCTTTAGAGAGATAATATTTTATATCCTCATCTCCACTCTCTTCGTTTGTTCCAAATATTATTCTAACTCTATGATTAAAAGTTGGAACACACTCTTTTAAAGCTTTCATTGAATGTAGTGCTGAAATAATTGGTCCTTTATTATCTAAGGCACCTCTTGAAATCATATTCTTCCCTACTATTTCTCCGCTAAATGGTGGAACACTCCACTTTGAATGTTCTCCCTCTGGTACGACATCTATATGACCTAAAACTCCTATATACTCTTCTCCCTCTCCAAACTCAGCATAACCAATATAATTATCTAAATTTACAGTTTTAAACCCTAGATCTTTTGCTATTTTTAATGTTTCTTCCAATCCTTTTTTTAGTCCTAAACCAAAGGGAGCACCATTGGTGCTCTCCTCTTTTACAGTTTTAATTTTAACAATTTTTTGTATATCTTTTAAAGTCTCTTGAAAGTGTTCATCAATATAGTGTTCTAGAGTTTTTCTAGTATTCAAACTACTCCTCGATTAATGAAAGAGCGAAATCTAAAATTTTATCCCCTTTCATCATTCCATAATCCATCATATTTATAACTTCAACTTTCTTTCCAACCTCTTGAGCTATTTTATTAAGTTCATCTTTTCTAAACTTAACTTGAGGTCCTAATAAAAATGTATCATATTTATCTAAATTCTCTTGAAACATCTCTAATCCAACAGCTTTTATCTCTACAGGGATTCCTCTTTTTTCTGCTGATTCTAACATCTTTTTAACAACTATGCTTGTTGACATCCCTGCTGAACAAAGTAGTAATATTTTTTTCATTATTTTGCCTCCTTTTCAAATGCCTCTACTGCATCCTCTTCATATTTACTTGCTTTATCTAATATTCTTAAGAATGGTAGATATATTAGAGCTCCTAATATTAAGTTAACTATTTGAATAATAGCTCCTGACATATCTCCAACTGTTAAAAATCCACTAATTATTGCTGGTGTTGGCCATGGGAAAGCTACTCCTAAAGGTCTACTTACAAGTCCAATTGTCATTGCTAAATATTGAGTTGTAACAAATACTAACGGAATTATATTAAAAGGTATTAACATAATTGGGTTTAATATTATTGGCATTCCAAACAGAATTGGCTCATTTATATTAAATATTCCAGGTACAGCACTAATTGCTCCAACACTCTTTATATGCTTACTCTTTGCAAAAAGACCTATTGCTAAAAGTAGTGATAGTGTTGCTCCAGCTCCACCCATCCAGATCATATCAAAGAATTGCTCTGTAATAACGTGTGGTAATGGTAATCCCTCTTTTAAAGCATTGATATTTTCAACTTGATTCTCTAACCAGAAAGGTCTTACAAATCCATTTACCATAGATCCACTATTTATACCAACTGACCATAGTATTGAAATTGAGAATACTGTTAATAATGATCCAAAGAATGACGTTCCTAAAGCTCTTAATGGCATTGCTAAAACTTTATATACAAAATCATGAATTGTTCCATACTCAGTATTCATCATACCTATTCTTAATAATAATGCTAAAGATAATATAACTGTTCCTGGAATTAACGCTTCAAATGATTTTATAACTTCAGGTGGTACACCATCTGGCATCTTAATAAGAATCTTTTTATTTACAAAGAATCTAAATATATTAGCTGTAACTATACCTATCACCATAGCGATAAACATTCCTTTACTTCCAAGCCAGTTAAAGCTTAAAACAGAACCCATACCTTCAACTTCAGATAATGGTGTTAAAATTAAAAATGATGCTAGTGATAAAAGTCCAACAGCTACACTATCAAGTTGAAATTGATTAGCAAGTTGTTGAGCAACTAAAAATGCTACGTAAACTCCAACTAATGAAAACGTTGCACTTACAGGAATATCTATTACATTTTTCCAATTTGCCCCAAATGTTTCTAACATAAACTTTTGATAAGCTGGTAATGGAAATGCTGATATCATTAAAAATATAGATCCAATCATTAAAAGAGGCATCATTAAAACAAACGCTCTTCTTATACCATTAATATGTTTATTTCTTCCAATCCAAGCTGCTACAGGAACCAGCTTTTCTTCTAAAATCTCAATTACTTTTGACATTTAAATCCCCCTTTGAATTCTCTCTTTATATGCTCTCATATACTCTTCAGATGCTACTTCTATCTTTATCTCTCCATTTTCTTGAGGAGTTGATATATAAACTTGAGGTTTTTCTGTTTCTGTTCCAACACAGAATGTGAACTCAACATTTGTTCCTATTCCCCATTCACCTTTATTATTCATAGCTACAATAGATATCTCTCCAGCTTTTCCCCTTCTTTTTCTTAAAGTTTCAGAAAATTCATCTACAGCTTTTTGAGCAGCTTCCATTGGATGCTCTCCCTTTTTCATTCTCTGAACTACTTCATAAGAAAGACAACCTTTCATTATATCTTCCCCAAGACCTGTTGCTGCTGCTCCTCCAACTTCATTATCAACATAAAAACCTGAACCTGAAACTGGTGAATCACCAACTCTTCCTTTTTTCTTCATAAAAAGTCCACTTGTTGAAGTTGCTACAGCCATATCCTCATCCTTATCTAAAGCTATCATACAAACAGTATCATGACCATCATATGGAGAAAGATTTTTTTCTTGTATCTCTTTAACTCTTAATTCCCAAGTCTTTTTAGCTCTCTCTGTTAACATATTTTGTCTTACAAAGCCATTTTTATGAGCATACGATTCTGCTCCAGCTCCAACTAAAAATATGTTGTATCTATCTGCACTAAGTTTTCTTGCTATAGATATTGGATTTTTAAAATCCTTTATTGAAGCTACCGCTCCTATCGAAAGAGTTTTTCCATCCATAAATGCTGCATCTAACTCAACTTCACACTCTTCATTTGGAAGTCCTCCATAACCTACAGATTTATAAAATGGATAATCCTCTACAAATTTAACTGCTTCTTCCAATGCATCTTGACATTTTCCACCGTTTTTTAACATCTCTGAACCTAAAGTTACTCCTTCAGAAGCCATTCTCCAAGTTGCTATCATACCCCATTTTTTTCTCATACCCTTATTCTCCTTTTAACTCTTTCAACTCTTTATGTACTTCAATTAGCTCTTCTACTAGCTCTCTAGCTAATATTGCATTCATAAGATGATCTTGTGCATGAATCATAAGTAGATTTATCTCTACACCTTTTCCATCTGCTTCATTACATATAAGTTCAGTTTGTACACTATGAGCTGCATACATTCTTTCTTTAGCTTCATCTAATAACTTTTTAGCATTTTCAAACTCACCTTTTTTAGCTGCTCTTAAAGCTTCATAAGATAGAGCTCTACTCTCTCCTGCATTTCCAACTATGGCCATTGCTACCGCTTCAATATCCATAAAAAACCTCCCGTATCATTTCATAGTTTAACTTTATACCAATTCTTTTTATTGGTCAAATCACATTTTTTTAGTGCGTATTTCGTTAATAACATTCCTTTTTTATATATAAAATCTTGATTTTAACCTTTTTATAAGATATGATTATACATGACGATATAAGTCATTATGATATATCGTTTTAAAAAAATATTTTTAATATAAAAAATATTTTTAAAAAATTAGAAAAAAGGAGTTCAAAGTGGGAAATAAAAATATTTTTATTGAATTTTCTAAAAAACTGAGTAAAAAAGAGAGAGATTTTTTAAGATCAGTTGATATTAGCAGTAACTCAGTTACTGTTCATTTAGAAACACTTTATAAAATATTTGAAGTTAAAGAGGAGCCAAAAGCTATCGAATTAGAAAAACTTTTATTTAAATTTTTTTCTAAAAACGTAACTATCATTGATTCAAATTCAAATTTTAAAAAAAGGTTTAATATTCTAAATAGTTATTTTTTTGAAAGAGATTATGTAATTTTTGAATTTTCATCTCATATCTTAGATGAAAAAATAAAAAAAATGCTTAAATTTAAAGAAAGATACTCATATAGATTTTATCAAGAGATTTTAAATAGTGAGAAAAGTATTTTAAATATCTCAATGAATAATTTAAGGGATATATTAGAGATTCAAGAAACTTATGATAGATTCTATGATATTGAGAAGAACCTTTTAAAACCTATCTTTAAAGATCTTACAACTATTGGAGAGTTAGATATTGAATATGAAAAGGATAAGAGTGGCGAGTATAAAAGTGCTAAAATTTTAGGAATTAAAATTATAAAAGATTATAAAAATAGTGAAACTAATGAAGTTAAACCTATTTTTACTTTAACTAAAACTTTTAAAAATCTTTTTGAACTTCATAGTGAACTTATGGAGATTTATAAAAAACTTAAAGGTGATACATCATATATTTCTAATTATCATTTTAACTCAAAACTTTTAGTTAAAATATACAATATAAAAAATGATGAAACTTTAATTTACACTTATAAAGAGTTTACATTTAAAATCTTATATAGAAAAGATTTGCCTACAATTATTGAGATATTTGAAAATTTTGAAGAGGAATAAAATAAAAGGGATTAACCAAATTGGTTAATCCCCTATTTTTAATTAAATCTATTTAAATATTCATTCATATAAACGATATTTCCATTAACTCTAGAATCCTCTGCTGCAAAAGCCATTATGTGACTTTCTAACGATGTTCTTGGATTAGTTCTTGAATCCTCTTGTCTTCCCAAACAAAGGTTTACAAAATCATTCATAAGTCCTGTATCTCCTCCTCCGTGTCCTCCCTCTAGAACATCTGGAATAATTTCTGTCTTCTTTCCATTTGCAAAACGTCCTTCACCTTTTCCAAATTCATAAACTTCTATATGGTTTTTTGCATCATTTCCTCTTATTTCACCTTTAGTTCCCATAATTTTTATTGTTCTACAAACTTCATCTGTAAAAGCACATAGATTAAAAGTTACATTTACTCCATTTTCAAACTCAATTATAGAAACCATATTATCTACAACATTATTATCACATTTATAAACACATCTTCCATATTGATTATGTTCTAACGATTTTGTTAAAGCCTCTTCTGTTTGAATCTCACTAGCTATTAGAGTTGGCCAAGCTCCAATGTTATTATAATATATTTTTTTTGGTGAATATATACAACTATCTATATACTTACACTCTAAACATCTATCTGCTGATCCCTCTGGAGCATTTTCTTTTCTAAAATATTTTAAGTTACCAAAAGAAGCTATTTTTTTACAAGGGCTACCATTTAAAAGCCAAGATAAAATATCTAAATCATGACAACTTTTTTGTAAAATAAGAGGACTTGTTTCATCTGAATTTCTCCAGTTCCCTCTAACAAAACTATGTGCAAAATGGAAGTTTCCTATATTTTCATTATGTTGTATATCAACAACCTCTCCTATTATTCCACTCTCTATTAGTTCTTTTAACTTACTAAAAAATGGTGTATATCTAAGTACATGACAAACCATAACTTTAACTCCATATTTTTCAGCCATTTTAACTATATCAATACATTCTTCAACTCTATTTGACATAGGCTTCTCAAGCAGAATATCATAACCTTTTTTCATAGCCAGCTCTATAGGTTCAAAATGCATGTCATCACCTGTTGCTAATATTATAGCATCACAAAATTTATCTTTTTCTAAAAAATCCTCCCAAGAATTAAATACATACTCAGGTAGAATTCCGTGAGCTTTTATCATTTGATCTCTCTTTATAGGATTTGGTTCTGCCACAGCAACAATCTCTGCTTCATCACTATTTTTTAAAATAAAATTAGCATATACATCCTTTCCCCTATTTCCTGCTCCTATTACACCAATTCTTAACATAAAATATCCTCCTATTTTTTGAATACGTATACATTTATTTTCAATGTGAGTATAGTACATGATTTTTAAATTGTCAAATTTTTTTCATAAAAATTTGCTTCTATTAATTTTATAAGGTATTATTTTTTATATATAGTAATTTAAAAGGAGGAAAAATGAAAAATAAAAGAATCACCATGACTGAAATAGCTAATTTAGTGGGCGTTTCACAAGCAACCGTTTCAAGAGCTATAAATCAACCTGAAAAAGTTAAACCTGAACTAAGGGAAAAAATCCAATATTTTATTGATAAATATAAATTTGTTCCCAATGAAAATGCAAAAACAATGAGAGGAGTGGGCAGTAAAATTTTAGGTCTTATTGTTTTTAGTTTTTCTAATCATTACTATTTAGATATGATTAAATATGCAGAAAAATTAGCTAGAGAAAAAGGTTATAGTCTTCTTGTTATGAATTCTGAAAAAAATGCTACCCTTGAATTAGAACATATAAAAATGATGCTAGCTCGAAATGTAGAAGGGATCCTCATAACTCCTGTTGATGAAAAAAATCTTGATTTTTTAGAAACTACCGCTGTTCCTTTTGTAGCTTTAAATGAGGAGTTTCCTGGTCATAACTATGTTACAACCTCTTTAACTGAAGGTGGAGAGATTGCCGCTAAACATCTTATAGCAAATGGATATAAAAATATCGGATATATTGGTGGTGATAATAAAAAATACCATCCTAAATTAGAGGGGATTAAAAAAATCCTTAAAGAAAATAGTATTAATTTTAAAACAAATTGGTTTATAAAAATGGATACTATTAATCTAATTGGGAATGAAATTGATAACCTTTTTAAAAATAAAAAAAATATCTGCAAAGCATATATTACTTCCAATGATGAAGTTGCATGTTTATTTTTAAAAAAGGCAAATGAATTTGGATATAAAATACCTGAAGATATAGCACTCGTTGGATTTGATAATACTATTGTTTCTAAACTCCTTGATATTACTAGTATTATTCAACCTACAGAAGATATGGTTCGAAAAGGAATTGAAATTCTTTTAAGTGGAGAAAATGAAAAAAAAGAAATTCTGCTTTCTCCTGAAATTGAAATTCGAAAAAGCAGTTTAAAATAAATTTGACAAATATAAAAATATAGAGTATAAAATTATCATAAATTATGAATACGTATACAATTTTGGGAGGTATTATGAAAAAAATCTTAGGTGGACTATTAATTATGGGGACATTAATAGGATGCGGTCAAAAGGATGAAACAAAGGTCTTAACTTTTAGTACTTGGGAAGGTACTGGTGAACAATTTTTTACAGATATCAACGATATCAACACTGAATATAAAAAAATAAATCCAAATGTTACTATAAAAATTGAAAAAATTCCAAATACAGAATACGATACTACAATGAAAATTAGAAATACAGCAAAACAACTTCCTGATATTTTCGCTATTAGAAATAAACACATGTATTCATATAGAGATGCTGTACATGATTTAAGTGATTTAAACGCTTCTAAAATCAATACATTTGCTGAACCATACAAAATAGACGGAAAGGTTGTAGGTTTACCTATGTATGGTTTTAATGAATACGTTTACTATAGAAAAAGTGTATTTAATAAACTTGGACTAGAAGTACCTCAAACTTGGAATGAATTCTTAGGAGTTGTTGAAACAATTAATAACTCAAGTGATTTAATTCCTCTTGCAATTGGAGGTAAAGATTTATGGACTACATATCCTTATGGACAATTCGTTCCTTACTTAGTTGAAAATGGTGATAACCTATTAAATCAAATGGGAGATATGAACTCACCTTTTACTGAAGGAACAAGTATTTATAAAGGTTATGAAAAGGTTAATCAACTATTTCAATTAAAACCTGCTGGTGAAAATCCTTTAGGTTACGGATGGAGTCAAGAAAAGAATATGTTTTTATCTGGTAAGTCCGCTATGATTGCTGTTGGACAGTGGTTTTATAAGGATTTTATGAAAGATGCATCTGAAGAGGATAAAAATGATTTAGGAATGTTTTTAATGCCTGTTAGAGATACTAAAAACGATAAATTTAGATACTTTGTTACTGGAGAGGTTTTCCTAGGTGTACCAAAAAGTACAAAGCATGAAAAAGAAGCAAAAGAGTTTATAGAGTGGTTCTTCGCTAGTAACTACTATAAAGACTACATCAACTATATGCAAGTTATTCCAACTGTAGAAGGTGTCGAGTTAACAGATAGTCCTTTTAAAGCTGTTACTGATAAAGTAGAAAATTTAGAAGCAGTTTATCAAATTCCAGGTGGAGAAAACTATACAAAAATTAAAAATGAAACTAGATATGATCAAAATCAATTATCTCAGGAACTTTTAAGTGGAAGTGACTTTAAACAATTGATGGAAGAGTGGAATAAAAAATGGAATGATGCAAAAGGAAAGGTAGTTGGTAGATAAATGGCTGAAAGTTTAGTCTTAGAAAGAGAAAAGAATATTGAGAAAAAAACTTTAAAACAATTTTTAAGAAATAAAGAGGTTCAAAAGAAATTACTTTTAATTACATTTTTATTTATACCAACAGTTATGCTTCTTAGTTTTATTATTTATCCAGCACTAAAACTTGTATATATTAGTTTAACTGATTGGAATGGAATATCTGAAAGCTATAATTTTATTGGTTTTGAAAACTTTAAAACACTATTTACTTCTAAAAGTCTGTGGACAACATTAAAAGCAAATAGTATATACTTTACTTTACATTTTTTATTGATACCTGTTGAGTTATATATAGCCTTTTTGTTGGATAGATTTATCAAAGGTAGTGAGTTTTTTAAAAGTATATTTTTTATGCCTTATATTATAAATGGTGTTGCTGTAGCTTATATGTTTTCATTTCTTTATAGCTCAGAGGATGGAGTTTTAAATGCGGCATTAGAACTTATGAAGATGTCTAAGATAGGATGGTTAAGTGATCCAGAAATTGTTAACTACTCATTAGCTGGAGTTTCTTTATGGAGATTTACTGGGATGCCAATTATTCTATTCTTAGCTGGACTTCAATCTATACCTAAAGATATGCTTGAAGCAGCAGTTATCGACGGTGCTTCAGTATTTCAACAATTTTCAAAAATTATAATGCCTAATATGAAAACTGTTACTAGTATTGTCTTATTTTTAAATGCTCGTGGTGCCTTAATGGTATTTGATATTCCATTTGTTATGACAAGTGGTGGTCCAAAAGAGAGTAGTGCTACCTTTGCATTAAACCTAGTTAAAATAGCTTTTGAATTTGAAAATTTTGGATTAGCTGCTTCAATGGCTATTGTTTTAATAGTTATGATTTTATTACTATCTAAATTACAAGATAGACTACTTAATATGAAAGGATAGATTTATGAAAAAGAAGAATAATCTATTTAGTATTTTTAACCACACATTATTTGTTATTTTTGCATTAATTGTTATTTTACCTCTTTTAATTACGCTGTTTTCATCATTTAAAACAGCTACTCAAATAGCTAGAGAGAGTGTTTTAGCTTTCCCAAAACCATTTACTCTTCAAAACTATATTGATGTTTATAAAGATGGAAATATGCTTGTTGCATTTAAAAATTCAGCTTTACTTGTGTTTTTTACTGTTGTAATCAACTCTCTTTTAGCTAGTATGGTAGCTTACTCTTTAAGTAGGTTTGAGTTTAAGTTAAAAAGACTTTTCTTTTTCTTACTTAGTGTTGGAATGCTTCTTCCTGGTTTCATAGCTGAAATTACTAGATTTGGTATAATTATAAATCTTGGAGTTTACGATACTCTTTTAGCTCCTCTATTAATTTATGTTGGAACTGACTTAATGCAAATTTATATCTATAAACAATTTATAGATCAAATTCCTCCATCTTTAGATGAGAGTGCTATGATTGATGGTTGCTCATATTTTAAAATTTACTGGAAAGTTATATTTCCTGTTATAATTCCCGCTACTGCAACTTTAGCTATACTAAAATCTGTAGCTGTACTAAATGATATGTTCACTCCATATCTGTATATGCCTAGCCCTAGAAATGCAACTATGACAACTATGTTAATGTCTTATGTTGGTCGTAGTGGTTCTTGGTCAAAGCTTAGTGCTGCTGTTATCGTTGTTATGTTACCTGGAATAATTTTATACCTTTTATTTAGAAAAAAAATACTTGCTGGAATGACTGCTGGTGCAGTAAAGGAGTAGGAGGACATCTTGAAGAATATACTTTTTATTTTTTCTGATCAACAAAGACAAGATACAATGGGGTGTTACGGACAAAATCTAAATGTTACCCCAAATTTAGATAAATTAGCTGAAGAGGGTACTCTATTTGAAAACTCTTTCACTGCTCAACCTGTTTGTGGTCCAGCTAGAGCTTGCTTACAAACTGGAAAATATCCAACAAAAATTGGAGCTTTTAAAAATGGAATATCTCTTCCTATAAAAGAGAAAACTATGGCAAAATACTTAAATGATATAGGCTATGAAACTGCCTATGTTGGTAAATGGCATTTGGCATCTGATGATGGTATTGAAGAGTATCATACTACTGCTATTCCACCAAGTAAAAGAGGTGGATATAAAGATTATTGGATGGCATCTGATATTTTAGAGTTTACTTCTCATGGATATGATGGCTTTGTATTTAATAAAGATATGGAAAAAGTTGATTTTAAAGGCTATAGAGTAGATGCTATGACTGATTACGCTATCTCCTATTTAAATAATCGAAACACTACAGATCCATTTTTTCTTTTTATCTCATATATTGAACCGCATCATCAAAATGATAGGAAACAATATGAGGGGCCCGAAGGTTCTAAAGAAAAATTTAAAAACTTCAATCTTCCTAAAGATATTGAAGCTTTAGGTGGTGGAGATGCTGAAAAAGAATATGCTGACTATTTAGGTTGCTGTAACTCTTTAGATCATAATGTTGGTCGACTTATTGAAACTTTAAAAGCCAATGGTGAATTTGAAAATACTATAATTATCTATACAAGTGATCATGGTTGTCATTTTAAAACTAGAAATAGAGATTTAATTAAACCAGGAGCAGATGATTATAAACGTTCTTGTCATGATGGAGTAATCAAAACACCTTTAATAATTTACGGTGATAATTTTAAATATGGTAGAGTTAAAAATTTTGTTTCTCTTATAGATCTTCCTCCAACTATTTTAAAAATAGCTGGTATTAATCCTTCATCAGAAATGCAAGGAACACCTATTCAAGATAAATTAGTAAATCAAGATAAAAATATAGCTTTTATTCAAATCAGTGAAAGTATTGTTGGTAGAGCTATTAGAACTGATAAATTTAAATATTGTGTATTTGATCCTAGTAAAAACCCTTGGAAAGATTCATACAGCGATAACTATACTCCTCTTTATTTATACGATTTAGAGAAAGATCCATTAGAAACTACAAATTTAATTAACGATTCTGAATATACAAATATTTTAAAAATATTAAATAAAGAGATTATAAAACAAATTTTTAAATATGAAAATAAAGTTTGTAACATCATATAAGAGGAGATTAATTATGTTAAGAATACATAAAGATAAATTATTTTTAGATGAAGAGGAAACACTACTTATATCTGGAGCAATGCATTACTTTAGAACTTTACCTGAACAATGGAGAGATCGACTTGAAAAAATTGCTGCTGCTGGTTTTAACTGTGTTGAAACATATGCCCCATGGAATCTTCACGAACCTATTGAAAATACTTTTGATTTTTCTGGGATGTTAGACGTTGAAAAATTTATTAAAATTGCCGAAGAAGTAGGGCTTTATGTAATTTTTAGACCATCTCCATATATATGTGCTGAATGGGAGTTTGGTGGCCTTCCATCTTGGCTACTTAAGTATAATGATATTGCCTTTAGAACTATGGATAAAATTTATATTGAAAAAGTAAATAGATACTATGATATGCTTATTCCAAAAATAAAACCACTTTTAGCATCTAACGGTGGCCCGATTATAGCTGTTCAAATAGAAAATGAATATGGAAGTTACGGAAATGATCATAAGTACTTAAGCTATTTAGAAGAGGCCCTAGTTAAAAGAGGAGTTGATGTTCCTTTGTTTACTTCTGATGGTCCAACTCATTATATGTTAGGTGGTGGTACTTTACCTCATATCTGGAAAACTATTAACTATGGTTCTAAAACAGAGGAAGCTTTTGAGATGTTAAATAACTATCAAATTGATATGCCTAAAATGGTTATGGAGTTTTGGATTGGATGGTTTGATCATTGGGGACACGGTCATATTACTAGAGAGCCTAAAAATATGATTGATGAATTTAAAAAGATATTAGATAATAATATTTCTGTAAATTTCTATATGTTCCATGGAGGAACTAATTTTGGATTTATGTCTGGAGCTAATTTCGATGTTGATTACAGACCAACTGTTACTAGCTATGACTACGACTCTCTTTTAACTGAAGCTGGAGATTTAACAGAAAAATATAATTTAACAAAATCTGTTTTAGAAAGTTTCAATGGAAAAATTAGTGTAAAAAAACATAAAAATCATAAGTTTTATAGTGTTCAAAACTCTAAGAAAAAAAATTATGGAAAGGTTAAATTTACAAAGCAAGCTAATTTATTTACAAACTTAGAGCGCATCTCTGAAAAATATAGTTCACCTACTATTAAACCTATGGAATATTTCAATCAAAGTTATGGTTATATCATATATGAGACTGAAATCCCATATATTATAAAAAATATGAGACTTACTCTACAAAATGTTAGAGATAGAGCTTTAATCTTCTTCAATGATGAATTTAAAGGTGTTATTGATAGAAATAGTAACCAAGAAATTATTTTAAATAGTGAATCTAAAAATAATAAACTTAAAATTTTAGTTGAAAATATGGGAAGAATTAACTATGGAGCTCAACTTAAAGATTTTAAAGGGATTACAGAGGGGGTTAGATTAGAAAGACAGTTCCTTTTTAATTGGAATATTTATACTCTACCTATGAATGATATCAGTAGTTTAAATTTCCAACCTTTAGATACTAATATTGATGACAATAATCCAAGTTTTTACTTAGGTACCTTTGAGGTTAATGAAATTTGTGATACTTTTATTACCTTTGAAAATTGGTCTAAAGGACACATCTATATAAACGGTTTTAACTTAGGAAGATACTGGGAAATTGGACCTCAAAAGACTCTTTATTTACCTAAAGACCTTTTAAAAAATGGAACAAATGAGATTATTGTTTTTGAACTTCATAAATTTGGAGAGTATTTAGAACTTATTGAAAACCCAATTTTAGAATAATATAAATATAAAAAAGAGGTTTTAGCTGAATTTAGCTTTAACCTCTTTTTAATTCTATCTCTATTTACTCTTTGACAGCTCCCGCTACTATTCCTGATAAAATCTTTTTCTTAAATATCAGATACATTATAACTGTTGGTAACATAACTATTACTATTGCAGCTGATAACTTAGCCCATGAACCACTACGTCCTACATAGTTCATCAGCATTGTCGTAAGTGTTGCATTAGCAGCACTTGGCATATATAGATAAGGTGTAAACATATCATTTAACACATCCACAGACTTTAATATTATTAGCGTTGCTGTTGCTGGTAAAATTAGTGGAAATATAACTTTCCAATAGATTTTAAAATACGAACATCCATCTATTCTTGCACTCTCATCTAAAGAGTATGGAATCTGATCTATAAACTGTTTATACACATATATTTGAAGTATATCCGTTGATATATAGATTACCATTGGTGCTAAAAGAGTGTCATATATTCCAAGTCTTCCTATTATTCCAAATCTTGTTATCTCAGCAATAAAGCTAGGTATTAACATTGAAAAGCTAAATAGAAAGAAATATACCTTTTTAAGTTTAAACTCAAACCTACTTAAAGAGTAAGCAACCATACTACTTAAAATAACATTCACTGTTATTGTTCCTAAAACTAAAAGCATTGAGTTTTTAAACCCCGTTAATACATTTCCATTTTTAAAAACCTCTTTATAGTTATCTAGTGAAAAGGGTGCTGGTAAAGATAGATGATACCCTTGTGATATCTGTTCTGGAGTTTTAAAAGATGATAACACCACTAAAAGCAAAGGAACTAAAACTATCAAAGTTATAACTACAAACACTGTGTGGTTAAGAGCATTAAACAGTAACTCGCTCGTTTTTTTCTTTTTCAAATTTCTCCCCCTCCTTTTCTATTGTCATCTCCACTTTTAATTCCTCTTTTTTAAAAGATCCTCTTATCTTATTTAACTTACCTTTAAACTTTTCAGGCTCTAAAACTAAACCTTGAACTATTGATATAACTATTATTGCTACTATTAAAACTATAGCCATTGCACAAGCTAAACCAAAGTTGCTAAACTCAAAGGCTGTTTTTACTGTATGAAGAGCAAATGTTGTACTACTTGTTCCTGGCCCTCCACTTGTCATAACAAATGGAATATCAAAAACCATAAGTGCTCCTCTTACATTTAAAAATAGTACTATACTAAGAATAGACTTCATATTAGGCATTATTATTTTTACAAATTGTTGTAATACTGAGGCTCCATCAATTAATGCAGCCTCTAACATATCCTTATTTATTGATTGAAGTCCAGCTAAGAAAAGTATTATATGAACCCCTGTAAATCTCCAAAGAGAAACTACAACTAATGAATAGTTTACAATTTTAGGATCACTTAACCATCTAATTTTTCCAATACTTCCAAGAGCTAAAAGTCCGTTTAATACTCCATCCTCAGAACTATATAAAAATGAAAACATATAAGCTATTGCAACTCCATTTATTATATACGGCATAAAAACTATAGTTTTAAAAAACTCACTTTTTTTAATATATCTATCTAAAAGCATTGCTAAGTACATCTCTATTGGAATAAAAAATAGATGCAACATAAAATATAAATTATTGTTTTTTAAACTTTGCCAAATATCTTTTCTTTGAAACACTTGGGTATAATTTTTTAACCCAACGTAGTTATAACTAGGATTTATTCCATCCCAATCAGTAAAACTTATTAGAGCTAACTTAAACCCTGGATAAAGAACAAATACAAATAGCAATATAGTTGGTATTGCTAAAAAACATGCTAACAATATACTTCTTTGTGTTTTATCTTTCATATTTTACTCCTAACAACTACTTTGTGTTTTCTTGAGCTTCTGTCCATCTTTTATTAAACTCATTCATATACTCTGTAAAATTAACTCCTTGAATCATCTCTTGTCCCATTCTTTTAACATCAAAAGAGATATAGTTAGCTATTTTTCTAAACTTCTCATCTCCACCTTTTTGAAGTACAGCCTCTGGATTTGGAATATTTGCTATTGCTACGTTAAATATACTCTCTCTACCCTTTACTCCCTCTACAGTTGGTAATACATTCATATATGTTACATACTCTTTATAATAATCACTTGTAAAGAACCAATCTAGGAACTTTTTAGCTTCTTCTGCATTTTTACTATATTTTGGAATTGATAAGAATACCTCAGCTGAAACTAAATATCTAAATGGATCCTCTTTAGTTTCACGAACTGGCAGTACAAACACTCCAACATCTTCTAATGTTTCTTTAGGCATCTCTTTTTCTAAATCCATATAAAACCATTGTCCTGATGCTAGCATCGCTGCCTTTTTAGAAGCAAACATACTTTTTTCCTGATCCCAACCATATCCTAATGGATCCTCTCCAAAAGGTTTTGTATTATAGTATTTATCTAACATATCATAAGCTGTATAAAATGGTTTTCCTGGTGAAAACGGATCTTTTTCCACAGCCATTTTACTTAAAATATCATTACCTCCAGGTACTAAAAATGGCATAAACTCATTAAACGGATATGTTGTCCAAGAATCTTTTGCTCCTAGAGCCATAGGAATATAAGTCCCATTATCTTTTATCTTTGTTGAAAGTGCTACAAACTCTCCCCAAGTTGTTGGTATCTCAAGCCCTAACTCATTAAATACACTCTTTCTATAATAAACAAATTCATTAAATCCATACATTGGTAATCCATATATATTTCCATCAATTTCAAAATCTTTAGCATACTTATTCACTTTTGCAGCTTCTGTTTCATTTAAAGGAAGTAGTACGCTTTTAAAGCTTTCCATAGTTACAACTCTCACAGGGAAAATATCAGGTAGCTTCTGTGCTGAGTTTCTTATTTTCATTGTGTTATCATACTCAGTTGCAGGTATTTTCTCCATTTTTATTGTTACATTTGGAGCTACCTTTTGATAAGCTTCTGCCAGACTATTTGTATCCATCATATACTCTTCCCCAGTTCCAGAGTATGTTACAAAAGTTAGTTCAACTTTTTTATCCTCTGCTTTAGCTACCTCTTTCTTTTCTCCATCACCACAAGCAGCCATAAATAACATTGTTCCCACTCCTAAAACCTTTAAATATCTTTTCATCTTTTACCCTCCTTAAAAAAGTTTAGCTTCTGCAAAAAGTTCCATAACTTCACCATTATTATGAAGTTCAAAAATAACAATTTCGTTCTCTCCCTCTTTTAAAAGAGGTGATGGAACATAAAGTCTCTTTTGAGGTCCTTCACTCCAATATCTTCCTAAATTAAATCCATTTATATATACAACACCCTTTTCCCATCCTGTAAAATCTAAGAAAGTATCTCCAATCTCAGACACATTAAAAGTTCCTTTAAAGAATCTTGGGTGATTTTCAACATCTTTAATATTCTCTTCAAACTCTAAACTAGATAGATTATCCAACGGAATTGTATAAATCTCCCAATTAAACAGAAACTGTCTATCAAGTCTAACTCCCTCTGTTATTCCCTTGCTATCTTTTAATAGAGGTCCATAGTTAATTCTTCCCATATTCTCAACTAAAATTTCTAGTGTAGACTCCTCTTTTTCACAATTCAGTATTATTTCCTGTTTAGAATTTCTATCAATAACTCCTTTAAACTCCCCATTTAAATAGATTAAAGCTCTATCTCTAACCTCTTGTAAAGTTAACGGCATATTTTCAATAATTCCCTTAACCTTTGTTTTATATAGTATAAAACCATAATCTTGATCTAACTCCTCCATGGTTTTTACATATGGCGAAGTATAGTGTTTAGATAGTATATCTAAATTATTCCAAAGAGAGGTACTCTTTTTAAAATCCACTTTTCCACAAGCTATTTTTCTAGAATCCTTCACTTCGTACTCTTTGTAGTTTTTATGTTTTTTAATATTTATTTTTCCCTTTAATTCATCAATAGTATTCTTCACTAAATGATATTTTTTAGTTAAATCTCCAGCTTCAGTTAAAAGAGCATCATAATCGTAGCTTGTTACTGTACAACGTTGTTCATCATGATAGTTTGCTCCGTTCATAAAGCCAAAGTTAGTTCCTCCGTGGAACATGTAGAAGTTTACAGAGATATTATTTTCTAGCATATACTTAAACTCTTCTGCTACCTCTTCACCTTTTCTAGTTATATGCTCTTGACCCCAATGATCAAACCATCCAATCCAAAACTCCATAACCATCTTAGGCATATTACTTTGATATTTTTTAAATAGTTCAAATGATTCCTCTGTTTTTGAACCAAAATTTATTGTTTTCCAAATATGTGGTAGTGTTCCTCCTGATAACATCCAATGTGTTGGCCCATCTGAAGTAAATAGTGGCACATTAACTCCTCTTTTTATTAAAGCCTCTTCTAAATAACTTAAATACTTATGGTCATTTCCATAACTTCCATACTCATTTTCAATTTGAACAGCTATTATAGGGCCTCCATTTGTAGAAAGATATTTTGTAAACTTAGGAACTAAAGTATCATAATATCTATCAACTTTCTCCATGTAAGTTAAATCCATTGTACGAAGTCTTATACCTGGATATTTTAATAACCATGATGGTAGTCCTCCAAACTCCCATTCAGCACATATATATGGAGATGGTCTTAAAATAACATAAAGTCCCACTTCATCAGCTAAAGTTATAAATTTTTCAAGGTCTAGCATACCTGAAAAGTTATACTCTCCCTCTTTAGGTTCATGAAGATTCCAAGGTACGTAAGTCTCTACACAGTTAAAACCTGCTGATGCTATTTTCTCAAGTCTATCCTTCCACTGCTCAGGTAAAGTTCTAAAGTAATGCATCGCTCCTGATATAAGAAGAGTTTTCTCTCCGTCTATCTCTATATGCTCCTCTACAAATTTCATTTCTCCTCCCTATTTTTACCACTCTATTTTTTTTAGTTGTGTTTTATTTTAAACCTTTTTTAACTGAATACACTCTATAAAAATTCACTTTTTTATAAGAATACGTATTCTTGATATGAGTTTATTCTATGAATCTCTTTTTGTCAAGATTAATATTTAATAAAAAATTTTGTTTGACAAATTTAAAAAAAAATACTTTAATTGAGTTCTTAATACTTTTGAAAGGTGGTTCTATGAAAAAAACTTTAACTATGAAAGATATAGCAAAATTAGCAGGTGTTTCTCAACCCACTGTCTCAAGAGTGGTCAATGGAAATACAACTGTGGATCCCGAAGTTCGGGCTCGTGTTGAAAAAATAATTTTAGATCAAGGATTTAAACCAAACTCTAGCGCCAAAACTTTAAGAAGTAGTTCTTCTAAAATTATTGGAGTTATTCTCTTCGATTTATCTAATTATTATTATTTAGAGATGATTAGATATGTTGAAAAGGCTGCTGGCGAAAATGGATATACAGTTATTATTCTTAATTCTGGAGGAGATAAATCTTTAGAAAAAGACCATATTTTAAACTTACAAGCTAGAAATGTAGATGGAATAATTATAGCCCCAGTTGCAAAGGAAAATCTTGAATTCCTAAGAAAACAAAATGAAAATTTTGTAATTGTAGATTGTAGTTTACCTAACTATCCATGTGTTTATACATCTCTTCTTCAAGGTGGAAAAATTGCCACAGAACACCTTTATAATTTAAACCATAGAAAAATTGGATTTATCGGTGCTGATAAAAAAAATATAAAGCTTTTAGGAGTAAAAGAATTTTTCTCTGAGAAGAATTTAAAGTTTTCAAATGAATGGTTTATTGAAACTGACGTCACTAATAGTAACCTTGATAATCTCTCTTCAAAGTTAGATTCTTTAAAAGATTTTCCCACAGCTTTTATTACATCTAACGATGTTATAGCTTTAAATTTAATTAAAGAACTGGGAAAAAAAGGTTTATCTATTCCCAATGATATATCTATTTTAAGCTTTGACGATACTATTATCTCCACAGCTTTAAATATTACAAGTATTAGACATCCTGTGGATTTAATGATGGCAAATGCTATTGATTATCTTTTAAATGGAAATAAATTAATCATTCAGAAATCTTTAGATCCAATCTTAATAAAAAGAGAAAGTACCTCTTCTTGTTAAGTTAGTATAAAATTTCACATATTTGAAATTTCATACATTTTTTTAGTAGTAAATTTCAAATAGATATTTTTTTCACTTTCATATATAATCGTCTCTACATAGATATATTTTAGGAGGATTAATTAACGTGAGAAAAATAAAAATGATTATATTAGCTGCTACATTAAGCATGAGTGCCTTTGCAGGTATTGTTAACGGAACTATGACAAAAATAAGATCATATGAGGAAGGAAACCAAATTAGCTTTGAATCTAAAATACCTAACGTAACTTTCAAAGTTAAAAAAGTAGATATTTTTAAAGCTATGACAAGAATTGGAAAAGTTATGTCAGTTGCTGATTTTGAAAAAAATGGAATCATTTTAGATGTAGATAGAAAAGTTGTAGTTACTTTAGATAGAAAAGGTGACGGACTATGGATTAAATCTAAAAACAACTCAATGTTCGTAACTGAAAGAGAGTTAGACAAAATAAGAAGATAATTTATTAATAAAAGGCTGAGTTTTAAAAACTCAGCCTTTTTTGTTTGTATATATATAGTTTTTATTGTAAAATATACTATATTACATTATTATGATTTTCAAGAAAGGAGAATTAATGTTTTTAAATAAAAAATCCCTTTATATTCTTAGTTTATTCTTTTCCTTAAATAGATTTAGTTATTCTGATTTGGAGAAAATATTACATATAAAAAAACGTTCTATTGATAATAATATCAATATAATTAATGATTTTTTAGCAACTTATAAAATACATGGAATTCAAAAAGTTAAAGATCTTTTCTTTTTAAAACCTTGTACTATAAATAAAATTAAAGATATTTTACAATTCGCACCACTTTCTGTTACAGAAAGAAAAGAGTATCTTTTATTACAACTTTTTTTTGAAAATACAATAAATTTAAATGATAATACAGATAAAATACAAACTACTAGAAGAACTTTAAATTATGACCTTAAAGAAATAAAAGATTACTTGGAAAATAAAGGTTTAAAAATCGAGAGCATCTCTGGTCGAGGTATATTTTTAGAAGGAAATGAACCTATGATTAGAGAACTTTTTGCTATGCATTTAACAAAATTTTTAATTAATAAAAATATCAATCACAAATTATTTGCAGATTTAATCGGAAAATATTTCCAAGAGGATGTTTTAGAGTTTAATAAAATTTTTGTTTTAAGACTTCTAAATAGTATTTCGGTTACTCTTGTTCCTGAAGATTTTTATAAAATAGTGGCTATTCTTCTTATTCATTCTATAAGAGATAAAAAAGAGTCTATTCTTGATGAAACTTACTCTAATGAAAATCTTATTCAACATAAGTATTATGAGAAAACTCTTAAATTTTTAAAAATTAGAGGTTTAGATTATCTAAAACCTTATGAATTAGACTCTATCATTAAAACTCTATTTTATTTAGATATAAAGTTATATGAAACTCCAAGCGAAAATACCAAAATTTTTATTAACAAAATTAAAGAATATTTTAATATAGATCTTTCTACAAGTCCTCAAACAATTATGAGAATATCAAATGTTTTAAGAGTTGGTAACTTAAAACAAGAATATAATTTCTACGAAAACAAAGAAATTTATCAATTAAATCGAGAACAGAAAGAAAAATATACAAAAATTAAAGAGATTGTTAAAAGTATTTTTCCAAGATTTTATTCAGAAGATATTATTCATCTTGGAATAATTTTAAAAAAACATTCTATGCAATCTAAATTAGAAAATGAAAAATACAAAAGAGTTGTTATTGTTGATGATACTTTTGATCATATGTATGGAAAAATTCTCTCTAAATATTTAAAAAACTTTTCATATGTTGAAGTTGTAGAGATTATTGAAAGTTATGAAATTAACTCTTTATTAGAAGATGTCTTTGAAGTTAACTATATTATAACTATTGATGATTTGCAAAATTTTAAATTAAATATCCCAGTTGTAAAAGTAAATCGTGAACTATTCTTAGATGATAATTTTGAGCTTTCGCAATTAAGTTTAATTTTAAAATAAAGTAATTGAATTTTCATACCAAATTTTGTCAATGCTTTTTCAAATCCTCAACCTTTAAAATATATGTTAGTATATATATAGTTTTATTACTAAAATATTTCAAAGGAGCTTAAAATGAAAAAACTTTTAATTCCTATCTCTCTTTTATTATCAGCTATTACATTTAGTGCTGAAATAAGAAATGAGCAAGGAAGTATGAATTTTCCAGAGTTAAAAATTGAAAAAGTTGAAAGTGCAACATATGTGGCTTTAGCTAGCAACTCTGGTGAGGCTTATGTTTTTGGATTAGCAAATGATGTTCTTTTAGATGTACAAAAGGGAATTAAACAACAAGAAGTTATAGGTTTTTATGATAGTTTAGATGAAAATAAATTGGAGACTGAGTTATATAATGTGTCTTTTTCAGATAATAAATTAAATGTAAAACCTACTTACGAAGATTTCACAATATATTTTACAAAAGATGAAACAAATAAGATTTTTAATGCAGTTAAGGAGGTAAAATAATCATGAAAAAATTCTTTCTTATTTTAGGAATTTTAGGTTCTTTAAACCTTTTTGCTGCTGATATTGTTAAAAATGATATCTCTACAGAAACTGATAAAATAGGTATGTTTATCCAAAATAGTAATGCTTATTTTGCTTTGCAAACAAAAACTGGAGCTATTGTTACTTTTGGATTGCCAAAATCTGTTTTAATAAATACATTTAAAGATGGAAATCCTAGATATCAAATCCCAGGAATTATAGCTAATGCTAACAATCCTGAAGAAAGCGCTTTACAATTTTATCATCTACAATATGATAAAAAACAGGGTGTCCTTATTCTAGATTTTGCCGGAACTGAAGACTATATTGTTTTCAATAAAGATGAAGTTCAAAACTTTGGAAAAATATTAGAAAAAGGAGGAAAGTAATTATGAAGAAATTTTTAGCATTATTTATGCTTATTATTTTAACAACTACTTCTTTTGCAAGATATCATAGACCAATTCCACCTGTTATTAAGCATGAAATTGTAAAAGCTCATGTTCGTCATGAAATTAGAAAAGAAGTTAGAAAAGATATTAGAAGAGCAGTTAAAAGAGAAAGAAGAAGACAAGCTATTGGTGCTGCTGTGGTAGGTGCTGTGGTAGTAGGTGGAATTATTGCAAATCAAAATAATAATAATTACCATAACAATCACAATAATGACTACTATAGACCTGTTCCTCAACCATATTATGGATATTAAAAATGCTTTTTAAAAGAACACTTTAAAGTGTTCTTTTTTTTATTAATTTTGAAGGAATCTATTTTTTCATTTTGTAAACTTACTGCAAATCAAAACAATTTTTATAAAGTGAGGGGATTCTATGAAAAAAAAACTTTTTTTATTATTTTCTTTGTTTATAGTAACTAACCGTTCATCTTTATCTAATTCTGAATCAGGACTTATCTTTTTTACAAATTTTAAATATTTTAAATCTAATGAAAAAGAGTTTAAAATAAAAAACTCTAATATTAATCTACCAATTGAATCTTCTGAGAAAAACCCTACTTTACTTCCACCAGTTACTACTCCATCAAAACCTAATATTACTACTCCGTCTATTACTCCTGCACCTAGTATTCCTAATATTCCAGCTACAAAACCTATTACTCCTACAGCACCTAGTGGTCCACCTGACTATTCAAAAATATTTTTTAATAACAACTGGATTCTTAATACTCATTCGTATACAACAAATGAAAATTTAGTTGTTACTCCTACTAATAATCTATTCACTGGTATGGGATCTGTAGAAAATGGTTTCTCTATTGAAAATGCCAATATAATTAAAGTTGAAAATGGAGATACTTCTCAAGATCTTTTAGGAATGTTATCTAAGAATGGTGGTGAAATTATCAATGGACTTTCAGGAGAAATTCTTGTTCAAGGAACTGGTAATAATTTTGGAATGGCTATTGTAGGCGATGGAACAGGTAGTAATCTAGGGAAGATTAGTGTAACTAATTCTCAGATAGGTGCTTATATTGATGGTGATGGTTCTTTCACTAATAATGGAACTATAGATACTTCAAACAATAGTACTGGAATTTTTTCTGTTAATGGTGGTGAAGTTCAAAACTCTGGAACTATAAATGTTTCTTCAAATAGTATTGGAATCGTTATTGAAGGGAATAGTATTTCTAATAATGGCGTAAATAATATTGGAAATAATAAATCTATTATAAATGTTCATGATAATTCTATTGGAATGTATACTTCAAATTATGGTGAAATCTATAATAATGGAACTATAAATGTTGTAGGTTCTACTTTAAATAAATCTCTGTCTAACTCTTTCGGTATGTATTTAGAAGGTGACGGAGCTATTTTTAATAATGATACTATTAATATATCTGGTGGTGGAGTTGGAATTTTACTAAACAATAGCTCATCTGGATCATACTTTTTTAATGATGGCTCTGCTAAAATCTCTGGTGATGCTAGTTACAGCGTTATTATAAATGGACAAGGCTACATGGAAAACTTTGGAGCTATCGAAATATCTAATGGAGTTTCAGCTATTCTTGTAGATGGAAGCGGGTCTGCATATAACAATGGTAATATTAATATAAAAAATACAAAGTTTGCTCTGCTTTCTCATGATGGAGGTAATGTAACTAATGACATAGATGGAATTATTAATTCTGATAGTAATGAGATTGCTAAAATTGGTGTTATTGGAAGTGGTTCTGGTATAAATACTGGAACTTTAAGTTCTAGTAATGCTGATTATACAATGTATCTATCTGGAACCGGAAGCCTTATTAATAATGGTACTATAACTTCTAATATTACTGACAACTTTTCCACTCATATTTTAATGTATGGAACTGGAGGTGGAACTATCATTAATAAACTTGATGGAATTATTAACATTAACGGTGGAGATAGTAACTATGCTATGGGAATTGAAAAATCTGGTTCTCTTACTAATAATGGTACTATTAATGTTGGAAACTATCAAAATGGTATTCTTTTACAAGGAGCTACTACTGGAACTAATAATGGTACTATCAATTTTTCTCTGGGAAGTACGGCAGTTAGCCTTTATAACAGTACTTCTGATACATATTTTCGAAATTATGGAACTATCAAAGGAACTGCTCAAGATTATCAAGGTGGGACATATGGAATTTTAGCTTTTGGTCCTGGAAATGTAGAAAATATGGGAACTATTTCCTTAGCTTTTGGTAACTCTGCTATAACCGTTTCTGGTGGAACTAATGTTATTAACTATGAAAAAGGTGTTATAGATATTACAGATACTGATTATGGTATGTATGTTTATAATGGTGGAACACTAACAAACCTTGGAACTATTAAAGTCACAAGTATTGATGGAGTTAATTTAAACCCATCTGGTGGAATGTTTGTTAACTCAAATGGAAGTGCTAGTAATAGTGGAACTATTATTGTAGATGGTCCTAATGCTAATGCTATGGGATCTAATGGAAGTGTTAGTATTTCAAATGCATCTGATGGTACTATTACAATTAATAATGGCTCAACTAATAGTTATGCTTTTTATTTAAATGGAGGTTCTGCTGTTAATAACGGAACTATCAATCTCGGTGATTCTGGACTTTTAACTACAAATGGTAATGTTTTTAACTATGGTAATATTATAGCTCCAAATGGAGTTAAAAATGGACCTAATGGTTCTCTTGTTATGGAGCAAGGTGGAACTACAAGTACACCATTAAAAGAAGCTACCATTGGTTTAAGTTATGCTTCAACTCTCTACACTAAAAATGATTCTACATTTACACCTACTCAATTAACTTTTACTGCTGAAAAAATAGATTCTTACTCATATCTTTATGAAATTAATACTGATTCTGAGACTACCTTAATTAGAAGAAAAAATTTCTCAGAGATAACAGATAATAAAACTGGTAATTTCTTAGAAACAATTTATTTTGATTCTGAAAACTCTTCTAAAGATCAATTTTTTAATGTTCTTAGAAGTGCTCGAAATAGTTATGAATATAATTTTTATTTAGATAAATTTTTAGGAAGAAGTATATATCCTAATATTATGTTTCAAACTAAAAATGTTATTGCTTATACCACTGAAAACATAGTTGAAAATTTAGATAAAAAATTAGTAAAAGGTAAAGATGATAGCTATATTGTAGGTTATACCTTTGAAAAATTTAGACAAAAGGGATTCGATCATGTTGAGGGATATGATGAAAATTTAAATGGTTTTTACTTAGGAAAACAGTTCTATTTAAATGAGGTTTCTGATTTTGGTGTTATTTTTAGTTATACTCGTCTTGATAGTGATTATTACTCTAATGCTGGAAAAAGAGAGGATAACTTTTTACAAGGAACAGCTTTTATAAACTATAATAACAATAATAAAAAAGGTATTGGAACTTTCTATTTAGGTTACTCAAAAGGTAATGTTAAAAGAGATTTAAATTTAAGCTTTTTAGACTTTAAAGACAATACTCCAACTTATAGTACTATTAATGAAAACTACAAAGGAGATTTAAAAAATTTCTATTTAGGAACTTCTGGAAAATTATCTAAACAATATAACTTTACTAACTTTTTTATAGAACCTGAAATTAGTGCTTATGCAATGGGAGTATTTCAACATAAAATAAAGGAATCTAGTGGAGAATATGAACTTGAGATTGATAAGTTAAATAATTTTTTTAGCAAAATTAATACAAATATCTCTATTGGTAAAGTTTTCTATCCAAGTAATAACTATACAGTTACATTTAAACTTTTAGCTGGATTAGGTCAAGAAATAAATAGCTCTAATAATGATTTAGATGTAAGTTTTAAAAATATTTCAAATGAAAACTCAAAACTAAATATTGATAGAAAAAATAATTTTTCGCAAGAATTAGGAGCGAAAGTTGATATTGCTGCTATTAGTAATGATTCTTTAAGTTTTTATATTGATTATAAATATATTTTTGAAAAAGATGATTCTTGGAAAATAGGTACTGGATTAAATTATAGATTTTAATAACATAAAATATCCCATTTTCTTTTTTTAAGACTTTATTTAAAAGGATTGAAAATAGAATATTTACTTGTTCTTTCACAAAATGTATCATAAAAAGAAACAACTACTTACTTGGGGGAGATTTTATGAAAAAACCAAATCTTTTATTTATTTTTGCAGATCAGTGGAGAAGAGAAGCAGTGGGGTTTATGAAAAAAGAACCTGTTATAACTCCTAACTTTGATGCTTTTTCTAACGAAGCAGCAATATTCGAAAAAGCTTATAGTAGCTGTCCTCTTTGTTCACCAAATAGAGCAACTATTTTAACAGGTAAAAACCCTATATCTCATGGAGTTATTACGAATTGTAAACCTGGTCTTGAAAATATATTTTTAAAAGAAAGTGAAGTTACAATTGGAGATATTTTAAAAAGTAATAAATATAAAACAGGATATATTGGAAAATGGCATCTAGATGAACCTGAAAAAAAAGATGATAACCTTCCTCTTTCGGGAGCTAAAGATTGGGATGCCTTTACACCACCTGGACCTAAAAGACATGGTTTTGATTTTTGGTACTCTTATGGTGCTGATGATAACCATCTTTCTCCTCACTACTGGATGGATTCTCCAGAGATGATAAATATTAATAAATGGTCTGTTGAACATGAAACAGATATTGCTTTAGATTTTATTGATAAAAATAAAGACGATAACTTCGCTCTTTTTTTATCTTGGAATCCACCACATACACCTCTTGATTTAATCCCACAAAAATATGTGGATATGTATAAGGATGTAAAAGTTGAAAAAAGAGAAAATGTAATCTTAGAAGATATTGTTGATCATCCTAGAACTATAACTCCATTCTCTTTAGATGAGGAGGGGTATTTAGAATCTGTAAAAAAATATTATGCAGCTATAACAGGTATTGATGAGCACTTTGGAAAGATTGTTGACTACCTTAAGATGAATAATTTATTTGAAAATACTATAATTATAGTAACTTCAGATCATGGTGAGATGTTATGCTCTCATGGGCTTTGGAGTAAACACGTTTGGTTTGAGGAGGCTGTTTCTGTGCCATTTATGCTTTCTCATGGAAACAAATATAAAAATAGAAAGATAACTACCCCTCTTTCAGGAGCTGATATTACTCCTACAATACTTTCTCTTTTAGATTTAAACATTCCTAAAGAGATGGAAGGAGTTGATCTCTCTCCTACTTTAAAAGGTGAAGAAGTAAATAATATCGCTATTTCTGCATGTTATACTGGAAACCCTAAGGTTTTAAATAATTTAAAAGAAAGAGGATTAGACACCTTAGCTTATGGATGGAGGGCTGCAATTGATGAAAAATATACCTATGTGTATTTTAATGATTATTCTGGTAATGATATTCCTAAAGAGTTTTTATATGACAATACTAAGGATGAGTATCAATTAAACCCTATTCCTTTAACTGATAAAACTAAATATTTAAAAGAACATCTAATGACATGGGGAGAAAAACACAATGACCCTTTTATTAAAATAAATGTTTAAATAGAAAAGAAGTATGGCATTTAAATATGTCATACTTCTTTTTATATTCTATGATATATCTTTTAATATAATCTTTACTGGTTCTCCATTTTTAGAAGTAATACTCAATTTTGTAAAATCTCCATCTATTTCAGATTTTACTTTTGGATTATTATCAACATTGTATTTTCCTTTTAGAATAACTAAAGCTATATGCTCTTTTCCTTCATTTCCAATCCAAGGTCTAGAGTAGATACTTCTTTCAATCATGACCCCATTCTTATCATATTGCTCCTCATCTCTTCCCTCATATAATCTTAAGTCTGGATCAACAAAACTCATTTGTATCTCTTTGCCCTTTTCTTGAAGAAGAATCATTGATGGAGTATCTACAGATTCAATAAATCTATTATTTTGCACTTTTCCACTTTCAAATAGTGCGTACCCTATCATATCACTCTTTAAATCTTTTACAATATGACTACTGTTATCTTGATTTAAGACCTGGTATTTTGAACTTTTTTTAAAGGCCTCTTGTTCCTCTTTTGTCCCTTTTATCAAAATGCTATAGTGATACTTCCCATTTTTAGGTGCTTTCCCATGATTTATATAAGCTAATTCATAGTTATTCTCTGTTTTATTACCAGTTGAATGATCTCTAGACTCTTGTTTCCCTTTTTTTGATACCGTATTTCCTAATTCAACCTTATATAAATTATTCTGAGAATCCATAAACATTTCTTTATCTTTTACATAGGCTTTTTTCATATTTTTTCCTAAGTAATTTTGGAAAATAGTTGTATGAGTTTCATTTTCACTGTCATTGTTTTCAATTCCACTTCCTAGCAAGATAGCTTTATTATTAAAAACAAATACTGATTTTCTAGCTCTATGAGTTCCATTATATTTTGGATGTTCATGAAGTTTCATTGCAAACATACTATTATCGTTTAAAGAGTTTCCACCAGAATATGTTTCATCTGAAAGTAACATCTCCTCAACTCCACTTTTAGTATCCACTTGTGAGATATTCGATTTTAGCTTTTCAAAAGGCACATCTATAGCTGTTGTTCCTGGGAAATGCTTCCAGTCCCATCCCTCTTGCACATATCCACTCTCTTTTAATGAACCTTCTAAAATTTGAAATGCTCCATAACTCATATATCTGCCATATAAGTTATTTTTTATATACGTTTCATTTCCTACTAAATACCTACTATAGCCTTTCACTCCTGCTAGCCACTCTTTTCTTCTATGAAGTTGTAAAGACCCCATATTCATTGTCCACGAACCTTGAGGAGCCGTTTCTTTTTCAAATCCCATGTCTTTTAACTTTTCAATTTTTCTCTTATCGCTACTTAATCTTATATAAGCTTCTGCTAAGTCTTTATCTACACCATTCTCACCACTTAATGCCATTAGTCTAAAACTTTCTACATCTATTTTTAATTTATCATGAGGATGTCTTCCTGTTAAAGATAATAAATAATTATATTTATTTGAATACAATCTAGTTGTTAAAACTGCTTTCTTTACAATATCATACTCTTTTCCTTTTATTCCATAGGGTGTTTTATGTAGATAGTAAACTATTGGTACAAGCCCTTGGAATGCCCCTCTTGCATAAGCTGGATAATTTTGCATATGATGAAAAACTGTACCATCGGATTTAAATCCTCCTAAAACTCCTGGAGAATATTTTATAGAACCTATTAAATAATTCTGAAATTGATACAGTTCTTTAGCTTCCTTTGATTCATCCTCATTTAAAAGTATCGCTGCTAACATCCCTGGGAGCATTGTATTTAATACATCTATGTTTATTTTTAATTTATCTTTAGATGTATATATCATCCCCATTCCACTATACCAAGTTATCATATCTTTAGCTTTATTTACCGTTCCTAGTTTAATCAGTGGCTCTTTCATTAAAAATATGGCTTCATATATCTCTCTCATTTGGTATCCTAGATGATGAACAGTTCCTTGAGAACTTCCTTTTGTCCAACCTTGATCATACATATATTCTAGACTCTCATTGAAAAGTTTAGCAATTCTCTCTTTTTCTTGAATATTATTTGTTGAATTATACATATATGCTAATTCTGTTAAATATACTCCAAACTCCTTTGTTGCAATATACTTTATTTTATCTTTTTCTTCTGGTTTCAAATCTTCATAAATTACTAGTCTTTGAATAAATTCTAAATTTATTTTTTTATATTTAGAAAACTCTTCCTCTTTATTTTGTATTTTTTCTGGTGTCACTTTAACTTTTTTTAGAAGTTTTTCTCTATATCTTTTTTCAATTTTTTTAATTCCTATTTTTTCATCTTTATTTAATTCTTTTTGTAATTTTTTTTTATCTATCTGATTATAATTTTTATATAGTGCCATCCAGTGAGCATTTGCAGCTGTATCTGCCTCTAAATTAATAAAATCTACCTGCTCATCTCTTGCATTGTGTCTTGGATCTATTAATACTGATGGTATAATTTGATCTATTAATATCTCTCCGCTTTCATTAGGTGCTACAAAAGTTATTTCATCCATTCCTTCAACAGGTTCACCTTTCATATCTCTATCATACTGAACCCACATAGTTCTCCAACCTTTAAAATTCATTTTTATTGGAAACCAACATTTTACTACACCATCTTTCTTAAACTGTACTAACATCTCTCCATCAATTGGTTCCTTATTATATATCCACATACTATAGCTACTTCTAGCTTTTTCTTGCTGTCCTTTTTTAAAAACTGTATATCCTGTATCTCCTAAAATACTTAAAGAATCATTTTTTTTAAACTTCCATTTTAAAGAATTCTCTCCATCTTTATATTTTTCTTTAGATATAGATACTGACTCTTTTTTACTAGATACTATATTTTTAGGTATATCATTTTCAAATTGATATACTTTAATCTCTCTACCATATAAAATCCCCGTTAACATCATAACTCCTAATATTACTTTTTTCATTTTGCGCCCCTTGATATATCTATAAAAAAACTAGGTATATCTACCTAGTTTCTTTATGTTTTTATTTAATACTGTTATAGTGGTCATAACCTTTTTGCACAAGTTCTACTGCTTCGTTTATACCATTTTGCTGAATTCTATTAATGTAAGTATCCCAATCAGTATCTACATCTGAAACACCTAAAATCCATTTTTGCATATATTCCTCTGTTGTTTGATTTACTAGTGCCATAATCTTTTCTAATTTTTTTACATCTTTTGGACTATATTTTAATATTGGCAGTGGCATTGTTGTGTTGTCATTTCTCATATACATTTCAAATCCTTGCTTTGCAATGTCATTTGAATATTGGAATTCATATTCTGCATCTTGCTGTACTCCTGGTCCTGAAACTTGAGCTCCAACCTCTTGTAAAACTTTTAAAGGTCCTTTTCCATCAGGATTGTTTAATACATAATCTGTAAATACTGGTTTCCCATCTACCATTGTATAATGCTTTCCTTCAATACCAAAGTTCCAAGTTCTTCTTCCCTCTTCAGAGAACCACCAATCCATAAATTTAATAGCTTGCTCTGGGTTCTTTGAAGCTGCTGATATTCCCCAACCGATTTCTGGAGTCGTATTTCTTCCCACTGTAACACTTTTCATTCCATCTTTTATTTGAAGTGGTTCTATTGGATAAAATTCAAATCCTGGTATTTGTGTCGTTGCTAAGCTATTATAACTAGCTGTACTTCCAAACCAATCTAAAGTCATTCCACCTATATTCGTTGGTAATACCGCATCTCTTGCTCCCCAACCTCTAGTGAAAACCTCTTTATCTACAAGTCCTTTTTTATACCAATCTGCTGATAATTTTACTGCCTCTTTAAAATTAGGATCTAATGTTGCAAAAGCTACTTGATCATTTTCTACATAAAATGTTTTATATGGTCTTGCACCAAAAATTCCAGTTAAGTTATTTAATGCCGCTTGAATATTTCCACGCACAAAGATTCCAACTTCATCTTTTCTTCCATTTCCATTAGCATCTTGCTCCTTAAATATTGTCAACGCATTTTCAGCTTCTTCCAGTGTTTTTGGAACTGATAATCCAAACTTTTTTAACCAATCAGTTCTTATAAAAAGTCCAGATGATACACTAAGTTTATCTAAATCATAATATGTTGGAATTGCATAAATTTTTCCATCTAGTGAATACATATCTTTTTTATATCTTGGATTTTCCTCTATAAACTTCTTTATATTTGGTGCATGCTTATCTATTAAATCATTTAAAGGAATCATTCCACCATCGCTACCTAACTTCTCTAAATCTGGAACTCTGTAAGCTATAATATCTGAGAAATCATTAGAAGCTAGCATAAGATTATAAGCTTGTGTAGAATCTGTATTATTTTTAGATGCGTATGATTTTATTTTTACTCCTGTTGCTTCTTCAGCTTTTTTATAAACTTCCCACTCATCACTTAAAGGCATTCCATTGAAAACTAGAAACACAGAAAGATTCTTATCTTTTCCTTTTGCTGTTCCTGCATCTTTAGAGTCTTTATCATTTGAGCATCCATTAAACATAAGCGCTGATAAAAGTAACGCTCCCATTGCTATTTTTCTCTTCATTATAACTTTCTCCCCTTATTTATTATCTAACTAACCATCCACCATCTATAGCTAGAATATGTCCATTTACATAATCTGCTGCCTTTGATGCTAAGAATATCGCTCCTCCTACAAGGTCTGAAGTTTGCCCCCATCTTCCTGCTGGTATTCTTCCTAATATCTCTGCATTTCTTTTTTCGTCAGCTCTAATCGGTGCTGTGTTAGCTGTTTCTATATATCCTGGTGCTATTGCATTTACTTGGATATTATCTATTGCTAATTCATTTGCAAAAGCTTTTGTAAGACCAGCTACTCCATGCTTACTTGCTGTGTATGATGGAACAAACTTTCCACCTTGGAATGATAACATTGAAGCTATGTTTATTATCTTTCCTCCACCTTGCTTTTTCATCTCAAATGCTGCAGTCTTACTTAAATAGTATATTGAAGATAGATTTAAGTCAATAACTTGTTGCCAATCACTGTTTGATCCCTCTAAAATTGGCGATCTTTTTATTGTTCCAGCATTATTTACTAGGATATCAATTCTTCCAAAAGCCTCTATACATTTACTAACTGCTTCCATAGCTACATCTTCTTTTGATAGATCTCCAGTTGCATAAGCAATTTTTCTTCCTAATCCTTCAACCTCTTTTACAACATTTTCCATATTATCATCATTATATGTGAAGATAAATAGATCTGCTCCAGCTTTTGCAAGTCCCATTGCTAGTGCATTTCCTATTCCTACGTTTCCTCCAGTTACCATTGCAACTTTACCTTCTAAATTAAACATGTTTAACATATTTCCTCCCCAATTATCTTAACTGATCCATAGCTATATGGTCCATATCAGTAAATGTTTGATTTTCTCCAGCCATTCCCCAAATAAATGTGTAATTTTTAGTTCCTACACCTGAATGAATTGACCAAGATGGCGATATTACCGCTTGCTCATTAGCCATTACAATGTGACGAGTCTCATGAGGTTGTCCCATTAAATGAAATACTCTTGTATTTTCATCCATGTTGAAATAGAAGTAAACTTCCATTCTTCTCTCATGTGTGTGCGTTGGCATAGTGTTCCACATATTATTTGGGTCTAATACAGTCATTCCCATTAAAAGTTGACATGATTTACAAACTGCAGGGTGAACATATTGAAATATAGTTCTTTTGTTTGAATTCTCTAAATCTCCTAAATGAACTGCATTAGCATTAGCTATATCTATTTTTACTGTAGGGTAAGCTACATGGGCAGGAGCACTGTTAACATAGTACTTTGCTGGATTTTCTGCAGAATCAGATATGAATGTAATCTCTTTTACTCCCATTCCAACATATAGTCCATCTTTTGAAGCCATTTTATATTCAACTCCATCAAGAACTACTTTACCTGATCCACCTATATTTATAAGTCCAAGCTCTCTTCTCTCTAAGAAAAACTCAGATCCTAACTCTTTACATCCCTCTAATTTTACTTCAGTTTCAACTGGCATAACCCCTCCAGCTATAACTCTATCCACATGAGAATACATTAAGTTAACTTCATCAGCAACGAAAACTGTTTCCATTAAATAGTGCTTTCTTAATTCCTCTGTTGTGTAGTGTTTTGAATCCTCTGGGTGATTTGCATATCTTGTATCTAATCTCATAGTAAAACTCCTCCTAAATATTATGAACTTTTATTTTTAATTTTCTTTTTTATCTACTCTTTTACTGCTCCTAAAGTTACTCCTTTTCTAAAGAACTTCTGGATAAACGGATATATAATCATTATTGGAACTATTGATAAAACTATTACAGCATATATTATTGATTGTGGTGATGTTAAACTTTCTGGTGTAATAATTTGTGCTGCTTCTCCAGCCATATTCTTCTCTACTATTAACTTCTTTAAGAAAACTTGTAATGGTACTTTAGAATCATCAGTTAATAAAACCATTGTCCAGAAATATCCATTCCATCTTGAGATAGCATAAAACAATGATACTGTTGTTAACGCTGAAGTTGATAGAGGTAGATATATTTTTGTCATAATTTGCCACTGAGTAGCTCCATCTATTCTAGCTGATTCCTCTAGTGATTTTGGCACAGCTTCAAAGAAACTCTTTAAAATTATTACATTAAATGTATTTACTGCGAATCCTACAATTACAGATGTATAACTATTAATAAGACCTAAGTCTCTAAAGTTCAGATATCTAGGGATCATTCCTGGATCAAACCACATTGTCACAACAACCATTAATGTTAAAATTTTTCTAAATTTTAACTCTGGTTTTGATAAAACATAAGCTCCAGTTATTGTAAAGAACATACTTACAGCAGTTCCTACAACTGTTATAAAGATACTGTTTGCATAAGCTAACCAGATTCCATCTAGATTCATAGCTGCCTTAAATGATGCCATACTAATCCCTTTAGGTAGAAGATACATCTCTCCTATCTCTAAAAGGTATGGTTTTGTCACTGATGCTGAGAATACATATATAATTGGATATATAAACATTATTCCAAATATTGCAAGTAGGGAATAATTGATAAAATCAAATATTTTTTCATCTTTTGATCTTTTAATTTTACTCATAAATCTCTCCTTTCAAATTTTTTTAACAGTTAATACTTTTTACCAAAGTCCTGATGATGTTATCTTTTTACTCCATCTATTTGCTAGGTAAACTAGGATAAATCCAATAACTGCATTGAATAATCCAACTGCTGTTGCTAAACCAAAATCTTGCATTAACATACCTGTTCTATAAACATAAGTACTTATAACATCTGATGTTGAATATGTTGCTGGTTGATAAAGTAATAAAACTGTCTCAAATGCAACGTTTAGCATACTTCCAACTTTCAGTACTAACATTATAACTATTGTTGGGATAATTGATGGGAAAGTTATAAATCTAAGCTGTTGGAACTTTGTAGCTCCATCTATCTTTGCTGCTTCATATAGAGATTCATCCACTGCTGTTAAAGCTGCTAAATAGATTACTGCATTAAATCCTGTACTTTTCCACATGTTCATTCCTGTAAATATTCCTCTAAAGTACTCTGGTTTTGATAGGAAGTATATCTTTTCAAATCCAAATCTTTCTAAAATATGGTTTATTACACCACTACTTGGAGAAAGAATATTTATAGTTATTCCAGCTGTTACAACTATTGCTATAAAGTATGGTAAAAACGAAACTGTTTGAACGAAAGATTTAAAAAATCTATTTTTTACCTCATTTAGCATAAGAGCTAAAATTATGGCAAATGGAAACTCAAACACTAAACTATATATATTTAAAAATATTGTATTTTTTAGAGTTGTATAAAAGTATGGGCTTGTTAAAAACTCTGTAAAGTTTGCTAGTCCTACCCATTCACTTCCTGATATTCCCCTAAATAGATTGTAATCTTTAAAAGCGATTATAAGACCATACATTGGTTTATATGCAAATATCATATACCAAAGTATAAATGGAAGAAAAATCAGATATAATGACATTTGATCTTTTACGTTTCCTCTTTTCAATCCAGTCATTATTTTCTTAATGAGACCTATTTTTTCTGATTCTACTCTTTCATCCATTTCTAAAATATTTTCTTTCATACTAACCCTCCTTACTTATCTGCGTTTTGTAAGGTGATTATAGTTTAAAATTTTTAAAGTGTAAATCATCATTTTAGGATATACCTTTTTCTATATATCATTTTTCTACTTTTAAATCAATAAAAGCACACTTTATTCTTTATTAGTTGCTAGAACCAACAAATCTATCATATGCCTTTTGATTTATCTCTATTGCCTCTTGTAGCCCTATTTCATTTAATCTCTTTAGAAATTCGTCATATGTTTTATTAAAATCTACAGCTCCTAAAATCCATTTCTGATTCATCTCTTTTACAGCCATATTAAGTTGCGAATTTATTTTCTGTATTTTTCTATTTTCCTCTTTTGTATATTTTAAAGTTGGCATTGGATCTACAATATATCCATTTTGCATATACATCTCCGCCCATTCTGATGCTTTTGGATTCCCCCAAGCCTTTTCATACTCATAATCTTGTAAAGCACCTATTCTAAACTGTATCCCTTTATCTCTTAAAACTTGTAAAGGTGTCTTTCCATCAGCTTTCATAACCGTATCTGTAAATTTCTTTTTACCATTTTCCTCTTTAACAAAAGTATCATTTTCTACACCCCAGTTAGATAACTCATACCCTTTTTGAGAGAACCAATAATCAAAATATTTTATAGCTGCAACAGGATCTTTACATGTAGCACTTATTCCCCAACCACCTAAATAAGTTGTTCTAGCATCTGGGGCATAACTTTTCCCTTTATATTCTGGCGGTGCTATTGCAATAAATTCAAAATCTTTCACTTTATCCTTTAACTCTTTATCCTCATTATACGAAGCTGTACTAGCAAACCAATCAAAAGTAACTCCTCCTAAATCATTTCTTAACATATAGTCTCTCGCTTGGAATCCTCTTGTAAATATCTCAGGATCTATCAATCCCTCTTTATACCATTTTATAACTTGAGGCATAGCTTCTTTAAATCTCTCTGTTGTTGGACCAAATTTTACTTTTCCATTTTCATCTACATAAAATCCTATCTCTGCTCCAAACATTCCCACTAACTCTTTATCAGCAAACTCCACTGATCTTTCAAAGTATGGAATTTCATCTGCTTTTCCATTTCCATTTGGATCCTTCGTTTTAAAAGCTACCATAACTTCATATAGTTCATCCATTGTCTTTGGAGTTTTTAATCCTAACTTATCTAACCAATCCTTTCTTATAAATACCCCTTGAGCAGCTCTCATATTATACCAATCATAATAATCTGGAATAAAATAGATATTTCCATCTGCTGCTACAGCATCCATCTTATATCTTGGATATTTTTCAAAAAATGCTTTTATGTTTGGAGCATGTTTATCTATCAAATCATTTAATGATACTATTCCTCCGTCCATTCCTAAACTTTCTAATTTTTCAGGATAAGCTAAAGATATAATATCTGGAAGATTTCCAGATGAAACAGCTAGATTAAAAGCTTGTATTTCATCTGTTAAATTTTTAGAACTATAACTTTTTAATTTCACATTTGTATCCTTAAATGCCTCTTGGAAAACTGTCCAATTCTCATCATATGTCTTTCCGTTTTGAATAGCTAGAATACTTAATTCCAATGGCTTTTCAGAAATCTTATGCTCATTTGCTAAAACTCCTCTTTGTAAAAGTCCCCCAACTAATAGTAATAACCCAATTTTTTTATTCATAACACCCTCCATTTTATATAATATTTATCCAATCATTTTGCTCTTTTAAAAATAGAGACAATTGATTTTTTAAATTTTTCTTTACCTCTTTATACTCTATGTTGCCAGCTTCATTTTTCATCTCTAAAGGATCTTTTTTCAAATTAAATAACTCTTCTAAATCTCTAGGATCATATATGTATTTAAACTCTTTACTCACTATCGAC
Organism: Cetobacterium somerae; assembly: GCF_022430525.1. Lineage (NCBI taxonomy): Bacteria > Fusobacteriati > Fusobacteriota > Fusobacteriia > Fusobacteriales > Fusobacteriaceae > Cetobacterium > Cetobacterium somerae. The sequence goes on along the minus strand of NZ_CP092519.1, from coordinate 265,547 downwards.
CTTCTTATATCACCAATAGCTACTTGATTTCCTGAATATTGACTATAAGCATATCTAGATTTTTTTAGAGTTTCATTATTTAAAATATTTTCTCCAACAAATACCTCATCACTTTCTATATTTAAACTTTCTAATATAGTTGGAAGTACATCTAAGTGACTAACTACCGTTTCCACTTTTACTTCACTTTTCTCTGGTACTTTCATTATTAAAGGTACATTTATACTTTGCTCGTACATCTCCATTTTCTGAAACATCTTATGTTGCCCTAAATGATCCCCATGGTCAGCAGTAAATACAAACATTGTATTTTCATACTGGCCTTTTTCCTTTAACTTCTCAATTATCTCCCCAATTAGCTCATCTGCATAATTAGTTAAGCCTAAATATGCTCGCCATACATCTTTCCAATGCTCTAAGTCTTTCTCCTCAGCTAGCTGTGCTGCTATTCCCTCTCTTCTTTTAGGTGGTTCATCTTCACATATTTTATTTATATTTTCAGGTAATTCTGGATCTGGAAATCTATCCATAAGTTCCTTTAAAACTCTAAAAGGTGGATGAGGAGCCCAGATATTTATAAACATCCCTATAGGTTTTTCAAAAGCTTCACTATCTAAATAATTGAGTGCATTATCAATATAAACTCTATCTCTAAATAGATTTTCTGATTTTTCAAAAAGTGAAACTCTTGATCCTGTGTACTGTCTATCTTCATATATATCTCCATGTCTTTCACTAACTTTAACTCTATCTTCAACAACTCCAAATAGTGGGATGTTCTCTCTCTTACATATTTTTTCATAATCATCATCTGTTAAAATTCTTTTAAATTTAACTCTATCTTCTAAAGATGGTTTTAAAGTTATATGTTGCATTCCAAAATGACTTACGTTATATCCATTTTCAAATAGATATTCATGAATTGTTTTACTATTTTTCGTTATTTCTGGTATATTCTTCAAATCATTTATCACTACATTATTTCTAGTAGGAAATCGTCCTGTTGCTAAGGCAGTTCTAGCTGGAACACATAATGGACACGTTGTATAAGCTCTTTTAAAATCAAATCCCTCTGCTGTTAATCTATTTAAATTTGGAGTTACCTCTTTACCATTTTGTATCATCCCAATAGTATCTGCTCTTTGATGATCTGTTGTTATAAAAACTAAATTTTTCTTCACTAAAACACCTCCTCTTAATTTTTAAAAACCTTCTAAATTTTCATGATATAAAATCATTTCTTTAGAAGGTTTTTTATTAATTATTTTATTTTTTTAATTTTATATATTTTGTTTCCCCACTTCTAATATTATCTACTTTTAAAATAGTTTTATTTTTCTCTGTTCTTATCTTTAAATTTTTATCAGTAGTTTCAACTAATTTATAAGCACCATCTATTTCTAAAATAGACATTACATTTGAAAGTTGAGTTGGATCACTTACCCAAAGCTCTAATGTATTATCTTTTTCTAAAGCTAATAAAGACAATGTACTAAAACTCTTATATTTATCAACTTTATACTGATTATCTTGCCAAAAGTTTATCCCTGTATAATCTTTAACTTTTATACCATGAGCTTTATCGTTTTGAGATAATATAACAATATCATTTTTAGATATTTCATCTAAACCTACACTATAAAAATAACCTACATTTTTTGGATTTTTCCCATGATTTATATAAGTTGTTATATATTCAACCTCTATTGGAGCTTCACTTTTTCCACCTATATTTTCCCAACTTCCTATTCTAATCTCTTTTTTTGTTACTATCTCCTCATCTGATAACAGCGTATATTTAAAGTTTTCTCCATCTATAATTCTATTGTCAATAGTTGTATGTATTTCTCCATCTGAACTACTAATATTAGAACCCATTGCAAACATCGTGTTATCTATTAAAAACCATGATTTTTTACCAGAAGTTTGATTATTCCATGAAAGAAAATCCATTGCAGCTAAAGTTACTTTTCCTGTAGTTACTCCTCCCACAAAAGATTTTGGACTCATCTTAACTTTATGTCTTCTCTCTCCTGACCCATCTTTTCTTTCCTTTATACTAGCTGTTACTCCCGGAAGATGGTACATATCAACAGTTGCCCAAAAATCTTTAGATTTATCTGAGTTTTCACCATAAATGTACGTAACTCCATCTCCTGTATACCAACCTTTTTTATTCTCTCCATTCATTGTTTCATAATTTCCAATTCTAGATGAATGCATACCTATAACAAACTTTATGTTTTCAGGACCTAAATGAACAACTCTATCCATCCCCCAGAAAACCTTACTTTTAGGCTCATTTATTTTTTCATATTTCTCATTTATTTCTATATCTTTCATTATCTCTTTTAATTTTAAATTATATATTTTTTCAGTTGTCTTATAAGAGGTATTCTCATCTAAAGCTTTTTTTACAAGCTTTCTTATCTTACTTTTATATGGTTCAGGGGCTCCCTCTGATATCATAGCTATCGAAGTTACAAGACCTCTACCTCTTTCAAGTTCATTACTTCCGTCCCTTGAAATAGATCTACCACTAACTGCATCTGTTACTCCACCATTTATTAAAAGATATGAGTATCCATCTGTTATTGAATCATATATATTATTTAATCTTTCATCTTTCATTTCATATTGAGTTCCTGATGTAAGATATAAAATTGAACCTAATCCATTAAACAATACTGAGGCATATGTTCCGTTATAAGCAATATTTCCATGTTGTACAAAAGATGAATCTTTGTAGAATCCATCCCCTGAAGCAACATACTCTCCCACATCTGCAACTGCTGAAACTCCATCTAAAACTTGCTCTCTATCTTCCATTAAAAATCCACGTGTGAAAGATATTATAGATGTATCCATTCTATTTCCACCTGTTGAGACTCTCAATTCTGGTGATGAAGAGTATTTAGCAGATGGGCTATACCCTGAATATTTTGCATACGGCTGAAAATATTGTGATGTTTTTAAATACTTCATTCTATTTTCTGGTGGAATCTCATCGTACATAATTGCTACTATTTCATTTATATTTTTAGGTATTCCTAACTCCCACTGCCACCAGTTCCCATATTCTGGAGCTCCTTCATAATAGGCATTTTTATGAAGCCACTCTAAAGAATTTAAAATTTCTTTTTTTATTTTTTCATCTTTGTAAAAATTTGTTCCTGGAACTACATAGGCTTTACTTAAATTTTTTAATCTTTCATAAGTTGTTTGAATTTGAACTCCACTTTTCATATCCTCTAAATCTGAGTATATTGACATTCTTGCTTCATCATAGTTATAATTTTCTAAATTTTTTCTGCCCATATTGTTTAAAGTACTAATTGTATCTTTTTTTACTTTTGGACTTTCTAGTTCTAAACTCTCTTTTCCTGTTAAAAATTCTGCCCATTTTAATCTCATATTTTTAAAATCTTCTTTTTCACTTTGAGACACTTTTGATATATTTGTAACTATCTGTTTATTTGGATTATCTTTAGTTGTATTCTTTTCATTTGCTTGAACTATACATATTGATAAAAGCATCATTAATATTATCTTTTTTTTCAACTTTCTCCCCCTTTAATTAAAAGCTATAACTTACTCCAACCATCGGTCTAAATGAGTGATATCTATTTTCATTACCTGTTGCTTTATTTTTAGCTTTTATTGTTAATAGTGTAACTCCTATTGTTCCTGTAAGTCCTGGTGCTAAAGGTTGAATATATTTTATTCCATATCTTGTTTCATAATTTTCAGATTTTATTATTTGAGTTCTTGTGTCATTAGAGTAACCACCATTGTATATAGGGAATCTTGCTTCTAACTGAGTATAGGCTCCATTTCCAAAGAAATATCTAAAAGTTGGTCTAATCTGAGTTAATCTTTTTCTTTCTGTTGCATTGTTATGATCATGCCATGTATCTTCTCTAAATAGGTTTAATCTCATAAACGCTCTTGGCATAAGTCCAGAATAGTCTATTCCACCTTGATTTTCCATTATGAAATCCCCTTGTCCCTCCTTATCTCCAATATAGTTATACTCATATATATTTGTAAAACTTCCATTTAAAGCAAATCCGTTACCTAAATTATATATAAAGTTTGGAGTAAGTCTAATTTGATGAACTCCTCTTTTTACTTCTCTAAATCCTTTTTTTCCATAGTTTTGTGGTTTTTCACTTGTTTCATTTCTATATGCAATATTAATTCCGTATCTTCCTCTAGAGAATGTATCATTCCATCTTGCCTCTAAATGAACTCTTGTTGCGTGTTGCTCTGCTTCATTTGTCTTTAGCCCTTGGAACATTTCATTATCTTTATAATACCCTTCAAAGTAGTATGACCATTTTGATTTTAAATCATTTAAACTCATTGTTAATTTTGGAGCATATAATGTAGAAGCTGCATAATCACCTGGATATGGATTCCCATCCATATCAAAATATGTTCTATCTGAATCATCCTCTGCTTCTAATAAGATATTAACTGTTCCTCTCCATCTATCACTTTTATTTCCAGATAAATTGTCAAAATATGTATTTACAACATCTCCCACTGAGTTAAATTTATATTTTCCGCCTACAGTTAAACTGTCTGAATCATATTCTTTTGATTTTGTAGAAGTATAACTTCCCAAAAGTGAGAAATCCTCTGTTAAATTTAATGATGCAAAAATATTATATGATAACATATTTTCCATTTTTGTTGTTTCTATTCTATGCTTTTGAGACAACCCTTGAAGTTTTAATACTTTTCCATCTTTAATATTTCCTAACTCTGTTTCGTACTCAAAGTTTCCACCAACAATATATTTTTTTCCAAATAAATAACCTGTTTTTTCTAAAAGAATTCCAGCTTTTGGAACAACAGAATCATAAAATTCTTCATCTACAGTTCCATTACTATTTACAGCTAACTCATTTTGTGTTTTTCCATTTGGTATAGGATCTTCTGTTATATTCCCTTGAACTATTTTAGTCCAATCTATTCCTCCATAAACTCCAACTTTATAATCGTCTTTCAAAACATTGTACGCTGCTACTGTTCCAAGTCCAAAACCATAAGTCGGGAAAGTAGAATCAAAATTTCCGTAAGTATTTCCATAGTTTACTGTTCTCTTTAACGAATTAAATGAATTTGTTATTCTAGCATTTGATGTTAAAGAGAATCTATCTGTAAATTTATAATTATAATATCCTCCAACATAGATGTTATTTAAATCTGCACTTCCATATTCTCCACCTTCGAACTTAACTTTTCCATTAGATCCTCCATACATCAACCCTAATTTAGCATTGTTTTCAATTTGTTTTTCTGTAACCCCTAAAATTCCATGCTCTATGTATGAAACGTCCATTAATCCGTTGATTCTATGATTATTATCCATATATATCACATCTTGTGTTGATGAATTTGTTGCTCTTTCTCTAGTAAAATCACTTTGATTTACTCTATCCATCATTCTTTTTGATAAAGTTCTTGAGTTTATAGAAGCTATATCAGCCATATAACCGTAAACTCCTCCTGAAAGTTGTTTCATAGCATTTGTAAATTCTCCAGCTGTTTGAAGTTGCTCTGCATCAGAAACAGCATAGATTAAAGATTTATCTATAGCTTTAGTTTCTAAAGCACTCTTCTCTATTCTATCTCCCTCTAATAAAGTAGCAAACTTAGATAATTTAGATGTTGTTAATATATCTCCATAGCTATTTTTCTTAGCTATTACATTCCCATCCTTTACTTCATAGTTCCAAATTACAGATGATTTTATATCTGCATTTTCACCCATTTCAATATCTACTCCACCAAAAGCTTCTGATAAATTAAATTCAGTTCTTCCATCACCCGAAATAAATGAAAACTTTACATCTCCATTTAATATCAATTTATCTGCCGAAATTATTGAATTTTCTAAAGTTTTATCTGTTAAAGAATTTTTAAAATCGATAACTAATGTACTATTAGAAATTTCTAATTTCCCTTTATCTGATGTTATAACGCCTTCACTTTCAAGTTTATTTTTATTTTCATCAAAATATCCTTTATTTCCTTGGCTATATTCCAAATCAATAAAAGAATTATCTATTTTACTATTTCCACCAGCTGCTGATAAAATTTCATAATTTTCTATCCTCATATCTGATATATTATTATCTCCCTGAAAAAATAAAGCATCTATTCCTACTCCACCTTCAATAGTACCTTTTATTTCCCCACCTTTTAATACTACATTATTATTTGTTGGAGCATCATAATATTTTCCTGTTACTGGATCTTTCAATCTAAGAACTTCTGATTTTATTGCAACTCCATATCCACCATCTATTACTCCACCTTCATTTATAAATGTTCCATTGCTTACTAAAACTGCATTTCCAAAGTTATAGTTCTTTATTTCTCCTGTATTTATAAGTTGACCTGCTACTTTAACCCCTGAACTTACAGAATAATTTTCTATTAGACCACTATTTTTTCCAGAAGATTCTGATCTTATATCCATTCCGATTCCAGTACTATTATTAGATATGATTCCTGAGTTCTCTCCATACCCGTTCTTCTCTATCTTCATCCCTAGAGCTTTATCAAATACTGTTATTTTTCCAGTTGCATTATTTAGAACTTTACTATCCACTCCAGTTGCACTCATAGCTGATGTATTTATTCCTGATGTTTGTATTAAACCATTATTTTCAACAGTTGCTCCTCCTTGAGCTAAAACTGCATTTGATGTTTGGCCATCTCCCTCATGGATTATTGTTCCATTATTTATTCCTATGCTTCCTAATCCATCCGCCTTTATTCCAGCTGTATATTGTTTTCCTGAAACATAAATATTTCCTGTATTTATTCCTTCTCCAGCTCCTGAAATCGAAATTCCTGACGAAGAGTTTCCTGTTATTGAAATATCTCCTTGATTTTCACCTTTTGCACCTGTTTCAACTGAAACTCCTGTTCCCTCTTCTACAACTATCTTTCCGCTGCTTATTCCACTAGCTCCATTGCTTAATTTTATTCCTTTTGCTTTATTTAAAACTAAAATATCTCCTTGATTTTTTAGTGATGACCCTTCTTTATCTGCTGCCATTCCAGATGCATTTACTGCGGATACTTGAATGAATCTGTTATTTTCAATGTATCCTCCCGTTTGAGCCAACATTGCATTTGATGTTTGACCATCTCCTTCATGAATTATTACTCCATTATTTATTCCTATACTTCCTACTCCATCTACCTTCATTCCTGATGTATACTGTTTTCCTGAAATATAGATATTTCCATTGTTTACTCCTTCACCTTTTCCACTAATTGCAATTCCATAAGAAGAATTTCCTGTTACATAAATATCTCCTTGATTCTCACCTTTTGCACCTGTTTCAATTGAGATACCTGTTCCTTCTTTTACATCTATCTTTCCACTACTTATTCCATTAGCTCCACCACTTAATTTTATTCCCCTTGCTTTTTTATCTACTATTATTGTTCCTGTATTTTTTAATGATGAATTGTTCCCATCTGCTGCCATTCCAGATGCATTTACTTCTGAAACTTCAATGGCTCCATTATTTTCTAAATATCCACCCGTTTGGGCTAACATCGCATTCGATGTTTTTCCATTTCCTGTATGAATTATAGCTCCATTATTTATTCCTTTAGAACCACTTCCTACTACTTGCATTCCTGAAGTAAACTCTTGTCCAGTTACATAAATGTTTCCTGTATTTACCCCTTCACTTCCAGCCGTAATTGATATTCCTACTGATTTATCTCCTGTTACATAAATATCTCCATTATTTTCTCCTTTAGATGAAGATTCGATCGATACTCCTGTTCCATTTTTTACATCTATTTTCCCAGAACTTATTCCTATTGCTCCATTTGTTAATTTTATTCCTTTTGCATTCTTATCTACCACTATTGTTCCTGTATTTTTTAATGATGAACTATTTCCATCTGCTGCCATTCCAGATGCGTTTACTCCTGAGACTTCAACAGTTCCATTATTTTCTAAATATCCACCATTTTGAGCTAGCATTGCATTCGATGTTTGACCATCTCCTGTGTGAATTATAGTTCCGTTGTTTATTCCAACACTACCTGCCCCATCAACTTTCATTCCCGATGTATATTGATTAGCAGTTACATAAATATTTCCATTATTTACTCCTGTTCCGCCTCCTGTTACCGACATTCCTGTTGAACTATTTCCTGTTACATGGATATCTCCTGTATTTTTACCTTTACTATTACTAACAGATACTCCTGTTGAATTAGCACTGCTTAACTTTATTATTCCACTATTTAAACCTTCGCTTCCACCAGCTATCGATATCCCCGTTCCTTTTCCTAATACATTTATTTCTCCTGTATTTTCTCCCTTCGCCCCTGTTTCAATTGACATTCCTGTTCCATTTTTTACATCTATTTTTCCTGTATTTAACCCTGTTGCTCCAACTATTTTTATTCCTTTTGCATTTCCATCTACTAATATTGTTCCTGTATTTTTTAATGATGACTCATTTTTATCTGCTGTCATTCCTGATGCATTAGTTCCTGAAATTTCAATAGTTCCATTATTTTCTAAGTATCCACCATTCTGAGCTAACATGGCATTTGATGTCTTTCCATTTCCTGTATGAATTATAGCTCCATTATTCGTCCCTGTACTATTTACTCCATCAACTTTCATTCCTGAAGTAAATTCTCCTGCGGTAACATTTATAGTTCCACTATTTATTCCAGAACTTCCATTTAAAATTGACATCCCTGTTGATTTATCTCCTGAAACATAAATATCTCCCGTATTTTCTCCTTTTCCTTGAGAATTTGTATTTCCTATTATCATTCCTGTCGAATTAGCATTATTTAAGGTTATTATTCCGCTATTTAAACCTTCGCTTCCTCCTGTTACTAATATACCTGTTCCGTTTCCTGATATATTTATTTTACCTTTATTTTCTCCGATCGATCCTGTCTCAATTGACATTCCTGTTCCATTTTTTACATCTATTTTCCCAGAGTTTAGCCCTCTTGCTCCATTTGTTAACTTTATTCCTTTTGCATTTTTATCTACTACTATTGTTCCTGTATTTTTTAATGATGATCCATCTTTATCTGCTGCCATTCCAGATGCATTAGTTCCTGAAATTTCAATAGTTCCATTATTTTCTAAGTATCCACCATTTTGAGCTAACATTGCATTTGATGTTGAATTATTACCATTATGAGTTATTGTACCTGCATTTATAGCTTGGGTCCCGCTCCCTGCTGCCTGCATTCCTATTGTTCCCGCTCCTGCAGTTACATTTATAGTTCCTCTATTTTCAACTATTGATGGATCTCCAGATGAGTAGTTGTTTGCTTTCATCCCAACAGTCTTGTCTCCACTAACTGTTATAGTTGCATTATTTACTCTATTATGATTTTTATTAGCCTCTATTGCTGTTCCACTTGTAATAGTTAAATCATTATTATTCTCACTTGTAACTGGAATTGAATAACTCACCAAACTTTTGCTAGAAAATAATAGAAAGATTCCTAACAATACCATTTTCTCTTTCGCTTTCATACTACCCCCGTTTTATTTTTATTTTAGTACTCTCATGATACCCCACCATTTTTTTCATGTAAATCAGCTATTTTTTATATTCTTTTTTCTATGTAGAAGATTTTTATTTCTACTTTTCACTTTTATTTCCTCTATCAATATTTTTCTTCTGACTTGAAAGAATTTAGCACATATAAAATAGAATATTTACATTTTAATCCGTTATATAATAATATATATTCGTAAAAAATTATGTTTTTTATTTAAATCCCTAAGGAGGAACCCTATGAACACCATAAAAAAAGAACTTAGAAAGAGCGATATTCTTTCTTTGATGGATACCCTTTCTAAAAAAAATTATAATCCTATCTATGCTGAAAATCTTGAAGAAGCAAAAGAGATTATTCTTAATTTAATTCCTCTTCACTCTTCTATAGCTTTAGGAGGCTCAGTTACAATTAACCAACTTGACATTATAGATACTTTTAGAGGTGACGAATATCATCTCTTTGATAGATATAATCAGCCCGATTGGCCTAGTACCCTTCAATGTATGAGAGAAGGACTCTTAGCAGACTTTTTTCTAACTAGTACAAATGCTATTAGCAAAAATGGAGAACTTATCCAAACGGATTCTGGTGGTAACAGAGTTGCTAGTTTACTTTTGGGGCCTAAAAATGTTATTGTTGTTTGTGGAATAAATAAGCTTGTTGATACTTGGCAAGAGGGAATGAATAGAATTAAAGAGTTTGTTGGACCTTTAAACTCTAAGAGAATTAACCACAAAACACCATGCAATATCTCTGGAGTTTGTGAAGATTGTCAAACAAAGCAAAGAATCTGTAACTTTACATCTGTAATTAAATCTGGAAAAAGAGTTGGAAATCCAATAACTATTATAATCATAAATGAAGAGGTGGGTTACTAATGGATCAAAATATAAAATGGTTTTATAATAAAAAAGCTGAAAACATCACAAAAGTACTACTTTCTAAGGAATATGATGCTATTTTTATAGATCATTTGGATAATATTAAAGATTTTTTAACATCTAAAATATCACCATCTGAATCTTTAGTTCTTGATGAAACACCTTTTTTAAATCTTCTAGAGTTATCTTCTCCACTAAAGGAAAAAGGGTGTACTATATTTGATTATAAAAAGGATCGAGAAGCTATTTTAGCTGATAACTTTATTACCCAATGTGATTTTATCACAGAAAATGGTGAGTTAATTTTTTCAAATGATTTTGCAAGTTGTGCAGCTATTTTTGGACCTAATAAAATATTCGTTATTGTTAGTGCATATAAAATTATTAAAAATCTTTCTGAAATGGACAAAAAATCTATTAACAACTTTAGTGTAATTCATCACGGACGAAAATTTCCTAATAAATATACAGTTATTGTAGTTTCAGAAAATATATAAAATAAAAAAGCAGAGATTAGACTCTGCCTTTTTTATTTTACCAATATTTTTTCCACTCTGGTTTAAATAGTCTTGTTAAAGCCTCTAAATAATAGTAATCTCCCCAAATATTACACTCTTTAACTCCTGATCCGTGAGGAATTGAGTAAACTGCATCTGTTAAAAGTCCATTAGAATAATCTAAATCTTTTGTACTGTAATTTTTCATAAGTGATTTCATCATTTTATGAGCTGCATTTAAATAGATCTCTCTATCTGGATCATTTGCATCTAAATATTGATCCATCTCTAAAATTCCACATACTGCTATAGCTGCAGCAGATGTATCCCTTGGTTGTCCAGATCCATCTGTAAATACTAAATCCCAGTAACATACGTCATCTTCTGGTAGATTGTTTATAAAGTAATTTGTAACTCTTTTATAAAGGTCCATGTATCTCTTATCCTTTGTATAACCATAAGCTAATGGGAATCCATAAACTCCCCAAGCTTGTCCTCTTGCCCATGCTGAGGTATCTGAATACCCTTGCGCTGTAACTCCTCTTGTAGGCTCTCCTGTCTCATGATCAAAGTAATACGTATGGTGTGTTGATGAATCCTCTCTAACAACAACACTTGAAGCTGTTGCTAAATGTTTTGCACCTATTTCAGCAAACTTTTTATCTCCAGTCATCTCTGTTGCCCAAAATAGTAATGGTACATTCATATTACAATCTATAATCAGTCTATAATCCTCTGGCTTTCCTAAGTCTCCCCAAGCTTGGATAAATTGCCCCTTCTCTTGGAATCTAGTTATTAAGTGCTCCGCAGCTTTTATTCCAACCTCTTTAGCTAACTCACTTCCTGTAACTCTTTCTTGAGCAACTGCCGAAAGAGAGTATAAAAATCCTATATCATGATGATTTACATGAACTTTATTCTCTATTCTTGTTTTATACCCCTTTAATTGATATTCAGCTATTTTTCTATATTTTTCATTTTCAGTCATCTCATAAGATAACCATAACATCCCTGTCCAAAATCCAACTGTCCAGTCATCAAAATCCTCTGCATTTTTTGTCCCAGGATATATATTATTTACACTAGCTGCTCTTGGGTATGTGTCTATAAATACCTTTGAATTTTCATCTACTTTTTTCATTGCTTCGTGCATTGCAAAAAACATATCCTCTTTCGACAATCTAAACTCTTTTGAATATTTCTCTCTTGTCTTTTTTAATATCTCCATTTTTATCTCCCCTCTTATCAAGTTTAAGTTTTAAACTTTCAGTTATAATTTAAATGGATTATACGAGTATTTTTTTTCATTGTAAATCTTCTTTTTTGCATCTCCCTTTTTCTATCTCTCTTTTATATCCCATTTTAGCTCTATTTTTCCAAAATCTCTTCTGGATTAAATTGTGTTGGTGAGATACCCTCGTATTTTTTAAAAATTCTTATAAATGTATTAGAACTATTATAGCCTAACTCTTCTGCTAAATCTTTTATTTTTATATCTTTTTTATCTTTTAATATCTCTTTTGCTTTTTCTATTCTATAAACATTTATGTAGTTTTTAAAATTGTCCCCCATAACTTTTTTAAACAAGATACTCGTATACTTAAAAGATAATCCCAAATAATCTGCTAAATTATCTAGTGAAAAATCTAAGTGATAATTATTATCAATATAGCTTTTTATTTTTTCTCTTATTACTTCACTTTCATCTTGTTCACTACTTTTTTTCTGCTTACAAATTTCAGATATAAGTTCATTAAAAATAACTCTTATCTTATCTAAATTCCCAGTTTTCGTTATGCTTTCTATATTTATATTTTCACATTCTAAAGAACTTTCAAACTCTTTTAACTGAACAACAACTCTGTTTAAAGTATTGTACAGTAGTCCCGTAAACTCTTTTATATCTTTTTTATCCATTGCTTCTGGATTTATTCTATCTACAAATATCTCATCCACTATTTTTTTGGCACCTTGTAGATTTCCATTTAATAATTTTGAAACTAATTTAGCTTCTGTTTCAATAGGATATGTCAGTATCAATTTTCCACTTTTTATATTTTCAGAGAATAAAACTTTTCTTCCTTTAGCCATAAACTTAGCGTCTAAAATCTTCTTACAAGTTATATATTCTTGAGGAAAACTTTCTAACGATACAAACTCATGAGATACTGCCGCTATTAACTCAACATTATATTTTTGCCCAATATTTTCAAGTATAAAGTGAAAAGCATCCTCTATAACAGAGTCACTTTCCTCTGGAATTATGAAAGCTATACTTTTATAATCTATATCTATATGTTCATAAACACTCTCTGTTGATAAACTATCTTTTAGATACTCTCTTGCCAAAGTAAAATTTTTAAAATCTAACCCCTCATCATCACTATCAAATATTTCAACTAAAACAATTTTTAATTTCCTTCCTTGAAGAGCCTTTACTTTTCTCGTTAACTCTCCAATCTCACCAATTTTCCTTATGCCCAAAACAAAATCTCTTAAATTTTTTCTTCTATCTACAACAGCTAAACTATTTATTTCTCCTATCAAATCTTTTCTTTCTCTATACAACCTAATAGAGTAATCTATTAGCATAGCTAATAAAGCTAATCCAACAAATATTACAAATGATTTTAAAAATAACATTTGATAGAAAGTAGCATTATTTGGTGTATATAAAAACTTAAAGTTTAGTCCGCTACTTCTTAAAACATATCCATTATTTCCTTTTCTCTTTGCTACAATATTCTTATCCAAATAGTATATTTTATTATCTTTTAATATTTCCCATTTTCCCATCTCGTTTCCAAAAAGATCTGAGAAAAAAAGTTCTCTATCTAAATTTACAATCCAAAAAATTCCTTCTTCTAAATTAAAAATTTTATTTTTTAAAATAAAGCTTATCTCTTTTTCTTGGGGTATTAAAATCAAATTTGAACTCTCTTGATTTTTTTCTTTCGCACCGATACTTTTCAGATATGTAAATTTATTTCTAGTACCATCTCCCGTAATTATAATATCTGAGTTTTCTTTTCCTAAACTTAGAGTATAACCACTTTTTCCGTAAATATTATTCTTCTTTTGGATTTCCTGGAGAACCTTTATTAAATTATAGTACGAGATTTCCTTTGAATTATAGTATTCTTTTATAGGTTCCGTATTTTCTAAATCTCCAATAGACGACATAAATAATTCTATTTTTAAATTTATTTTATTCAAAAGTCTTTCAACTCTTAATTCTTCCTCTTTTTTATATCCTCTATATTCATTTACCCCAAATAAAAATATTATTATTGAAGAAAAAATTAAAAAAAACCATAATTTTTTATTAAAAACAACATTTCCCCGTTCTTTTTTTAACATATTGCCCCTTTTATAAAACTTTTTTATTTATTATACTACAATTATAACTTCCCATGCAACAGTATAATTAATTGGGTTCATTCCTAAATCTATCCAAATTTTTACAAACTTGTTATCTTCCTTACCATATATTTCCAAATTTATTTTTTCACTTTTATAAAATTTATATATTAAATTACCTAAAGATATCTCTTTAAACTCCCCAGTTATAAAAGTATCCTTCATAGGCTCTCCATCAATACAGATAGTTTTATTTTTCAAATTTGAAATTCTCATATTAGCTACAGTTGAGTATACCTCTCCCTCTCCTGTTATATAGTTCTCCAAATAAACCATACCTGTCTTTTTAAATATATAGTTTTTCTTACTACTTAATTTTCCATTCCAGTTGATAAAATCCATATAGGCAACTCCTGAATCTTTATCTCCGTAACCTTCAGCTACGCTATTTTTTGGCATGTTACCTACAGAACTTTCCACACCTTTTATATTTTCCATATTCATCTTTATCTCTGTTGTCCCTGGAATATAGTAAAAGTCTACCCCTTTCCAATAATCAATATATTCATCACCCTTTGAATATACATACACTGCACCATCACCTGTGAACCATCCTTTTGTATTTTCTCCATTAAATGTTTCAAAGTTCCCAATTTTTTTTGAGTGCATAGCAAGTCCTATTGCAAACTTTCCATTTCTATAAAAAACTCTATTCATCTCATTAAAACACTTTACTTCACTAGAGTAGTTTTCAACTTTAATATTTGAATTTTCCAAAACCTCTTTAGAAAGATTATAAAAAATAGCTTTCTTCTCTTTTTCTGTATATAAATAATATTCATCTAAAGACAACTCTCTTTTTGCTATTTCTAAAAGTTTTACTTTATTTTCTTCATCTACTCCATGAGCTAATAACAGTAAAGAGTTTATAACCTCATGTCCTATCTGGTGATCATTTCCATCCCTTGTTATAGCTCTACCATTAACTATATCTGTCATAGCTCCCTTGAAAAATAGTGGTTCAAATGATGAATAAACTCTTTCACATATTTTTTTAGTATCTATTTTGTTCCTAAGTTTTTCATCTACCAAGTATATTATTTCAGCAATTCCAGATAGTAAAACATTTCCATAAGTTCCTGCATATGGTATAAATCCATGCTGTATAAATGATCCATCTGCATAAAACCCATCTCTATTACTTAGTGTTTCTATATTTTTTTCAGATATTATCTCTAAAGTTTCAGATATAGACTCCACAGCTTTTTGACATATCTCTAAATCTTTTAAAAGAGCACCTCTTAAAAATATAATTTTGCAAGTATCAATTAAGTTTCCTCCAGTTGCTGGTCTTAAAGGCGACCCACTTGGATGTATTGCCACAGGATTATTTCCTAAGTATCTCTCATCTGGTAAAAAATATCTTGTTACATCTATTATCTTGTCTATTAACTCTTTTTCTAATCTCTCTAAAAAAAGAATCAATATATCATTTAATAGTAACGGATATCCAATCTCCCACTGCCACCAGTTTGTATGTTCTACAGATTCCAAATTATAGTAATTTTCATAGTGATTTTTCAATACTTCGTTAGCTATTAAAAATATTGTCTCATCCTTATAGTAAATTGAATTCTCTGTATTATAAGCTACCCCTAAAGTTAATATTTTTTTATAACTATCTCTAACTCTTTCTACTAAAACTCTTTTTTCGTTCTCTTCAATTAAAGTTTTATTCTCTTTATATTGTTTTAAAATATCTTCACACTCTTGCTCTAATTTTTTTAAAGTTTCTACTGGTGCAATTTTCCCTGTTAAATATTCTATACGTTTTTTTAATATGTCCCCCATTTTACACTCCCTCTTGTAATCTTTTTTCTATATTTATTAAACTCTTTTGTCTTTAATATACTTGCTACAGTATTTTTAGTAAATATACCATTTTCTTTAAATATCATCTTTTTTCTATAAGAAATATAACTTCTATAGAATAAAAAAGTGTACGTCTTCTAACTTCAAGACATACACTTTATTTTTTTCTATAATTCAATGGGGATTCTTTAAACTTTCTTTTAAAAATTAAAGTAAATGCGCTTGGAGATGAAAAGGATAAAATATCAGATATGTATCCGATTTTGTAATCTGTAGTTTTCAATAGTATAGCTGCTTTAGTTAACTTTTGATTTAATATATACTCTGATGGAAAAACTCCTAAATATTTTTTAAACTGCTCCTTTAATATTTTATTATATATTTTAAACTCTTTTTCTACATCACTAACAGTAACTCTCCTATCAATATTAGAGTCTATATATAGAAGAATATCCATAAAATTTTTATCATTTAAATAATTGAAACCTATATTATTTTTTCTTTCACCTAAATAAAAAATTATATCTAATAATAATTTAAAAAACGTTAACTCTTTGTCCTCTATTTTTAAAGCTTTTTCAATTTCAAATAACACTTTTTTTAAATTATAGATTTTTATTCTTCGATGTTCTTTCTTTTTTATCTTGTTATTTAGTGTTTCTAATAAAGAACAATCTTTTATTCTGAAAATATCTAGTTTACACTCTTTTGTTAGAACTAAAATACTATTAAAATAAAATTCATTACAGATTATCAAATCTCCCTCTTCAAAAAAAATATACTCCTCTGAACTATAGTAATATAACCCTTTTCCTTTTGCACAAATCCTAATAACTGTACCATTTAAATTTTCTAAATCTTTAAAATATCTTCTTTTTCCTTTTATATCCCTATAATTAACTCTAAACAGTTCATAAAAACTATTCTTTATAACCTCTACTTCACTAGACACTAATTTTCTATCCTCCTATTTAAAGTCAATAAATTGGATATCCTCTCGCTACCTACTTTTTTATAAAAAATCTTTAATTTTACTGATTACCAAATCATATTTTTCTTTAATAAAGGACATCGGGGGACATCTTTATATTCGAAAATTATTTAAAGTAAATGCGAGAGGATATAGACTTTCTGAAACTTCTTGATTTTAGTAAAATAGTCTTGTTCTTATAGTACTCTATTTTAACAGAAAAAAATGTCATTTTAAAAAAAATTTTAACACTTTTTATAAAAAAAAAGACTAGATCAACTAGTCTTTTATCTTTTGATTAATCTCTATATGCGAAGAAATGTTCACAATCTCCAAACTCTTTCTCTTTTAACTTCATTAACTCTTTTATAACCTCGTTAAAGTCAATATTTGAGTACTCTAAGTCTTCAATTCCTCTATCTATAATAGTGAATCTATCATCGTCAACCTTTGTTAAAGTTATTTTGTGAGCTTTTGAGAACGGTTTTCCTTTTTTAGTAAACTCTTCTCTCTCCTCTTTACTAAACTCAACTTTTTCTCCTGTTTTCATGTTGTTAACACAATCTAAAATAAATGCTTCAAACTTTTCTACTGTTATTTTTTTAGACATAGTAATTCACCTTTCCCTTAAATATATATTAGTTTTATTTTTTACTCTCTGTAACTCTTCTTCTACAAAAAATAGATTTTTCTTTTATTTTTTTATATATTTTTTTATTTCACAATTCTAAAGGAATTTCTTTCTTAAGTTAGTAAAGTAAAACATACAATCATATAAATAATTTAATTATAGTTTAACTATAGAAGGAGGCTACAATGGCTCTAAAAGAGGATTTTTATAAGATTTTAGAAGTTAACAAAAATGCCAGTGAGGCTGAGATAAAAAAGGCTTATAGAAAACAAGCTCGAAAATATCACCCTGACAAATTTAGTTCTTCAAGCGAAGCTGAAAAAGCTACAGCTGAAAAAAAGTTTAAAGAGGTAAACGAAGCTTACCAAATACTATCTGATCCAGAAAAAAGAACTCAATATGATAATTTTGGTCATGCTGCTTTTGAACAAGGTGGTCCTAGTAGTTCTCAAAGTTATGGTCAATATGGTGGTGGACAAAACTATCAAGATTTTAACTTTGGTAATTTCAATTTTAACTTCAATGAATTTGGAGGTGGAGGAGGTGACGAAGATTTAGGAGATATCTTTGGATCTTTCTTCGGTGGTAGAGGAGCTAAGAAAAGAGGCCCTCAACCTGGTGGAGATTTATCTATGGAGATTGAAATATCTTTAGAAGAGTCTGCTAAAGGTGGTGAAAAAACTATTCGTTATGCTCGTACTGGAAAAAATGGTGCACCTGAAGAGGTAGAGAAAAAATTCAAAATACCTGCTGGTATAGCTGATGGTCAAAAATTAAAATTAGCTAAATTTGGTAACGCTAGTACAAGTGGAGGATCACATGGTGATCTTTACATACATATAAAAATTAAACCTGATGATCTTTTTGTAAGAGATGGATATGATGTTATATGTAAAGTTCCTATTAGCTATTATACTGCCGCCCTTGGTGGCGAAGTGGAAGTTCCAACTTTGAGTGGAAATAAAAAAATTAAGATACCTGCTGGAACTCAAAGTGGAAAACGTTTTGCTTTAAGAGAATATGGTATTTTCAATCCTAAAACTAAGAAAAAAGGAAACCATTATGCTGAAATAGTGATTGAGGTTCCTGTTGATTTAGATGAGGAACAAAAGACTTTACTTAAAGAGTTTGATGAAAAATTAAAAGATAAAAATAGAAAAATAAAAACTAGCTTTATAGAAAAAGTTAAGAGATTTTTTAAATTATAAAAAAGTAGCGGGTATATTTAACATATACCCGCTAAATTTTTTAATGTATTTTCCATAACTATATCTTTTCCTAGTTTAGTAGGATGAATTTTGACTTTTTGCTCTTTTTTTATTTCTAAAATATAATTATTTTCTTTTGCTTTTTTTACAAAAATTGAAATACTTCCCTTAGATATACCTATCTCTTGAGCAATTTCCAATTGAGTTACTCCTGGATTCTCATTTATAAATTTTAACAGCTTCATATTACCTTTTGATAACTTCATTTAACAGCCACCTTTATTTTCTCTATAATTTTTAATCTATTAAATTTCTTCTCCTCTTCTATTGACATTTTTTCAAAAATTTCATTAAATTTTCTATTATTTTTTAAAAAAGCTTTAACAACTATTCTTTCAAATTGCTTTCCCTCTTGACTTTTAATAATTTCACTAGCCTCTTCATGAGAAAAAGATTTTTTATAACAACGCTTTTGCCTTAAGGCATCATAAACATCTACTAAAGCAACTATCCTTGCTTCAATAGGAATAGAATCACTTTTTAAACCTTTAGGATATCCATTGCCATCAAAATGTTCATGGTGATATAAAGCTATATTTTTAGCTACTTTTCCAAAACCTAAATACAGCAATATTTTTCTTCCGTATAAGGAATGCTTCTTCATTTGATTAAACTCTTCTTTAGTTAACTTCCCATTTTTATTTAATATTTTTTTAGATATAAATACTTTCCCCAAATCATGCAGTGATGAAACCAATGATATTTCTGAAACTAAACTACTTGGACACTCTAATTCAAGAGCAATCTCTTTTGAATATAATTTTATTCTTTTGACATGTAACCAAGTATCTTTATCATACAATCTTATAAAAAACTCTAAAATATACGATACCAACTCTTGATATTTCTTATGAATAGTACTCCCCAATTATCCCTCCGATTAAACTCTAAATTTAGAATATTTCTATTTTAACACTATTACTTCTATTGAGTAATGCCAATTTTTTTTTAAAAAAAGAAAATTTAATTGTGCATATATATTATTTTTTTAGTAGACATCATTCTTATTTACTAGTATTATATTTAGATTAGTATTCTATTTTTTGTATAATTAAGGAGGGAATTTGCTAAGTGAAACTTAAAAATATAGATATTCATATTTTTAAAATATTAATAGCTAATAAAAAAATCGCACTAAACGAGATTATTAAAATTTACAGTGAAAGTGAAAGTAATATAAAAGCCAGTTTAAATAGACTTGATTATTTTCTAGTTAACTTTAATTACGGTTATGTATCTAAAAAAAATACTACCTATAGTTTACATTTAACTCCTAATAAAAAATTTGATAAATCTTTAAATAGTTTTCCTGCGCTTTCATCTGAAGAACGAATTAATTACTTTTTAATAATTCTAGCTTTTGAAAAAAAAATAAAGATATGCTCAGTTGCAAAATGTTTTGATGTAACTAGAAATACTCTATCTTCTGATATTAAAACTTTAAAAAACAAGCTTTCTAACTATAATTTGACCCTTGATTCTATTCCATGGAAAGGACTTTATTTAAAAGGAGACGCTCGAGACATATATATTTTCTCTATTAAAACTATTTTAAAGTTTTTAGTAAAAAGAGAATCTAACCAATTAGTTTATAATATTTATGAAAATCTTATTAATCCTACAATAAAAAATTACTATGACAATCACCTTCCACCTAATCTTGACTATGAATTTAAAAAACTTTCTATTGAGATTTTAAAATACTTTCATATTGAAATTGATCTTTATGGAGTAAATACATTAAAAGCTATTTTTATTTTTTTAACATTAAATGAAAATCATAATGCTGTATTTAAAAATAGCCTTATCTTTCTTGAAAAATTTAAAGAAATAGAAGAGACTTATACTAAAACACTTAATAAACTTCTAACATCAAGACTTTTAGACAATAATAAAGTTATGCTTAACAATATAGAGTTTATAGTTATCTCTTTAATTCTTCTTCAAAAAAAAATTTTATTTTTAAAGGTTAAAAAAAATACCCCTCCTATTATTGCTGATATTGAAAATCTCTTTAATTTAAAGTTTAATATTCTAGATAAAGTGGAGTTTTTAACTCTTTTAGATATTTCAAAATTCAATTATGAGTACGATATATATAACTATCATAAAATTCCTAAAGAAAAATTTAAATTTCCTGAATTGTTAGTTGATGTGCTTAAAGAGTTTTCAATTAAACATAATTATAAAATTCTTCCTCAAGATTTTTATATTTTAGCTCATTTTCTATATAACTTAATTTTTAATACTTATTTAAAAATTCTAGTTAATAAAAAAATTCTTATTTTAGATTATAGTAATAATAATTGGATTGGAACTAATATAAAATCTAAATTAAGTAAAAATTTTAAATTTAAAAATATAGATATTTTATCAATATATATGCTAGATTTTTTTAGTACTAAGGTTTTAGAATCTTATGATTTTATTATTTACTCTTTATATTCTGATACTTCTACTATCCCACCTAGTCTAGTTTTACTAAAGGATAAACTTATTATTCTTGATTATTTAGATTACTTTGAAGCTAGCTATTTAGTAAATAAGCTTCTTTTTAATCGTTATCTTAATAATAAAAAAGCTAAGCATACCTAAATATGCTTAGCTTTTTTATTTACATATATAACTTCCCTGAAAGAAAATAGTTTATTCCTGAGGCTGGTACTGCTGTTTGAATTGTCTCTTCATAATTATATTTCTGATTAAATATATTATTCACTCCAAAACTTACATTAAACATCTCTGTTACCTCATACGTAACCATTAGGTCTGTATAGTTATGACTACTAATCTTAGTATCTATTGCATTATTGTCTTTCCCATACTCTTTGACTAAATAACTTCCAACAAAATTAAAATTTACATTTAATTTAACTTTATCAGTAACTCCATAACCAGCTCCTAAAATAACTTTTCCTTTCGGAACCATAGGTAACTCTTCTCCACTATATAGTCCTTTAGTTATCTCTGTATTTACATAAGAAAAAGATTCATACATTGTTAACTTTCCAAAATACTGCTCTAAATATAGTTCTCCTCCAAACTTTCTAACTTTATTTAGATTTTTATACTGCCACTCTTTAATAGCTGGATTATACGAATTTTTTTGAATCAACATTATTTCATCATGAGTAAATGTTGCAAATAGAGATAAATTTATGTAAGTGTTTTCTACTAAATCTCTAACTCCTACTTCAAAATTATCTGATGTTTCAGATTTTAAATTATTCTTTATGTACTTCATATCCACCTTATCAGTTATCTGTCCTGGAAGTGGTGATGTAAAACCTCTCTCATATCTTGTATAAAAAGTTCCTGATTCACTATATCTGTAGTTTGTTCCAATCTCAAAGGCATAGTTATCACTTTTCTCTTCATCTTCAATACTCTTATACTCATGGATTTTGCTCATAGAGATTACTTCTGTTTCACTATCTCTTTTTCCACCAAATTTTGAATGTTCATATCTAGCCCCTAGAACAAGTTCCCACTCTCTTCCTAAATCATATCTATTAAATCCATAGATAGCATTTGTCTCTTTAAAAATATCATTTTTAAGATCTACCCTAACATCACCTTTTATTTTATAATTTGGTTTCTTTTTTGGAAAAAATTCTCCGTTAGCTCTAATTTCACTACTACGTAAAAGTTTTGTATAGCTATAATCATACCCTAAAATAAACTCACCC
Source organism: Cetobacterium somerae (assembly GCF_022430525.1). NCBI lineage: Bacteria > Fusobacteriati > Fusobacteriota > Fusobacteriia > Fusobacteriales > Fusobacteriaceae > Cetobacterium > Cetobacterium somerae. The sequence goes on along the minus strand of NZ_CP092519.1, from coordinate 242,791 downwards.
TTTTCATAAGTGTGTTTTCCTCTTATTTTAGCTCCTCTAGTATCCTCTTTAAACTGACCACTCATAGTTGCTAGTAAATCCTCACCTAAAATATCAAAAGGCATATGCCCTAGTTTTGGGATCTCGTAGTCTATTAAAGATTTTTCTGTAAAATCTCTTTTATAACTTTGATAATAAAAAGTACTTAAAAATGTAAGCGAATCACTAAATTTAAACTCATAATCCAAAGAATAAGCCTCTCTTTTTGAGCTACTTATTACTGGAAAGCCCTTAGCTTTTCTATCTTTTTCTAACAGCTCTTTCTCTACTCCTGTTGAGTAATCTCTATTTTCATCAAAATATGACATTTGAAACTTCACTCTATTTTTATCATTAATTATATAGTCTACTCCACCACTAAAACCATTAGATTCTTGAGAATCTCCATCTCTATAACCATCTCCTTTTAAGTAGTTATAGTTAAAATTTCCATATAGATTATCAGTTAAATTTTGACCTAAAGATAATCCTGTATTTCTAAAATTATATGATTTTATTGATCCCTCTAAAACTAAGTAGTCTTTTCTCAAAGATGATTTTGTTATAATATTTATAATTCCTCCAGAACTTCCAGATCCATTTAATACAGTTCCACCACCAGGTATTATCTCTATTTTCTCTATAGAGTTTAAAGGTATCGTATTTATTGGAAGTGTTCCCATAGAATCATCAATTGGATTTAAACTTACTCCATCTTGTAAAACTTTAACTTTAGAAATAGATTTTTCTCCATTTCCTCGAATATCAACTCTTGGCCCAAAATATGTATCTTGAACAATTATATTAGGCGCTCCTCTTAAAGTATCCTCTAAGTTTTTATAATTCCCATTATCTATCTGCTCTTTAAGTAAAAGTGTAACGTTTTTATTCTCTGTAAGAAGAGGCGTTTCAAATCCACTAGTTGAAAGAATAACTGAATCCTCTAGCTTTATTGCCTTTTCTTGAGAGAATATGCAAATAGTTGTAACAACAGACATCGCTATAACTTTCAACAATTTCATTTTCCCATCCCCTTTTCATAGTCCCTAAAGATATTTACGTCTACTTAAAGAATGTTCCTTTGGAACTTTTTTTATTATTTTATTAGAATTTCTTCTACTGGTTGAACCTTATTTTTATCCATTGGAAGTATTTGTTCCTTAACTTTTCCAAAGTCTATCTTCTTTAAATCAATGACTCTTATATTTTGATTATACATAGTTTTATAATAAAATAACTTTTCATTTAAATTTATAGCTGTTGTCCACTGAGTTGCACTTGTTACATCCTCTGGTATTTGATTTTTATCTGCATAAGTCATTCCAATTGGAATATCAAAATTATTTAAAATATGGAAAGCTTGAGCTATTCCCTCCTCATTTCCAGACATTTTAGGAGTATTATTAGCATAAAAAGCTGCCCTTACAAATCTTGAAGGTGGTGTTACATCTCCTGGTAATCCCCACATTCCTGACCCCGCTCCAAGTGCAAATACTTTTTGTCTACCTAACATCTCTGGTTTGTTTCCATTTAAACTTAAGTTTACATAGTTATTCAAATTTGTAAGCTGCCAATCAAATCCTGGAGAGTTTGTTAATACTCCAACTGGATTATCGTATATTTTTAGTTCTCCACCTTTTATAATCTCAATTACAATGTTCCCTCCATTAGCATCTGATACTCTCCAGTGTCCTGTTGGAGATGGTTGTCCATCTTGAATTATTATTGGTACTACATCTATTTTTTTAATAGCTTCCTTTACCTCTTCAACAGTGGTAAAACTTGTTAGCATCCATTTAACTAAATCCATATCATTTAAAGAATTTTTCACTTTTTTCTCATTAAAAGGTGCTAACTCTCCATAGTTTAAAAAGAAAAATACTCCTGCATTTAACCCTTTTTCATTAACTCCTTCACCTATTAACGATTCATGTTCAACAGAAGCTCCCACAAATCCATATTTTCCTTTCCATTTTTTCCCAAGTTTCCCATTTGGCATATGCGATTGATACTCTTTACCTCTTGGTTCTATTATTATTTGACTATTTAACTTATTTTTAGACCATTCAATTGTTCTTGCTTGTATATTATTTTCATTTTCTGTTTTTAAAGATATTCCCGTACAAGCATCTACATCTATTTTACTAAAAGCTATTAAACATGATAGTATCACTATTTTTTTCAACATTTTATTTCCTCCTAGTCTTTATTAAAATCATTATAGCACAATAAAAAAGCTAGGTAAATTAACACCTAGCTTTAGTAACCATTAAAACTTAACTCTAATTCCTCCTGCAACTCTCCAAGAGTTATCCTCTGAAAATATATATTTATACTCACCATAAAGAGATAATCCATCCCATAGATTTCCAACTTCAGCTCTTACTCCAACCTCTTTCGAAAATCTATTTTTATTTTTTAAATCAATCTCTCCAGTTTCATCTCCTAAACTATTAACTTTAAATTTAACTGTTTCATCCAGACTATTAAGTTCTTGTTTTACTCCTAAATTTAAGGCTAAATTCAAGGAACCTTTTCCAACATTAAATATCTTTCCTAAACCAGTTCCCACATATCCACTACTCAAAAATCCATTTAAATTATCTAAATCTAAATTATAAGTTCCTCCACTCTCACTTATTCCTCTTTGAAATATTCCAATACCTTCAACTCTTGCAATTGGCTCTAAATAAATCGGATCAAATTCATATCTTTTAGATATTTTTCCTAGAGCTCCAACATAATAGTTTTTAATATCTGAACTTAATTTTTCATTTAAATTTTCAAAAGTTATATCTGAAAAATCATCATTATAATCTAAATATCCCAGTTGAACATTTCTATCTAAATCACCTTTAGAATATCCTACAAAGAAGCTACCAAAGGCATTTATACTATCTTTATTGTAATTTAAATATCCTGTTCCTTGGAACATATTGTCCTCTCTTTTTCCTTTTCCATCTTCAAATTTAGAGTTTAATCTAGTATAACTTAAAATCCATCCAGAGCTTAAACTCTCTTTTATTGGATAGTTTTTACCTATAAAAAAACTATTTAATTCATCTGTATATCCTAAAATATTTTCATATCCACTTTTTTTCATTTTTTCAAAAGAATATCCAAAAATATAGCTTTCTTTATTTGTTGCTTGAGTTTTTTCAGATATTTGATTTAAAATAGTTTCATTTGTAAATACTATTGCATCATTTGTTTGATAGATTAAAGATGGAAAATATCCTCTACCAAAAACTTCATCTAAATACCATTCAAATTGAGCTCCACTTTCTGAAGAGGCTAGTATATCAAAAAGCTCATTTTTTGTAGAATTATTAGAGTCATAGTAAACATCTTCTAAATACTTAGCTAAAACATCATTAGTTAATATTTCAAAACTATTTCTTTTAAACTCATAAACTCCATTATTTTCAACTACCTCATACAAAGCACTATTACTCTTCACTTCTTTTGAGCTACTTGGAATTGAAGAATGTAAGTTTAAACTTCCTGAATTAGAATAATTAGATCCTATATAACTTCTTCCTATTAAAACTGTTCTAAATGATTTTGGAGCAGTAGTATTTAAAACTCCTCCTTTTTCCATAATCACTTTTCCACCATAAGAAAGAGTTTGAGTATTAGTCGGATCCTTAGAAATAACTCCCCAGTTATAAACTGTACCACCGTAGTTTACCATTCCATATTTACCTAAGTTTATAACTCCTGTCGCCATATTTTTACCTATGGCACCATCTTTTAAAAAATATGCGTAATCTGTTGTTAATACCTCTCCTGGTACTGGAGCATTAGTATACATAGTTATTGTTCCTCTATTTTCTAGTACAACAGCACCCTCACCTGTCATAGCATTTGTTCCTCTCATTAAACTCTCTGGTGTTCCTATATTTATAACTCCTGTTTCTGAATTCACTGCTGTTCCAAATCCATTTATAAACATAGCTCCACTCGGATATTCTAAAGGATTACTTCCCACGTTATAACTTGGAGTAGTCATAGTTATTGTTCCATTGTTTAAAATACTCCCATTTGTAGTCATCATAGCAGAATTACTATCTAAAACTGTTAAATCTCCATTATTTACAGCACTTCCACCACCGCTTACATACATCCCTGCAAAAACTCCCAAAAGAGATACTTTTCCAGAACTTGCATTCTCTATACTACCAGTCCCTGTTACAACCATAGCATATCTTGCAGCACCTAAAATACTACCTTTATTTATAAAACTTCCGTTTTCTACCGTTGCACCTACTGTATAAGTATTATATAAATTTATTGTTCCATTATTTAAACCACTTCCAGTACCTAATAATTGCATGGCTACTGTATTATTTGAAAAAGGCATAGTTGCATTTATTGTTCCATTATTCTCAGCATATCCAGAATTTAATATATTCATTCCTATTCCACCATAAGAAGCTATATTTATGATTCCACTACCTTGATTTATTATTGTACCTCCATTAGAACCTTGCATTCCTACTAACGTTTGAATCTCTGGAAGTTTATTTAGTGATATAGTATTTTCATTTTCTATTGTATGTCCTTCCTTTACACTTCCCATTCCTATTTTATTGCTCATATCCACAGTTAAATCTCCTCCCAATGGAGATACTCCTGTTTTCAAGTCAACTCCTTCATAGAATACATTATTATAAAATATATATTTTTCTACTGGTGGTTTTGGTGTATCTGGTACTACTGGATCAGGTATTGGCTGTATTGGTGTAGGGGGTTTTACTGGCGGATCTGTAGGTTTTACAATTGGTGGTTTTGGTGGTGTAATTATCGGTGGATCTACTGGTGGGTCTATTGGTGGTGTTACCGGTGGGTCTACTGGAGGAGTTACTGGTGGATCCACTGGTGGGTTTACCGGAGGATCTATCGGTGGATCTACTGGGGGCTTTACTGGTGGGTCAACAGGTGGTAGAACTGGGGGTGGGGTTTCAATCTCTTTTCTCGAATATAAAGATCCATTTTTTAAATAATAGTCTTCCTCTTGATTTTTAAAATACATAAAATCTGACCAAAAAATTAGTCCCTTATCTTGAGAAAAAATTCTCGTTCCATGTAGAGCTAAAAAAAGTAGCAAGAATCTATACTTTTTCATATTTATCACTCCTTTTACAAATTTATATGCATTATACAAAATAACTATATCAATCCCTTTATTCCAACTTCACTTTATTTTTTGACTCATGATTCAAAAAAGCTTTGACTTTTTGTGGAATTTGAATTATAATTCAAGTGTAAGAAATTTTTAAACTTTTTCCAAAAATCAAATCAAGAAAAAGCTCTTATTTAAGGGCTTTTTTTTGTAAGAAACAATCGGAGGTACAAATATGTCTTTAATAACTATTGCTAATACTGGCGAGGTTATAAATAATCAACTTTATTTAATTAACTTTATTGATGACTTTCACTATAATCTTCTAAATAAAGAGGAGAAAATTAACTATATATTAAATTTCAATCTAAATAAATTCCCAACTTTTTTAAGGGAGGATTTAGTTAATATTGAAGCTGAGCAAGAATTAGAAAAATATCGTTTAAAATTCTTTCCTGAACTTCCATCTAGATGCGGAGCACAATTTGCCTTTGAAAAATTAACTGATCTTTTAACTGCAGCTAAGATGTATGGCTGGAAAGGAACTATTTATAAAGTATCTATTGATACAAGTAAAGAGTACACTCTTTCTAAGCATAACGCTGATATAATATCTGAAATTAGAAACTCTGATTTTAAGTCTATATCAAATATATTAAAAGATTATTGGACTGGGGATATTAAATGGGAAAAATGTCATGATAGAGATATTCACTTTTTACCTACAACAGAATATTTAATAGAAGGAAGTATCAATATTATTGAAACTTTAGACAAAGCCATATAATAAAAAATAGCAGTTTATACTGCTATTTTTTTTATTATATAATCTTAGAAATTTTTAGGTTGTAACATAAAGTAAGCTTTTGGATGCTTACAAACTGGACATAACTCTGGAGCTGACTCTCCTATATGTATGTGCCCACAGTTCATACATTCCCACTCTTTTACTGACTCTCTTTTAAATACATTTCCTGACTCTATATTTTCTAAAAGCTGTTTGTATCTAGCTTCATGTTGTTTTTCTATTTTTCCAACCTCTTCAAAAAGAATAGCAATATCTTCTAATCCCTCTTCTCTAGCTTCTTTAGCAAAAATTGCATACATATCTGTCCACTCATAATTTTCACCTTCAGCTGCATCTTTTAAATTCTCAATAGTAGAAGCTACTGTTCCTCCATGAAGAAGTTTAAACCAAATTTTAGCATGTTCCTGCTCATTATGAGCTGTCTCTTCAAATAATTTAGCTACTTGAACATACCCCTCTTTTTTAGCTTTACTTGCATAGTAAGAATATTTGTTTCTCGCCATAGATTCCCCTGCAAAAGCTTCTAATAAGTTCTTTTCTGTTTTTGTTCCTTTAATGTTGCTCATTATTCCTCCCTTGTATAAACGCATCATCCTATCATCCTACGTTTAAAATTTGTAAAAATAAATTATACCCTTAAAGTATAATTAATTGATTCTATCAAATTCTTAAAAAAAAGTCAATACGAAATATATTAAATTCTATTATCAAACTCATCTAGTATCTCCGTTTGAAATTCTAAATATTTTTCTCTTTTAATGACAATGTCTTTTAATTTTGAAATTTTATCAAAAATTAAGATGTAATACCTCACTCTCTCTTCTAAAAAATAGTTCTCTTTAAACCACTTAATTAATTCTTGTCTTCTTTCTTTATCAGTATACCTTTTGTTCATTAACTCCTCTTTCTTTTATAAAATTTTTAGTTGTTATCTATAAATATTTTATATCCTCAAAATCTCTTCTATATCTCTTTTTTATTTTATTAAATAAAAAAGAGGAAGTTTTATAAACTTCCTCTTATCTCTTTTATTTGGTTTATAACTATTCTTACTATTCTCACAAAGATAATTGATATAAAGAATACCGCCAATGTTGTTGCTGCTACTCCAAAGTTATACCAGAAAATTCCTCTATTTTCATCAACTGTTGCAATATATTTTGAATATTTTAAAATTGCTGTAGATCCTATTGCTAAAGGGAATGTAAACGATGCGTATACTGGTGTAAATTTAAGTCTTATTATTTTAACCATTGATATGTAAAGCAGTGCTGTCATAAATATTCCTAGTGGAAATAAAAATCCTACCATTGCTGGATTTGGAGTTTTAAAAGCTACTAAATATCCTGCTAAACAAAGATTAGGTGGAGCTGCCATAATTGCAAAAGTTGGAAGTCTCGCATCATCAATCTTTTCAACAAATATAACTCTATATAACATCATAGGTAACATCACTATATAAAAAGCAAAACCTATGTAAAATATCACTTGTGCTAACTGTGGCATCCCCATAACTGCTGAATCCACTGATGCTACAACTATCCCAATTGGTGGTACAAACCAACTTGGAACCATGTGCTCAATATTCCAAGAACGAAATCTATGATATATAAATGAGACTCCAAATATTAGATGTAAAAGTATACATAGTAGCCATAAACCTTTTCCTAAAGATGGTGAAAACTCATATAGTACAACTGAGAAATTCATTAAAGCCATATCTAAAGTAGGTATAAAACTTCCTAATGTTGGATGCTTCAGTTCCTCTTTAAATACATCAAAATGTAATACATTTTTTATAATTATAGGTAGGAGTAACATCAAAGATATAAAGTTTCCTATATATAACGCTTTTGGATTAAGTATAACTGCTACTGCACCGCTCACTCCAGAAACACCTAGAGCTAACCCTGTAAGAGCCACTGGCAAATACTTAAAATAGTTTTTCAAATTCTTCATTTTTCCTCGCCTCTGGTTTTAATATATATTTTTATATCACATTATAACACACTTTTGAACCAAGGTTCAACTTTTTTTGTACATATATAGTTTACATACGTTAATCATACATATATTGCACTATTATACCTATTTATAATACACTTTCTTTTAATTTTCATTTTTTATGTTATAATCAACTTAAAAAGTAACAAAAGGAGTCACAAATGTTAAATAGTCGTTCAACTTTAATTTTACAAAACCTAATATTACATAAAAAAGAGAAGAGTTTAAAAGAGCTTTCTGAAGAACTTGGAGTAAGTGAAAGAACTGTTCGTTATGAGCTAGAAAAAATTTCTGAACTTTTAAGTGAAAACTCTCTTGATAACATTGAGATTTCAAAGGGTATTGTTAAAATATCTAACTTCAAATCTTTAGAGGAGTTTTTAAAAGATAACTATGATAAAACTACTTTCTCCTCTGAAGAGAGAGAACTATATATTCTTATGCTAATTCTTTTTAAAAGAGTTATTAACCAAGTGCAACTTTCTGAAGAACTAGATATTAGTAGAAGTACTATTAAACTACATCTAAAAGAGCTTAAAGAGACTCTTGATAAATACCATCTATCTTTAGAAATTTGTCATAAAAAAGGTCTTGAACTAGTTGGAAAAGAGGAGGATATTAGACAATGTCTTTTAAAGTTTCTAACAACTATTAAAAATAGAAAAAATATATTTTTCAAAAATATCTTAAAAGAGTATTTGTCTGTTAATGAAGAGGGAATTAAGCTATTTTTAAATTACTGTCAAAAAATTATGGATAGAATAATCTCTGATGAAGCTTACCAGATTATTAAAAACTATCTTAAAATAACTATTCTTATGGTTAGAGCTGGGCATCATATAGATAAAATTAAAAATGAAAACTTCTTAGAAAATACAAAAGAGTATGAAGCAGTTAAAAAAGGTAGCACACTTTTAGAAGCTCATTATGATATAGAACTTTCTAAAGTAGAGTATCTTAAAATCACAGACTACTTTTTAGGAAGTCATACATATAACCTAAATTATTCATATTACGAGAACTGGGTAGAGATGGAGATTCTTGTGAAAAAACTAATAACTGAATTCAATAAAAGAGTAGATGTAGATATCTCTCAAGATGAAACTCTAATAGATGGATTACTAAATCACATAAAGCCTACTATATATAGAATTCAAAATGGCATTGAGCTTGAAAACTCAATCTACCAAGAGGTATTAGAAAGTTATCCACAACTTTTTGATATTACTTCTGAAGTTTTAGAAGGACTTGAAAAATTTATAGAGAAAAAATTTACAAAAGATGAGATAGCTTTTATAACAATACATTTTAAAGCTGCTATTGATAGAAATAGAGTTAAAAGTAAAAATAAAAAGAAAGTTCTTCTTGTATGTGGTTTAGGTTATGGAACTTCTAAACTTCTTGCTCAGCAGATAAAAGAGTTTTACTCATTAGATATTGTAGATATTATTCCAAGTCATCTTTTGACAAAATCTTTAGAAAAAAACTCCATAGATTATATAATTACAACTTTAGATTTAGAAAATAGTGATATAACTCAACCTATAATTAAAGTTAATCCTCTACTTTCTAATGAAGATATGGAGATTTTAGAGAGTTTTAACGTTCCTAGACGTAGTAAGAAGGTACTTTTTTCTCAAGTTTTAGAAGTGATTGAAAAAAATACCACAATTACTGACAAAGATAATCTTCTATCACAACTAAAAGAGTTACTTGATTCAACTTTGGTGGACGATATTTCTCCAAAAAAACTTACAATTTTTGACTTGCTAGATAGAACCTATATAAAAGAAGGGGTTTTAGCTAATACTTGGCAGGAAGCTGTTCAACTAGCAGGTGAAATTTTAGAAAAAAATGGATGTGTAACTAAAAAATATACTGAAAATATGATTGAAATTATTGAGAAATATGGAGGATATATTATATTAGCTCCCAATATGGCCTTCCCTCATGCAAGAAATGAAAATGATGTTTTTAGAACAGCCTTCTCTTTAGTAACTTTAAAGGAACCTGTACTTTTTCCAAATGACAAATTAGTGCAAACTGTAGTGGCTTTTGCATCAAAAGATAACAAAGAACACCTAGATCCATTTGTTCAGCTTGTGGAAATTGCCAATGAAAAAAGATTTAACATAAATAATTTTGTAAAAAAATTTTGAATAAAATAGAGAGTTTATTTTTATTTTCTCTTGAAATATAATTAAAGCATAAAGATAACTGGAGGATATTGAGATGATAAAAGAGCTGTTAGAAAGTAACATTCAAATCCTACCTCAAGTTGACAGTTGGGAGGAAGCTATAAAGATTGCTTCTCGCCCTCTTCTAGAAAAAGGATATATTGAACCTAGATATATTGACACTATGATATCTAAAGTTAATGAACTTGGATTTTACATTGTCCTTTCTGAAGATGTGGCAATGCCCCACTCTCGCCCAGAGGATGGTGTTTTAAAAATGGGAATGTCTTTACTTAAATTAGATACTCCTGCAAAGTTTGGGAATAACAATATTCAAATTGTTATAACTTTAGCAGCAAAGGATAATGAGTCCCATATAGATGCTTTAACAAATTTAGTTGAGCTTTTGAATGATGATGAAAAAATTGAAAAAATTAAATTGGCAAAAACAAATCAAGAGATTTTAGAGATAATATAGGAGGTTTTTTTATGAAAATATTAGCAGTTTGTGGATCAGGTTTAGGAAGTAGTTTTATGTTAGAGATGAATATCAAAAAGGTTTTAACTCAACTTGGTGTTGATGCAGAAGTAGATCATACAGATTTAGCTTCAGCAACAGAGGGATCAGCTGATATCTTTATTATGTCATCAGATTTAGCTAATAGTACATCACTTAAAAATGTAGTTTCACTTAATAGTATTATCAACCTTGCAGAACTTAAAGAAAAACTTGAGGAAGTTTTAAAAGCTAAAGGGGTTTTATAAAAGAAAAAGGGAGTGGGTAGAGATGTTAAATGTTATTTTAGACATTTTAAAAGTTCCAGCTATCTTAGTTGGTTTAATCTCATTAATCGGTTTACTATTACAGAAAAAAAGTGCTTCAGACACGATTAAGGGAACTATTAAAACTATATTAGGATTTATTATTATTGGTGGTGGAGCTGGTATTTTAGTTGGAGCTTTAGTTCCATTTGGTGAGCTGTTTGAAGTTGGTTTCAACGTTCAAGGAATTGTACCTAACAACGAGGCTATAGTAGGGATGGCTTTAAAAGAGTATGGTACTGCAACAGCACTTATTATGGCTTTTGGTATGTTAGCAAATATCTTAATTGCTAAGTTTACACCTTTAAAATATATCTTCTTAACTGGGCACCATACTTTCTATATGGCTTGTATGATTGCTGTTATTCTTGCAGTTGGTGGATTAACTGGAACTACTCTAATTGGAGTTGGAGCTTTAGTTCTTGGATTTATCATGGCGTTCTTCCCAGCTATTGCACAACCTACTATGAGAAAAATCATAGGTTCTGACGATGTTGCCTTTGGACACTTTGGTACAGTTGGATATGTTTTATCAGCTTGGGTTGGATCTCTTGTTGGAAAAAACTCTAAATCAACTGAAGAGATGGCTCTTCCTAAGAACTTAAGTTTCTTAAGAGACAGTTCAATTTCAATCTCTTTAACTATGAGTATTCTATACATTATAGTTGCTGTTGCTGCTGGGCCTGAGTATGTTGAACAAAACTTAAGTGGTGGACAAAACTACATTGTATTTGCCGTTGTTCAAGCTATCACTTTTGCTGCTGGAGTATACATTATCCTTCAAGGTGTTAGATTACTTCTTGCAGAGATTGTTCCTGCATTCACTGGTATCTCTCAAAAGTTAGTACCTAATGCTAAACCAGCTCTAGATTGTCCAATTGTTTTCCCATATGCACCAAATGCTGTTTTAATCGGATTCTTAAGCAGTTTTGTTGGAGGTATTGTTGGACTTTTAATTCTAGGACAACTTAAAATGATTCTAATTTTACCTGGTGTTGTACCTCACTTCTTCTGTGGAGCTACTGCTGGAGTTTTCGGAAACGCAACTGGTGGTAGAAAAGGAGCAACTATTGGAGCTTTTATTCATGGTCTTTTAATAACATTCCTACCTGTAGCACTACTTCCAATTTTAGGAAGTTTAGGATTTGCTAATACGACTTTCTCTGATGCAGACTTTGGAGTTGTAGGAATTATTTTAGGATATATTGTAGGTTATTTCTAAAATTTATAGAACTATATTATGGATACCTTATAGGTATCCATAAATTTTTACAAGATATTTCATTGGGAGGTTTTTATGAGCGATATTATTCAAATGGAAAAGTTTGCTAAAGATATTCGAAAAGAGACATTAAAAATGCTTTTAAATAGAGGTTTTGGACATATTGGTGGAGCTATGTCCATTGTAGAAACTCTTGCGGTACTATATTCAAATATGAAGATTAATCCCCAAGATCCTAAAAATTTAGATAGAGATTTTCTAGTTTTATCTAAAGGCCATGCAGGTCCTAGTCTTTACTCTACTCTTGCATTAAAAGGTTTTTTCCCATTAGAAACTCTAATGACACTAAATGACAATGGAACAACTTTACCTAGTCACCCTGATAGAAATTTAACTCCAGGAATTGATATGACAACTGGTTCTTTAGGACAGGGTATCTCTGCTGCTGTTGGAATAGCTTTAGGCCTTTTAAGAGATGGTAGCGAAAGACATGTTTACTGTATTGTTGGAGATGGTGAACTAAACGAGGGGCAGTGTTGGGAGGCTATCCAGTTTGCTGCTCACTTTAAACTAACTAACTTCACTCTTTTTGTGGATAACAATAAAAAGCAACTAGATGGAACAACTGAGGAAATCTGTGAAACTTTTAGTATCTTAGAAAAACTTAGAAGCTTTGGATTTCACTCTATGCAAGTTAAAGGTGACTCTGTTGGAGAGATTGAAACAGCTTTAAAAGGTGATAACTTTGGAAAACCTAAAGCCATTATTTTAGATACTATTAAAGGTCAAGGTGTTAAATACTTTGAAGATTTAAAAGCGAATCACCACGTTAGATTCAACGATGAGATGAAGGGAGTTCTTCTTTGGGAGATTCAAAACTTTGAAAATGGTGATGAGGAGGCTGAAAATGAGTAATCTTATATTAGAAACTACAGAGATGAGAAAAGCATATAGTGAAACATTAAAAGAACTTATTAAAGAGGATAAAAATGTCTATGTTTTAGAAGCTGACCTTTCTGAAGCTATCACTACAACATCTATTGGTGTGGATTATCCTAATAACTTTGTTAATTGTGGAATTATGGAAGCTAATATGGTTGGAGTTGCAAGTGGATTATCTCTTCTTGGAAAGATCCCTTTTATTCATACATTTAGCCCATTTGCCACTAGAAGATGTTATGATCAAATATTTTTATCTGGAGCTTACGCTAAAACAAATATAAAAATATTAGGTTCAGACACAGGGATTACATCACAACACAATGGTGGAACTCATACATCTTTTGAAGATATAGCTCTTATGAGAGAGATTCCTGGAGCTACAGTTATTACAGCAACTGATTCTACTATGTTAAAATACCTAATTCGTGAGATAAAAGATATCTATGGAATCCACTATATAACAACAATTAGAAAAAATGCTTATAAAATATATGATGAAAATGAAAAGTTTGAAATTGGAAAAGGAAAAGTTCTAAAAGATGGTAAAGACTTTACGATAATATCTAATGGAATAATGGTTGCAGAAGCTTTAAAAGCTGCTGAAGAGCTTGAAAAACAAGGAATCAGTGCCGCTGTTATTGATATGTTTACTGTAAAACCTATAGATAAAGACCTAATTATTGAATATGCTAAAAAAACAGGAAAGATTATAACAGCTGAAAATCATAATGTCACTGGTGGTCTTGGAAGTGCTGTTGCTGATGTCCTTGTGGAAAACTACCCAGTACCTATGAGAAAAGTTGGTGTTGAAGATAGATTTGGACAAGTTGGAACTCAAGACTTCCTACAGAAAGAGTATGGTTTAACAGCTGAAAAAATTATAGAAAAAGCAAGTGAACTTGCTTTGGGAGGAAAGCTATGAAAATTTTTATTGATACTGCTAATGTAAATGAGATTAGAGAGGCTGCAAAGATGGGGTGTATCTCTGGAGTTACTACAAATCCATCTCTAATTGCTAAAGAGGGAAGAGATTTTAAAGAGGTTGTAACTGAGATTTGTGAAATTGTAGATGGACCTATCAGTGCTGAGGTTATCTCTTTAAAAGCTGATGAGATGATTGCTGAGGCTTTAGAACTTGCAAAAATTCATAGTAATATAGTTATAAAACTTCCTATTACAAAGGATGGATTAGAGGCTTGTAGACACCTTGTAAATAGAGGAATTAAAACAAATGTAACTCTGATTTTTACAGCTAATCAAGCTCTTTTAGCTGCAAGAGCTGGAGCTACTTACGTTAGTCCTTTCCTTGGAAGACTTGATGATACTGGAGTAAATGGTATTGAACTAATAAAAGAGATTGCTGAGATTTTTAAAATTCACAATATCAGTAGTGAAATTATAGCTGCTAGTATCAGAAATACTTACCACTCTAAAGAGGCTGCTAAAGCTGGAGCCCACATTGGTACAATTCCATACCCTGTGCTTTGTAAAATGCTAGAGCATCCACTTACAGATGCTGGAATAGCTAAGTTTTTAGCTGATTGGAATAGATAAAGATTAAAAAAGCTAAGAGATATTTTTCTCTTAGCTTTTCATTTAATACACTTTATTTAAAATTTGCTATTTTATGTGTTATTCCTACTCCCACTGCTGATGTTTTTATATCATCTGAACTAACTGAATATTTTAAAGCTGCTCTTGTAGAATCAGTTGGTGCATACATAACTCCTAATGCTACACCTTGAGAATTTTGAAAATGACCTACTCCTGCTCCTAATAATAAATCTCCTGTTTCAGCATGCCCAAAATCTATTGCTGCCATTGCTGCCATTAGGGATAATCCTTTATTTACTTTCTTTTCAACTTTATCCAATCTACCACTTAAATCATTTATTCTTTTTCCATTTTGAGCTATTCCTTGAGTATTTTCTTCAATTGCTTTTTTATTTTCTTTTATCGCTTGTGTATTTTCACCTATCTTTTGTGTGTTTTCACCTATCTTTTGCGTATTTTTCTCCACTGTTGTTGCATCAGCTTTCTTTTTCAATTGAGAAACTGTAACCCCATCACTTTCTGCAACTCCCTCTCCCATGTTAGTTACTCTTCTTTTTGTATCATCACTTCCCACAGACACTGTATTATCTTCTGAAGCAACAGATCCTTTTCCTAATGCAACAGAATTATTCCCTGTTGCACTACTTGAAGCTCCTAAAGCTGTTGAATTTTCTCCTGTTGCTTTACTATCTGTTCCCATAGCTGAAGAGTTTGAACCACTTGATTCACTTTGCATTCCTATCGATGTAGAGCTTTCTCCTGTTGCCACACTACTTGTTCCTAAAGCTGTTGAATTTGAACCACTCGATTCACTAAAAGCACCTACTGCTACAGACGATACTCCAGTTGACTGACTTCCTGTTCCAAATGCTGATGAATTATCTCCACTTGCATTAACAAAAGATCCTACTCCAACCGTGTTTGATCCACTTGCTGTAGTTTCTGAACCAATGGCTGTAGAGTACTCTCCACTTGCACTGGATCCCTCTCCAACTGCTGTGGAATAACTCCCACTAGCAGTTGCTCCATCTCCTCCCACAAAATTGTTGCAATAAACTGTTACTGATATCCCCAAAAGTAGCAATGTTAACCATAATCTTTTCATCTTTTCACTCTCCTCATATCATTCTATTGTATGAGCATTATTCAATATAACTATTGCCATCCCTTTATTTTGATTAAAAATAAAAAAGACAGTTTTTAAGAAAACTGTCCCTTTCATCTTTTTACTTTTATTTTACAATATAACTCTTTAGTGCCTCAATAGTTTTAAATAACTCTCTTGTATCTAACTTTTCATTTACAGTGTGAACGCCTTCCATTCCCACTCCAATGATTATTGAGTTATATCCCTTTTCTGCAAATATGTTACTATCTGATCCTCCACCTATAACTTGAAGCTCAGTAGCTATTCCCATATTCTCATACACTTTTGCAAACTCCTTTGCAAATACAAGATCATCTGTTGGTTTTAAAGTTGGGAAAACACATACCTTTTCAAATACAAACTCTCCACCTAACTTTTCAACACTGTTTTCACAAGCCTTTTCATAAGAGTTTAACGTTTCAAATATAGACTCTAAAGAGTGACCTCTAACCTCTCCTGTAACAACACAAAGGTCAGCTACAACATTACTTGGAAACTCTGAATGAATTGTCCCTAAGTTAGAAGTTGTAAGAGTGTCTATTCTTCCTATGTTCATATTAGAAATAGCTACTCCAGCAAGAGTTATAGCATTTATTCCCTTTTCAGGTTCAATTCCAGCATGAGCTTTTCTACCTTTAAAAGTGATTTTAAAATCATACTTACTTGGAGCTGTGTGAGCTATTAGTCCAGCTCTACCAGAGTTATCTATAACAATCATATTCTTTGCTGGAACCATATGAGCTGGAACTAAATTCCAATCTATATTCTTTGCTCCTAGCATTCCATTCTCTTCACATGGAGTTAAAAGAACAAATATATCTTCGTGTTTTGCTTCACTCTCTATTAGGTTTTCTAAAACCTCTAATATAGCTGCGATACCAGCTTTATCATCTCCACCTAAAGTTGTAGTTTCATCAGTTTTTATAAAATCTCCATCTACTATTGGATTTATATTTGCACATGGCTCTACTACATCCATATGAGCTACTAATGTAACTCCCTCTCCAGAAATATTTCCCTTTAATTTAGCAAAAATTGTAGGGGCATTTCCACCATACTTTTTAAAACCTAAATCTAAATATACTTCAAGTCCTAATCTTTCTAATTGCTTTACTAGGTACTCACTATACTCCTTCTCATTTAACGATGGAGAGTATATTTTTACCATATCTATAAAACTATTTATAACTCTCTCTTTTTTCATTATCCAACCTTCTTTTCCATAAGTTTTTTAGCAAATAATATACTTGAGAAAACCGATACTAATGTAATTAAAAACGCTGGTTTTCCTGGAATAAAGTTAACTAACTTTGTCATAGCAAATGACACTGCTAAAGCAAAAACTGCAACTTTTGGTGACTTTATTGCAAACTGTGCAAAAACTCCTCCAAAAAGACCAGGTATAACTAGAGTTAATAGTGCCATAAAACTTGGTGGTAATTGACTTAATAATGCTTGCCCAGCTAAAACTGATAGTATTAAGAATACAATACCAATCCATATAGAAACTCCTATTCCAATAGTTCCCATTATAGAACCCTCTTCAGTTCCTGCAGGACACTCAGAAGCTTCTTGAGCAGAGATAGCAGCAGGTATTCTCATATTTACAAGATTTCCTGATAAGAATCCCATATATAATCCAGCTCTACCAACTATTGGATAGTAACTAATTGGCTCACTAAAGTAGAAAGCTCCAGAAACAGAAGCTTGTGATATAGCTCCAGCAACTATAGCTGCCAATCCTGGATTAAATCCAAAGTAAAAAGTCATAATTAATGCTGGTAAAAGAGAAGCGAAAAATCCTAAAACCATCGTGCTTCTTCCTATTTTTGTAACATCATCTATATATCTATTATAAATTCCCATATTTTATCCTCCCAATTTATGCTGCTAAAAGTCCTATAGCTGCTCCACCAAACATAGCAAAAGTAAGTGCCCACTCTTTTAGCCAAGCCATCTTCTCTCCTATCTTTAGGCAAACTACCATAATTATCATTCCAGATATAGCGGCAACAGTTACATCAGGATTTGTATTAAACTTCATTAAGTTTCCAATGTTAAAGAATGCGAAAGATCCTAACATAGCTCCAAGTCCAACTGCTGGTAAAAGAGCTTTTCTTCCATTTGTTAATAATCCATTAACTTTATCCATTTTATGTGCAAATAGGAAAACGAAAACAATCCATCCCATTGATCCTAACGCCATAGTCCAAAGTGCATTTGTAAATACAACTGGTAACATATTTGTTGAAAGCTCAGATCCCATAGCTTGAGCTCCAAAGTTTGCTGCCATTGCCTCAAAGTTTGAACTTCCTATTAAACTTAGTCTCAATGTTGAAACTGGTGATCCCATTGTAACTAAAAGTGCTAATAAACTTCCAACTACTCCTAATGCTGGTCCAACACTGGCCATTGCACTAACTTTAATTCCCTTAGTTATTTTATCGTTAGATATCCCTAACTCTTTAGCTGTTGATATTGATTTTTTAATGATTAACCCCGATTGAAGTAAAACAATAATAATACCAAAAATAGCTGTTCCCCATATAATTGGGTGTGATGCATAAATCATATGCCCGTTCATAAATCCCTCCTAAAATGTCTTAAATAAGTCTCTAATTCTTGAAACACTTGATTATAGTAGCATTTCGATTAAAAAATGTCAATATTATAAACAAAAAAATCTTTTTATGATTACTTTTTTCAATTTGAACATGATTTTCACCATTTTTTTCACAATACTAAAAGGACAATATCACCCATTGATGATATTGTCCTTTTTAATTATTTTTTTATCACTTTTCTATTTTTAGAATCTATTACAATAATTTCATAATCATCCTGAATAAATGCTTTATCTCCATTTTTTTCAATAACTACTTCAATAGAATCATCTTTTGTTTCTACTTTTACTGTTATTTTTGCACAATTTCCTTTTTTATAACTTTGAGTTAATCCATCATCCTCAAAAGATGTAAATTCTGATTTGCCTGTTACTTCACTTGCATATATAACAAAAGCTCTCTTATCTTCATCTTTTGTTTCAAAAGTATAACTATCAGTAGAGTTTATTGGTATAATTGCTCCCTCTTTTATAAATAGTGGGAAAGTACCTAAATTAGCTTCTACCTCGATAGTTTGTCCACCTTTATAAAGCTGATTAGTATTATAGTCATACCATGAGTTTCCTTCTGGTAAATACACCCTCCTTACTTTTTCTCCCTCTGTAACTACTGTTGCTACTAACATATCGTCACCTAATAAGAACTCATCATTTTCATTAAATGTATTTCTATCATTTTCATAGTTATAGAAAGTTGGTTTCATTATTGGAGTTCCATCTGTATGGGCTCTATATAGTAAATTATAGATATAAGGTGTTATCCTTCTTCTAAAATCCATAGCCTTTTTTATTTCAGGTAAAACTTCTGGATACATCCATGGTACATTTACCGATTTATCATCGTTCCATGAGTGAATTGTAAATCTTGGATAGAAAATTCCGTTTTGTACCCATCTTACAAATAATTCTGGTGTTGGTGCAGGGCCTGAAAATCCTCCAACATCATGACCTAAGTTATACACTCCAGAAAGAGCTAAACTTATCGCCATATAGTTATTATATCTCAATGTTTTCCACTCTGTTCTATTGTCCCCAGACCATGTCTGCACATACTTTTGCATACCTGGACATCCTGCTCTTGAGATTAAGTACGGTCTTATATTTCCATCAAACTCTTTTTGAGCTTCAAAAGATGATTTCATCATAAGTAAAGTTTGAATAGGTCTTATCAACTCTATATCTAACTCTTCTCCAAACCCATTACATCTTGCTTTTGAATCCCAAATTTCATACTCGTTATTATCATTCCAAGTTGAATCAATTCCTAATTCTAAAAGCTTTTCTTTTACATTATCTTTCCACCATTTAACAGCTTCTTTATTTGTAAAATCTATGTAAGCTCCATTATCATCCCAGAATTGAACTAACTCAGGTTCATTACTATTTCTTTCTTTTACAAACAATCCCATCTCTTTCATCTCATTAAATTTTGGATGATCATGTAAAAATGCTGGTTTTATATTAGCACATAGTCTAACTCCATTTGCGTGATAATTATTTGTAAACTCTTTTACATTTGGAAACTTCTCATTATTCCAGTTAAATACATATCTCTTATCTCCAATAGAAGTATATCCTGAAGATAATTGAAATGAATCACATGGAATTACATTTTCTTTACAATCATCTAGAAAATTATTTAAAAGCTTTTGTGATTCTGGTAAATCTGTATAAGTCATAGTTGATCCTGAATACCCTATACTCCATTTTGGTGAAAATATAGTTTTTCCAGTTAACCATGAAAATCTTTCTGTTACATCTTTTACTTGTGGTCCAGCTATAACATAATAATCTAAATCTCCATCTTTGGCTTCAAAATATCTATATAATCCGTGGTAGTTATCCAACTCTGTTCCCATTTCAAAAGTTACTGTTGAGAAATTATCATAGAATAATCCAAAAGAATATTTAGTTTCTGGATTTCTAGTTATATAAAATGGTATATGCTTATATAGTGGATCACTATATTCTGCATCGTATCCCATTGGATCTAAGTTTTTCATTCTCATTCTTCTAAAATGCTTATTTACTTTTCCACTTTTTTCTCCAAATCCAAAGTATTGTTCTTTTAAATCTCTCTCTAAATAATGGTATATATTTTCATCCCAGTATCCAAAATTATAAGCTTGAGTTTTTCTATCTTGAGCTATCTTTATCCACTCATTTTCTGATTTTCCAAACCAAGTCATCTTCATACCATTAAGATCTACAATAACTTTTAAAAGTTCAGTTGAAATTGTTACTATTCCTTGAGTTTCTTCAATTTCAAATTTTGGTAATTGGAATGCTGAATGATCAAATCTGTCTCTTCCTTCTATTGGAAAATCTTCCATTCCAGGTGTTACAGTCCAAGTTTTTCCAAGTTTTAATTTACCCTCTTTTAAAAATGTTACTTTAAAGATATCTTTTTCTAAAATCGAAAGCTTTACTTCTAAGTTTAGCTCTTTTGAAGCAAATGTTACTATATTTTCTCTATTGTCTATTTTTTCAAATAGATAGTTCAATTTTATTCCCATAATATACTTATGAGGGTAAATTTAATTTACCCTCACCCTCCTTATTTATACAATCTTTTTATAATAATTTAAATAGTTTTGGTAATCCTAAACTTATCCATGGAATATACGTTATCATTAAAAGAGTTATTATTAAACCTATAAAGAATGGTATTAATTCTTTTATAACCTCTTCAATTTTAACCTTGGCTATTCCACACCCTATAAATAATACACTTCCCACTGGTGGAGTACATATTCCAATACATAAATTTGATACTAACATTATACCAAAATGTACTGGGTGTAATCCTAATTTTGTTGCAATTGGTAAAAATATCGGTGTAAATATCAATATTGCTGGTGTTAAATCCATAAATGTTCCAGTTATTAATAAAATAACATTCATTAACAGCAATATTATGATTTTATTATCTGATAATCCTAAAATTGCATTTGTTATGAATTGAGGTATCGTTGAAAATGCCATCGCCCAAGACATGATACTTGACGCACCTATTAAAAACATTATTATTCCAGTCATTTTTATAGTATCTTTAAATATCGTTTGCATATGCTCAAATGTTAGACTTTTATAAACTACGACAGATAAAAATAGTGTATAAACTACAGATATTGCAGATGCTTCTGTTGCTGTAAATATTCCAGCAATTATTCCACCAATTACTATAACTATTAGTAATAAACTCGGAATTGCATCTAAAATAATTTTTGTAGCTTCCCCAAATGAAACTTTCCCTTCAACTGGATAGTTATTCTTTTTAGCTATAAAATATGCTATTATCATTACACTAAGACCCATAAGTATTCCAGGTATATATCCTGCTACGAATAGAGCTCCTATTGACGTTCCTCCACTTACTAGTGAGAAAACGATTAGAGATCCACTTGGTGGAATAAGTAATCCTGTTGGAGATGATGCTATATTTACTGCTGCTGAGAATTTAGGATCATATCCCTCTTTCTTCTGTAAAGGATCCAATGTTCCTCCAATAGCTGCTGCCGCCGCTACTGCTGATCCAGAAATTGATCCAAATAGCATATTTCCTAAAACATTAACTTGAGCAAGGGATCCAGGTAATCTTCCACCTAATAGCTTAGCAAAGTTAACTAATTTTATTGCAATTCCACCTGTATTCATTATACTTCCTGACAGAATAAAGAATGGTATCGCCAACAGCGTAAAACTATCCATTCCAGTTATCATCTTTTGAGCAGATGCTATAACTGCTACATCAAAAGGTAAATTAATAAGTATTGTTAAAAAAGAAGCTAATCCAATTCCTATAGATATTGGTGTTCCTATGGCTAATAGAATGAAAAAACTTATAAATAAAACGCTTATCGTTAAAGCCATTATTTATTCCCCTCCTTTAAAATACCTTTTAATTCAACTATATCTATCAACATATATAGAAGATTTATTATTCCTGAAATAGGAAGTATAGAGTATACAATTCCCATTGGAATTTGTAAAGATGGTGATAGTTGCCCCATTGTATTTAGTGATAGTTGTCCTCCACCAATTACTTGAACTAGTAATATAAAAATTAAAACAATTGCTGAAATAAGCATTTGCAATCTTATTGTCTTCTCTTTTGTTAACTTATTAAATAATAAATCTATTGATAAATGTGCTTTTACTCCAAAAGAATATGTTGCTCCTAATAATCCTATCCATATTAAACTAAATCTTGAAAACTCATCTGTAAATGTACTTGGATTATTTAATACATATCTTGATATAACCTGCCAAGTAACTGCTAAAACTAACAGTGTTAAAACTAGCGAGGAAAATAAAATGATTATTTTATTTATTTTATTTCTTATGCTTTCCATTATTAGCCCCCTTTATTTTGTATCTTTGATTGAATTGATTAATCTAGCCATCGTTTCATTTTTCATCAACTCATCATACATAGGTTTAACTTTCTCTTGAAATGGTTTTTTATCTGGATATACAAATTTTACATTCATCTCTTTAGCCTGCTCTATTTGTATTTTTTCCATTTCATCCCATAAAGCTACTTGATACTCAAAAGCTTCTTCTGCCGAATCTTTAAAAACTTTCTTTTGATCATCATTTAACTTTCTCCAAGTGGAATTACTAATAAAGAAAACATCCGGTACAATTGTATGCTCATCATATGAATAAAATTTTGATACCTCTCCATGTCTATCTGTTGTTATAGCTGAAATATTATTTTCAGCACCATCTACGACTCTTTGCTGTAATGCCGTATATAACTCTCCATAAGATAATGGTGTTGCTGTTCCACCTAAATACTCAACCATTTTTATAGCTGTATTACTTGGCTGAACTCTTATTTTTAATCCTTTTAAATCATCTGGTGATTCGATTGGTTTTGACCCATAAAAGTTTCTAGTTCCTGCCGTAAAATACCCTAATCCTACGAATCCACTTTTTTCAGTCATCTCTAAAAACTCATCCCCAACAGGACTTTTTAATGCTTTTAAAAAGTGCTCATAACTATTAAATAAGTACGGCATTGAAAATATTGCATACTCTTTTACGAATCCTTCTATTGGAGAAGCACTAGCTTTTGTCATATCAATTGCTCCAGCTTGCATTAATTCAATTAATTCTCTTTCTTGCCCTAATTGACCATTAGGAAATATTTGAATTTTTACTTCTCCATTTGTTTTTGTTTCCACTAATTCAATAAACTTTAGCATTCCTTTGTGAACTGGATGTGTTTCACTTAATCCATGAGCTAACTTTAAATTTAAATCCCCACTATTATCCTTTTTATTACAACCTATCATTGTAAAAAGTGTGACAATTAAAAAAATTATTTTTTTCATATCTTTTTGCTCCCCATAAATTTTAATTTTTTATTTTGCTTCTAAATATTTATGTAAAGTATTTCTAACTGCATCCTCCCCAGATAACATTTCTACAAAATAATTTTCTATTAATTCTGAAAGACCAACTTCTTCTAAGTTAACTCCAAAGATTCTATCATTTGTAAGCACAGTTTTAAGTTGCCCTTTGTAGCTCTCAGGTTTTCCAAACTCTATACCTGCTAACTCTCCCTTAAGCATCTCTAACATTGGGTCATTACTAATTGATCTCTCTAATCCCTTATCATCCACTCCTAAAAGGTATCTAAACCACCCTGCTAAAACTAGTGGAATGTATTTTAATGATTTAACGTCTAAATTCTCATCAGCCATATACGACTTAATAGTCTCTCCAAATCTGATAGCTATCTTTTGAGATGTATCTGTAGCTATTCTTTCTGGTTGATCTGGGATATATGGATTTAAGAATCTCTCATCTATAACCTCATCTATAAAGGCCTTTGGATCGATTATCTTTGGACTTTCAACAACTTTTAAAGCCTCGTTATAACCAACCTCTTTTATTAATCTATTTAAATCCTCATCGCTTGCAGCATCATAAATTGATTTCTTATTTAAGATACATCCAAATATTGCAAGTGTTGTATGTAGTGGATTTAAACATGTAGTTACTTTCATTTTTTCTGTTTTTTCAACAGTTTCTCTATCTGTTAAAAATACCCCAGCTGCCTCTAAGTTTGGTCTTCCATTAGGGAATTTATCCTCAACTATAAAGTACTCTGGTATTTCAGCGTTAACAAAAGGAGCCACAAAGCTGTTTCTATTTGTGATAACTGGTGCCATATCCTCAAATCCTAACTTCTCTAAAGAGATTTTTACCTCTTCAGCTGGTCTAGGAGTGATTTTATCAATCATAGTCACAGGGTAAGATACTTTAGACTCATCTTTTAAATATGTTAAGAACTCATCTTCAACATATCCATTAGTGTTCCAAGCAGTAGCTATCTCTAAAACAGCTGCCTTTATTTTATCCCCGTTTCCAGAACAGTTATCCATACTTACTAAACTTATTGGTGTTCCATTAGTTTTAAATCTTGAGTAAAGTAGTTTTGTAATTAAAGCCATTACATGCTTTGGAGAAGTAAATCCGTTTTTGAAATCCTCTAATATAACTCCAAA
Organism: Cetobacterium somerae; assembly: GCF_022430525.1. NCBI lineage: Bacteria > Fusobacteriati > Fusobacteriota > Fusobacteriia > Fusobacteriales > Fusobacteriaceae > Cetobacterium > Cetobacterium somerae. The sequence goes on along the minus strand of NZ_CP092519.1, from coordinate 217,828 downwards.
GTAGTTTCCAGAAGGATCCTTTAAGTTATATCCTTTTTCAGTTATTGTAAAACTGATCATCTGAAGTGAATCTTTTTTTACAATCTCCTCTAAAGTATTGAAGTTCTCATCAGTAGCTTTTATCGACTCAACGATACTACCAATAATCTCATTTTGGAAATCTCCATTTTTATTTAACGTCGTTAAGATAGTTAAGTTATCAAATGGTGTGTAAGCTTTATCAATGATCTCAGTATCAAAGCTCTCTGCTACAATAATCCCTGTATTCTCTAGATTTTTTTCAATTAAAACTTGTTGTACTTTCCCCATGTATGCTCTAAAGATATTTCCAGCACCAAAGTGTAACCACTTTGGAGTTTTTAAAGTTTCCTCTTTTACCGTTTCAATATCATATTTTGGTACTATTACCCCTAATGAACCATCTATGTTTTTTATATCCTTTAAGTTTAATTTCATCTCAAATCTCCTTTTGTTAATAACTGTTACTTTAACTTAGAAAGAGTCTCCCAAATTCCTGTTATATAACTTGCTCCTAAAGCTCTATCATATAATCCGTATCCTGGTTTTCCTGTTTCTCCCCAAATCATTCTTCCGTGATCTGGTCTTAAATATCCATCAAAGTTATTCTTATGAAGTGCTGCCATAATCTTAACTATATCTAATGATCCACACCCTGAGTAGTGAGCTGACTCTTCAAAGCTTACTCCATCCTCAAGAAGTTTTACGTTTCTTACGTGCATAAAGTGGATTCTTCCCATTGCACTGTACTTATCTACTAATTTCTCCATATTGTTGAAGTTAGCACATCCTAATGATCCTGTACAAAGAGTTAATCCATTGTACTTGCTATCAACTAGACTTAAGAATCTATCAACATTTTCTTCACATGTTATGATTCTTGGAAGTCCAAAGATTGGCCAAGGTGGATCGTCCGGGTGAATAGCCATTTTTACATCAGCCTCTTCAGCTACTGGAATAATCTCTTTTAAGAAATACTCTAAATTAGCCCAAAGTCCCTCTTGTCCTATACTTTTATATCCTGCAAATAGCTCTGCTAATTGCTCTTTTGTGTAACTTGAATCCCATCCTGGTAGTGATAGGTTACTGTTTAATGGATCTAATGCATCAACTTGGTCCTTGTAGTAAACAAGTGCTGTTGAACCATCCTCTAACTCTTTATCTAACTGTGATCTAGTCCAGTCAAATACAGGCATGAAATTATAGCATATAACTTTAACTCCTGCAGCTCCTAAGTTTTTTATGTTCTGCTTGTAGTTTGCTATATACTCATCTCTTTTTCCAATACCTAATTTTATATCTTCGTGTACTGGTACACTCTCTATAACATCAAATTTTAGTCCAGCTTTTTCAACTGTCTCCTTTAAAGCTAATATTTTATCCATTGGCCAAACTTCTCCAACTGGAACATCATATATAGCTGTTACAATACTATCCATTGTTGGAATCTGCTTTATATATTCCAGTTTTACTGGATCAGATTCTCCATACCATCTAAATGATAATTTCACTTTCTCCTCCTTAAATATCTATATTAATTAAATTTCTAACTTAAAGTAGTTCTTTGCATTGATGAAGCAAATCTCTTCAATCATCGCTTTTAAAATCTCCTCATCATATGGAACCTCTCCATCTTCTACCCAAGTTCCAACTAGATTACAAAGTATTCTTCTGAAGTACTCGTGTCTTGTGTAAGATAGGAAACTTCTAGAGTCTGTAAGCATTCCTACAAATCTTCTTAAAAGTCCCAGTTGAGATAGAGCTGTCATTTGACGAATCATTCCATCCTTTTGGTCGTTAAACCACCATCCAGATCCAAACTGAATCTTTCCTGGAGTATCACTATTTTGGAAGTTACCAATCATTGTTCCAAGAACTTCATTGTCCTTTGGATTTAAACAGTAAAGAATTGTTTTTGGAAGCTCTCCATCTTTATCTAAACTGTTTAATAACTTTGATAAAACCTCTCCGTAGTTATTATCTGCTATTGAATCAAAACCAACATCTGCACCTAGTTTTTTAAACATTCTTTCGTTATTATTTCTAAGAGCACCCATATGTAGTTGCATTCCTAAATCATTTTTGTAGTAGATTTTTCCAAGAGCTAAGAAGATCTCAGTTTTATAAGTATCCGCTTCCTCTTTTGTTAAAGTCTCCCCTGCTAATCTCTTAGCGAAGATTGCCTCTATTTTGTTCTCAGTATCTCTTCTATAAAAAGGTGCCTCTAAACTGTGGTCAGTTACAACACAACCATTTTCTACGAAGAACTGTACTCTACCTTCTAAAACATCTACTAGTTTTTTGAAAGTGTCTATCTTTTCATTTGAAACAGTTTCTAATTTCTCTAACCAGATTAAGTAATCATCTTTTTCTAAGTAGATAGCTTTATCAGGTCTGAAAGTTGGTAAAACTTTTACTTTAAAGTTCTCATCTTTTAAAATCTCTTGGTGGAACTCTAATGTATCAGCAGGATCATCTGTTGTACAAAGTGCTTTTACATTTGATCTTTCAATAAGTCTTTTAGCTGTAAACTCACTTGTTTTTAAAAGCTCATTAGCTCTGTTCCAGATGCTCTCAGCAGTCTTTCTATTTAATACCTCTTCTATTCCAAAGAATCTCTTAAGCTCTAAGTGAGACCAGTGGAAAAGTGGGTTTCCATAAGCGTATTCCATAGTTTCTGCAAAAGCTAAGAACTTCTCATAGTCAGTTGCATCTCCTGTAATATACTTTTCATCTACACCATTTGATCTCATAGCTCTCCACTTATAGTGGTCTCCATAAAGCCAAATCTGTGTTATATTTTCATAGCTTTTATTCTCAGCTATCTCCTTTGGATTAAGGTGACAGTGATAATCGAATATTGGCATTTTCTCTGCGTATTCATATAGTTTTTTACTTACATCATTTTTTAATAAAAAATCTGAATCCATAAATTTTCTCATAGAAACTCCTTCAAATCTTTTTGTATTAGTTGTATGCAAGTATGATAACCAATCTTTTACAATTTGTCAACAAATTTTTTTGTTCTATTTTTAGAGTCTACTGTTCTATTTTAAACAAAAAGCACTTAAAATATAGTGTTTTGAACTATACTTCAAGTGCTTTTTAATTCTTATTTATATATTAAACTACTCTTAAAATTTATAAGTTAATCTTCCCATAGTTTTATCTTTTCCTAATGAATCTCTTTTATATGAAATTCCTATTTCAACTTTATTACTTAACTCTAAATTTGTAAATATTTCAGCTGATGCAACTCCTCCTCTATTATCTTCAACAGGTGTTGCATATTCCTTTTCAACATCCAATACTGTAAACTTATCACTCCATTTATCCACGTCCATAAGTTCGTTTCTATATTCTAAGTTTAATCCAAAACTTGTCTTAACTCCATTTTTTATAGTTATATCCTTTAATGCTATCGCATTTATAAATACTTCATTTGAAAAATTATTGCTCTTAGATACTGTTGCATCATTAAAATCATTACCATTTTTCTCTTTAATTTTTTCATGTCCAAAATATTGAGTATCCAATCCTCCTAAAAATTTCAAATCCACTTTATCCATACTTACATCTTTTGATAATTTATTTCTTAGGCCAAAACTGTATGAATCAAAATCTGCAGTTTTTCCAAGTCCCTCTTTATCATTTCTTTTTAATTTATTATTACTGTAAATCCCATTAATTCCAAGATCATATGTTAATTTGTCTTGAAATTTATATTTTTGAGAATATCCAGCTACAAATGAGTTGACATCATTTTTACTTCCATTTATATACTTTATTTTAGAATATTCATATCCTATAAAAATATTATCATTATTTTTTATAACATCATTTTGAGATAACACTAAAATAGTATCTTCAGAAGTATACTCTATAGTTCTATATACGTCTTCATTATTTTTCTTTTCCTTTTTATGGAACACTCCTAATTTATAGTTATTATGTTGTAAAATTCCCTCTACTTTATTTTCATCATCTGTTCCATAAGCTCCATTTAAATATGAATGTGTTGCAAATAACTTCTCTTGATCTTTTAATAAATCATGACCTCTTCTAACTATTTGAGCATTTACATTGGCATATTCTTTGGCTGCTATATCAAACCTTCTCATCATTACATCCCCAGTTGTGCTTGATCCTTCATAAAGAGCATACAAATTATCATCATCCATAGCTGTTGAAGTATACCCGTAAGAATCTCCTTCCCAAAGCTTAATACTCTTTCCTGTATTTGTAGTTAAATATATATCATTTCTATCCCACGGTTTATTTCCTTGAAGGGCATATCCAACTAAATATACATCTTCACTTAAAGACAAAGTACTTGTTTCAGCCTTAGCTATATTATCCGGAAGAAAATTCTCTTCTACTTTTTCCCAAGTTTTTCCATTATCAGATGTAGAATAAACTATTCTTGCCTTTTCTCCCTCTGTAGTTGTTGTATCCTTACTTTCATTTTTGGCTGCTAAATATATTTTACCTTTGTGATGAAAAACACTACTTTCACTTGTTAATAAAGATGTGACATTGGATAATAACTCTGATGATTCCCAAGTTTTTCCATTATCTTTACTATATATAAATCCTGAAGTAGCTTTTGGTGCTTCACCACCCTTATTATTCCAAGCTTGATAAGGCACATATAAAGTTCCATTGTAATACATTCCATTTCCAGGTCCTTGTAAAGCATACTCAAACCCTTTTGGTAAAATTTCTTTTATACTACTTCCACTATCCCATGACTTCCCACCATCATTAGAACTATAAACAATCCAATCAAACTCCCCACCTGCTGTATTTATTGCTTTATCGTTTTGATATCCAAATAAAAATGTAGTTCCTGTATCTTTATTACTAACTATACAAGCATCTGTTATATAATTTTTTCCATTAATCGTTGTAGGACTTGTTAGTATTTCACCCTCTCCCCATGTCGCTCCTCCATCATTAGATACTTTTACCATTAATTCAACTTTTCTAGGCATATCTGTATTTCCTGAAGTTCCTGCATATCTTATATCAGTTACTGCAATAACTGTACCTTGTGCTGTTGTTGTAATAGCAGGTATTCTAAAACCATTGCTGCTTGTTACTGTTTTGTTTTTAAAAAGTACTAAAGCTGAATTGTATCCATCTGATAAAGTTGTTGTTGATAATAGTAGTGAGCAAAAAATTGCTGCTGTTGAAATTTTTTTCATAAAAACAATACCCCCATATTTTTGTTCGCGAGAACATTTTTTTTGAAAAATAAAAAATTTTTGTAATATTTATATACTTTATTTTTTTTTATTTGTCAATTTTTGTTTTATTTACAACTTTTAGATTTCAAAAAGCACTTAAAATATAGTGTTTTGAACTATACTTCAAGTGCTTATCCTTTTATATTATTTTATTGTCTCCTGCGAACCAACCACAAATACATGTAATAAGTGTAATCATCATTAAAACTATAAGTGGAAGTGTCCAGTTGTGTGAGAAATCATAAAGATAACCTATAATTAATGGTCCTGTTGCTGCTAATAAATACCCTGCTGATTGAGACATACCTGATAATTGACTCGATTTAGAAGAGTTTGAAGTTCTAAGAGTTATAAAGATTATTGATAAACTAATTAACCCTCCCATACCTAAAGACATTAGAATAACTGAGATTAAAACTAATAATTTAGTTTTAGCAAGTATCAATAGCCCCATTCCTAAAACATATGAAATACATATAAAGATAACTAAACCTTGCTGCTTTTTAAATTTAGTTCCTAGTGATGGAATTATTAATGTTACAGGTATCGCTGTCAATTGAAAAACTAAAGCCATTGTACTTGGGTACGAATCTCCTAAGCCCTTTGAACTAACAACTGATGGTAACCAAGCTACTAAAGCATAGAATATCAACGATTGAAGTCCCATGAAAAATGTAACCCACCACGCCAATCTATGTTTCCATATACTTTCTTCCTCTTTCTCTAACACCTTATCTAAATCGTTTTTTAAAGTTGAAGGTGCCTCTTTAAACTGAACTTTTTTTTGAGACATCCAAATTATCACTGTAAAAAAAGTTAAAGCTCCCCAAACTCCTAAAGCATTTTTCCAACCTAAATTTTTAGCTAGAAAAGAACTTCCACCAGCTCCTATAGCAGCAAATATACACATACTAGCTATATATAAACTTGTAACTAATCCAACTCTATTTGCAAAATGCTGCTTAATTATACTTGGAATAAGTACATTTCCCGTTGATATTCCCACTCCTATTAGAAGTGTTCCTAAAAATAACCCTTGAATATTCGTATAAGATCGAATATAAATTCCGATAAAAATAACTACTAAAGATATTATTATTAACTTAGAATATGGATATTTTTTAGATATCTTTGGAATAATTGGTGATATAAAAGCAAAAGCCAATAGTGGAAGTCCTGTTATTATTCCAGCTCCACTACTTGATAATAAATACTCATTTTTTATTAAATCTACTATTGATCCCACCGCTGTAATTGGTGCTCTTAAGTTAAAAGATAGAAACATTATTCCTAAGATTAACAGTATTTTTTCAGATTTTTTCATTTTTTATTTTCCTTTCTCCAGTACATTAGCCATGTAATATAAAATTATAAAGATATTATCTTTTTTACAATCTCTTTAGCGGAGATTTCATCTCTATTTTTTATAGATAAAAATAGCTCTTTATGCAGCTTATCTATCTCTTCAACACTCTCTTTTTTCTCAATTTTAGAAGCTATATAAGTTACAAAATATTTAGATATATATTGATAAAGATCTATTAGTAACACATTGTGAGTAGCTTGTGCTATTGACATATGGAAGTTTATATCTGCCTCTGTATTCTCTTTCACTTCATCTAAATTATTATTTCTATTTTTTAAACTGAACTCTATTCTATCTAAATCCTCTTCAGTTGCGTGCTTTATCGCTAAAACTACTATATTCTCTTCTAAAAAGTTTCTCACTTCTGAAATATCTTTACTATCAACTTTAATTAGAGAGTTAATTAACTCAACTTCTAATCTTTTTTTAGCAATAACAAAAGTTCCCTTTCCTTGTTTAGCTTCTAGTAATCCTGCTTGAATAAGCGATTGAATAGCTTCTCTCACACTATTCCTACTAACTTTGAACATCTCCATAAGTTCTGGTTCCGTGGGTATTTTATCTCCAATTTTATATGTATCATTTAATATTAACTCCTCTATAGCTTGAGAAACCTGCTTTGGTAAAGAGTTTTTTATAATATTCATCTAGTCCTCCTATCATCCTACGTTTTTAATTTGTAAAAAGAAAACATACTTTTTAAGTATGTTTTACTTATTATATCATAAGTATATCTATTTAGCAATTTATTTACTACAAAAATACTCAGGATATTTTGCTTCATATTTTTTAATTACATCTTTATAGTTTAAAAGATGCTTCTCTATTAGAGTATCAATATTTTTTTCATCTTTATTTTTTATTAGCTCTACAATTTTTATATGTTGATTTAATGTAGCTTCTATATTTGTTTTCTCTAGAGCGTCTAAAAGTCTAAGTCTATCGTAATGAGTTGATAATCTTTTTATAGCCTTCCAGCTATTTTTTTTATTATAGTGCTCAAATAAAATATAGTGAAACTCATTATCCAATGTAAAAAATTCATGTAAATCCCCATCAAAATTTAGAATTATCTTTTGATACTCTATATTTTTTTCTAGTTTCATCACTAATTCATCTACATTTTTATCCTGTATCGCCATTTTCAATATTCTCTCTTCACACGTTTCTCTAACAAATATAGCTTCTTCTACTAAGTTATAATCTATCTTAGAAACAAAAGACCCTCTTTGAGGAAAAACTTGAAGTAACTTCTCCTCTACTAACTGAACTATAGCCTCTCTAAGTGGTGTTCTACTAACGTTTAATATTTTGCTCAGTTCAATCTCCCCAATTGATTCCCCTGGCTTTAAATTTAGACTCATAATATTCTCTCTTAGAACTCTATAGATGTATTGTCTTGTATTTTCTTTAGAATTTTTATTTACCCCTTCTAATCTCATCCTTTTCTCTCCTATCTCTCTTTTTATATATTATATCAGCATTTCAGATAAATGTATACTAGTCATACTAATTAAAAAAATTACTCAATTGTATTCTATATAAAATAACAAAGGAAACATACTCTTTTTTTTGTATTCTAGAGAGTATCAGAGGTGTATAAAATCAAATTTTTTAGGAGGGTTCAATGATAGATATAGGTACGATATTTTTAATCTGTTTAATTATTTATATTTTAGTAAAAAGAAGAGATCTTATTAAATTAAACCTAAGAATAGAGCGTATGCAGTATATACTTTTTATAGTTTTCGTTATATTTTTACTTTTTATAATAAACTTCTTAGACAAAAAAGTAGCTTTTATGATTTCTAGTAGTTATCCTCAAGGGTTACTTGCTAACTACCCTGCATTAAATGAAACTCTAACAGATATTTTTAAAGTGATAACACGTCTAGGTGAACCTAATTACTTAGCTTTTATAGCACTTCCTGCTTTCTTATATTTTAGATATAAGAAAAATACAAAGCTTCAAACTTTAATATTAAGTGCTGTTGTAATCATGATGTTTGGTTCTTTAATTTCTACTATTTTAAAGGCTGTTTTTATGAGAAGTCGACCTTACCAAGAGTGGAATAATTTTGGTTTTTACTTTATCACAGATGTCCTACAAAAAAGAGTTCCTTATAACGGAGACTATATGTCATTCCCATCAGGACATACTATGGTAGCTTCTTGTGCTTTCTTCTACTTAGCTATGATGAATAAAAATATTCATATAAAGATATTTTGGTCAATTATTCCAATCCTTGTTGCTCTTTCAAGAGTTTATCTGTCGTATCACTGGTTAAGTGATGTTTTAGCAAGTTTACTATTGGGTCTTTTCCTTGCTAAAAAATATAGAGACAGCCTTGATCCATCCTCTTTAAATGATTTAAGCTAGGTATTTTATACCTAGCTTTTTTATCCCATTAGAATAGCTTTAATAGCTCATCCCTATTCATCTTTAGAAGTTCACGTTTCTCTCCATCTAAAACTTCACTAATAACTTTAGATTTCTCATCTTTTATAAGATTTATCTTTTCCTCAATAGTGCCCTTAGTTATAAGTCTAAATACATTTACCACATTTTTTTGTCCCATTCTATGAGCTCTATCTGTAGCTTGATTCTCTACAGATGGATTCCACCAAGGATCAAAGTGTATAACTGTATCTGCACCTGTTAAATTTAGTCCACTTCCTCCAGCTTTAAGAGAGATTACAAATATATCCCCCTCTCCACTATTAAACCTCTCAACTAAGTTTAAACGTTCTTCAACCTTAGTTTTTCCATCTAAATATAAAATATTGTAATCATCTTTTAAATGATTTTTTATTATACCTAACATCTCTGTAAATTGAGAGAAAAGTAACACTCTATGTCCTCCACTTTTAGCCTCTTGAAGAATTTCTAAAAGAGCATCTAATTTTGCACTCTCTCCTTTATAGTCCTCAATAAATAGCTTTGGATGGTTACATAGCTGACGAAGCCTTGTTAAACAAGAGAGTATCTTTATAGCGTCACTACCAACAGCTTCAACCTCTCTTTTATATTTTTCCAAATACCCTAGATATAACTTTCTTTGCTTTTCACCTAACTCAACTACAACATCTTGTTCAATTTTATCTGGAAGTTCTTGTAGAACCTCACTCTTTGTACGTCTTAATATAAATGGTCCCACAACACTTTTTAAACTTTTTAGATTATCTAAATATCTCTTTTTAAATGTTGTATGCTTTCCAAGATACCCTGGAAAAGCAAAATCAAATATACTCCAAAGCTCAAGTATGTTGTTTTCAATAGGAGTACCTGTAAGAGCTATTTTAGTTTCACCCTTTATCTCTTTTATAGCACTAGAAGTTTTCCCTAAAATATTTTTTATGTTCTGTGCTTCATCTATAATTATATTAGCAAACCCCTCTTTAAATGGCATCTTTTCATATAGATCTAAATCATTTTTTAATACTCCATAAGTAGTTATTAAAACCTCACCACTTTTTAGATTTTTAATAGCCTCTTCTCTTTCCCACTTTACTCCTACACACATTTTAACTACTATACCCGGAGCAAATCTTTCAAACTCACTTTTCCAGTTATAAACTAGTGATTTAGGAGCTATAACTATACTTGGTAACTCTCTTTTTTCCATTGCTAAATACACTATAGTTTGCAGTGTTTTTCCAAGTCCCATATCATCAGCTAAGATTCCTCCAAGACCTAGTTTTTTAAGAGTATTTAACCACTGAACTCCATAGAGTTGATAATCTCTTAGAATAGGAAAACTCTTTTTAATAGAGGCTTCTTCCTCTTTACTAGTAATAGATTTTAGATTATTTTCCATCTCTTTAAAATTTTCATCTAAAACCAGATTTTTTATCTTTTTTAAAGTTGAACTTAAAAAGTAACTATAGTTTTTAGCTCTTGATATAACTCCAGCCTCAATCTCTTTTTTACTAGCTTCTGAAATATCTAAAAGGTCATTTAATTCAGCTAATTCAGAACTATCTCCTATATCAATAATTCCACCATTTTTTAAAAGATAGTATTTTTTCTTTTCACGAACTGCAGTTAAAAATCTAACTACTTCATCCTTATCTATTCCATCTATATTAAAACTGATATCTAAAATATCAGTAACCTTTGTTTCTACACGATAACTAGCAGTGGTATAATTTTTATTTTTAAACTCCTCAGAGTAATACATCTCATAGTATCTCTCTAACTCTGGTATTCCCTCTACTACAAACTTATATATACTTTCAACATTTGTAATGTGATAAGCTCCATTTTCAAAGTTATTTTTATAATCTTTTAAAACATCTTTATAAAGTGAATATCCTTCAAGTTGGTCACTTAAAATTATAACTCCATCTAAATCTCCCTCATACACCCCATCATAGAATCTTTTCGTATAAACCTTTAATCCATAGGTGTTATATGAGTCTATATAGATTTTATCCTCTGTCTTTTTAGGTGTATAAACCCTCTTTTTTATATCCTCAGATAACTCTAATTTTGCCATTTTCTGAATAGAGTTCATAACTACAGGAAGATTACTTTCACTAATTACCATAGTTTCACTTCTACTAGTTTTTTGACGAATTTTTTTATAAATCTCTATATCATCACTTGAAACTCTATAAAATACTGGAGTTCCATTATCTAAGTGAAGCAGTGTTCTCTCTCCTCTTTGAATAAAATTAGATATATTTTTAAAAGCTAGTTCAATATCACTACCTGAATTTTTTACATCTATCTCTAAAATCTCTTTTAAACTACCACTTTTTAAAGTTATCTGATCTCCCTCAACTAGAATATCTATAAGTCTATCAAAGCTAAACTTATTGCTTAATATAGTTGAAAGATTAAACTCTCCATAGTAATTTTTTTCTAATATCCCCTCATACTCTTTTAGAAAATCTAAAAACTTTTTCTCCCACCCTTGAAAATAATCTGTTGCAGGATTATACTCATAAGACTTTCCAAAGTCAAAAGATGTAAGACCATAAGCTTTTAAAAACTTAGATAGTTTATTTGTCAGTTTATAGTTTTTGTCTTTTGTTACAATCTCTATATCCAATTTAAAATCTATATATCCCCTTATGTTTTCAATTTTAGGGGTGATTTTTAAAAATATTAGATTTTTTTTCTCACCCATTGGATTTTTTAAAAAATCTAGATGGATATCTATGGCTACTTTTTCCGCTTTTTCTTTTTTCAACACAAGGTTATAAGCTGCCATAGCAACAGCCACAATGTGTTTACAAGGTTTTGTATTCTCTCTAAAATACATACAGCTACAATTAAAATCTAAAACTTCATCACTGCTAAAAATAACTTCAGTTTTATAGTTTAAATAGTTGCTTCCCTTAACTATTCCCTCAAGATTACGAACTCCCTCTCCGTAATACTCCTTTTCTACACCATAAAGTTTGAAGTTCCCAGCTTTGCCTCTATTGTAATAGTCTTTCCCACGACTATAAATTGTATATCCAACTTCATTTTCTAGTCTTTTCAAAAAATCCAATTGTACCCTCCAACTTTTTTCTTTTATTTTATATTATATGGTGGGCTCTTTTGTCAAACAGTTTCTCTTAAAACCTAAGCAATTTTTTTGTACTCAAAAGTTGATAATTCAAAAGCTTCATTTGGAGTAGAATATCCTAAAGAACTATGTCCTCTTTCTGAGTTGTAAAAATTTAAATATGATTGGATTCCTTTGTATAATTCCAGTGTTGTTTTATGCTCGTAAAGATATAAATAATCATATTTAATTGTTCTCCAAAATCTTTCTATCCAGACATTGTCTAAACAACGGCCTTTTCCATCCATACTTAATAAAGCGCCTGATGAAAGCACTGTTTCGATAAACTCATTACTTGTATATTGACTACCTTGATCCGTATTTAATATTTCTGGTGAACCATAAGTTTTTACTGCTTCTTTGTAACAATTAATGCAGAAATCTTTAGACATACTGTTTGACAATTCCCAAGTTAGTATTTTACGACTATAAACATCAATTATTGCAGTTAAATACATAAAACCTGTTGGTGTTTTTAAATACGTAATATCAGTTGACCATACTGCATTAGGCTTTTCAATCTTTAGATTTCTCAAAAGGTAAGGGAATTTCTGCGCTCCAGCTTTAGGTTTACTTAAATTTCTTTTAGGTGCAATTCCTTTAAGGTTTAGCTGCCTCATGAGTCTTCTAATGACTGATCTTTTTACAGGTATTCCAGCTCTATTCAAAGCTGCAGTAATACGTCTAGAACCCGCTGAAGGATCTAGACTGTATTGTTCCTTTATTTTTTCTTTTAATTGAACCTGAATATCAACTTTAGGCCTAGGAGCGTAATAGTATGAGCTTCGACTAGCGCCAAATATTCTACATTGTTCTGAGATGCTAAAATAAAGGTTTTCTTCGATTAAAGAAACTGGATTACCTAATAAATCAGCTATCTCTCGAGCTTTTTTTTTAACCAATCGTTCTCAGAGCTAAGTTTACCAATTTTAGCATAAAGCTCATGTTGTTGCTCTTCAAGAAGTTCAATCTTTTTAGAGCTAGACATATCTTTAGAAAAAACAGAGATACCCGCCGATTTAAACTCATCTACCCAACGAGATATTTGAGAAGGTGCAATATGATGTTCTGAAGCGATTTCTTGAAGAGTTTTTCTTTCTTTAAGTGCTTCCAAAACAACTGCAAATTTAAATTCTGGTGAATATGATTTTCTAGCCACAACCTCATCCTCCTAGTTTATTTTATGATATATTATACCTCAAAATTTTGCTTAAGGTAAGAGGGAAGCTGTCTTAAATCGTTAACCCATTATATTATATCATAAAATCTTTCTTTCAAAAATTATAAAAAAACCAGACAACAAAATTGTCTGGCCTTTTTAGTTTGAGAATCATTTTTAGTCAGGGGCATATTCTCTCACTTTTTATGTAAATTCATTTGGTGTACTCTATTTTGTAATTTTAACACCATGTTCTCCTCCAAATAAGCTTTAATCTATCATCTCCATAAACTCCTCTTTTAACAAGAATATTAAAATTTTTAATTGAATCTTTATTTAATTTTTCCTCTTCAATATTAACAATCATAAATTTGTTCTTTTTAAATAATTTAATCATAGAATCCTCTGAATAAGGTAAATTATTTTTTTTATTTAAACTAGGAACTCTTGAACAAGCGTAGATACCATATATTTTCTCGTAAAAACCTTTATCAATCTCTTTAAAAATCCCTCTCATTAAAAAACTTTCACCACTAAATGTTTTGCTTCCAAGAGTTGCTAGAAATAGAGCGTTCCCATCTTTCTTATGAGTTTTACAAATACCATTTTCTGTTATTAATTCCCATCTTTTTTTAGTAATTATATCTCTTGCATTTAGTCTTATAAAATATGCATAAGCTACAATCTCTCCATTTTGTTCTCCCACCCAGTATCCTTCAGAATGAATCTTATACCAACTTTCTAATATCTCTTTACTTAACTCATTCTTTGAAATACTTTCTATTTTAGAAAGTTCCTCTAACTCTTTTTCTGTTAACTCTTTTTTTCCAAAAAGATTTCTAATTTTCATAATATCTCCTTTCTCCAAAATATATGATAACTAAATCATAACTTTTTTATTTCGTATTTGTATCCTATTTTTTAAATTTTTAATAAATTTTTTAAGATATAAATGCGACACAAAAATGTTAAACTATAAAATACAACATTAGAGGAGGAGATATTTATGATATTAATTGTTGAAGATTCTTTAGTTATTAGAAAATTAATTGTAGAGGTATTAGCAGAAAAAAATATACCTTCAATGGAAGCAATTAATGGCGACCAAGCTTTAAAACTTATGAAAAAAAACACTTTTGATTTAGTTATTGTTGATATAATGATGCCTAAAATAAACGGATTAGAATTAACTAAAATAATCAGAGAGTTTTCAAATGTTCCTATTATATTTTTAACTGCTCTTTCTGATGAAAAAAATCAAGTTCAAGCATATAATTCAGGAGCTGATGCATATATAACCAAACCTTTTTCTCCTCATATTCTTCTTTCCATTGTTGGAAGATTTTTTGAAAAAAAAGAGGATATTAAAACTATCGGTAACTTAAAAATTTTTTTCAAAAGTAAAAAGGTTCTTTTAAATAAAAAAGAGATTACTCTTCCTACCAAAGAAAGAGATATACTCTTTTACTTAGCTGAACATATGGGAGTTGTTAAAACAAGAGACCAAATTTTAAGTGCTGTGTGGGGGTATGACTATTTTGGGGATGATAGATCTGTAGATAAACATATTTCGAGATTACGATTTTTTTTAGAAGAAGGTGGAGCTTATATAAAAACAATAAAAAAAATCGGATATAAATTTGAAATTTAAGGAGAAAAGATGAAACTTAAACCTAAACTAATAATAATTTTATCGAGTATATTCTTTCTAACATTACTTTTAGATTTCTATTTAGGAAATTTATATTTCGAAAAATATTTTAGATTTGCCAAAATTAAATCTTTAGAAAAAATAGATTTTATTTCCAATGGCAAATTAGAGCCTGATAAATTAACAGAATATAAATTTTCTAAAAGTGCTGATGTTATTTTACTTAATAAATACACAAATAAATTTATCAAACAAAGTGATTTTACATATTTTATTTTAAAAAATAAACAGCAAAAAAATATTGTTTTTTTAAGTCCTTATATTAACAAAATATTTTTACAAAATAAATTTTCTTTAAATAAAAACGAAAAAGTAATAGTGAAAGCCATTAAAATTTTTAATAACTATTTAATGGCTTATGAAATTGAAAAAAAAGATGAAACAATAAAAGATTTTGATATTAATCTCAATAAAAGTAAAATAGTTACTCTTTCTGGTGAAGTTTACACAACGCCAAATAAAGGATTAGAAACAGCCAATGAATTTTTGGAACTATACCCTTATTTAGATTTAACAGCTGTTCAAAATAGATCTATAGAGTTAAAAGATAAAAGAAAATTTCAGTTAATAACAACAGATATTGATAGATTTAAAGTTTTAATATTTTATAAATTTAAACCAGTTAATGAGATATTTCCTATGTTAAAACTCTATTTTTCAATGAAAATAGGACTTCTTATTTTAGTAACTGTTTTTCTAGGATTTTTAATTGAAAAACTTATTATTAAACCTATTATCTCCCTTGCAAATAACACTAATAAAATAGGAAGTTTAAATCACAATTTCTCTTTAAACTATTCATCTAATGATGAAATTGGGTATCTTTATAAAAATATCAAAAGAATGACTGAGAAATTAGAAAATATAATTTACTTTTATAAAAAAGAAAATCAAGATAATATAAAATCTAAATTAGAGTTTGAAAATGAATTAAAGCTCTTTATGCATGAAATAAAAACTCCTTTATCTGCTATAATTGGCTTTACTGATCTTTTTTTAGAAAAAAATGAATCTGAAAATATAAAAATAGTTAACGAAGAGGGTAAACGTCTTTTACGGTTAGCAAATGAACTTATTCATAAAAAAAATGTTACAAATCAAATTGTTTTAAACAAAGAGGGTTTTGATATTACAGAATTAACTGACCTTATTTTAAAAATCTATGAAAATGAACTACAAAACTTAAATGTTGTATTTCTCTCACCAAGTATCTTTGTAAATGCAGATAAAGAAAAAATAAAACAAGTTATCATAAATTTATTGTCAAATGCTATAGAACATGCCAACTCTTTAATAAAAATAGATATTGAAGAAGATATCGAAGGAAAAATTAAATTTACAATTGAAAATGATGGAGAAAAATTAAGTAATAAAAATTTAAATAATATCTGGAAAAAATATTATTCAACTAAGAGTAATCATGGAAGAGGGTTAGGACTATATATAACTTCAGAAATTATTAAATTGCATGAAAATACGTATGGAGTGGATTTAACTGAAAATGGAATAGCCTTTTACTTTTATCTTGATAAAAATGAATAAAATATCCCCCACTTCTTTTTTAAGAAATGGGGGATATTTTCAATATTTAAATGCTCTAATTTATTGGAATTTCAGGCTCACTAACTGGAACTGCCTCTTCAGTAGTGATGGGGGTTTTTATTGATTCTTCAGCCTGAGATTTTAAAATAGGCTGATCCTCTGGACTTACATTTAAATCATCACTTCCAGTTCCTGATTCATTACATGCTACAAATAGACACATTAAAAAAAATCCAAATCCTATTTTTAAAATTTTACTTTTCATACCTATCCTTTCTTTAAATGATGCTACAATAACAAGTTGTATATTTTGTTAGCACTTTATAATCCATAGTTTCTCTGTAAAGCTGTAATTTCTCTTTTAAAAATTCATCACATAAAATACAGCCTTTTGGAACATCAATAGAGCTAAATATTTCGTTAAAAACCCCTAATCTTATAGGTATATTTTTATACCTTTCATTAGCTTCTATTAAAAGTTTATTCACAGTCCAAAGATTTAGTGGTGTATATTGACCTGTTTTGTAAAGCTTGTATGCTTTTGTGTTGTACATAATACATCCTGATTTCAGTTCAACAAATGAAACTCCTCTCTCTACAACAAATTCTAAACTTTTTAAAACATCTTCATAAGCTTTTTTATCAGAAATATTTTTTATAGGGGGCTTTATAAAAATATACACCAAAGCTTTTACATTTTCACTTTTTAAAATATACATAGCAAGTTCAAAGTTATTATTACTAATGCCTTTAGTCAGTACTTCATTTCTTATTTTTTCACTGTAAGTTTCTAATCCTATTGCTACTACTAAATTTTTAGCCTGTAACAGAAATTTTAATCTTTGGATATTCTCCCTTGTTATAAATTCATATCTGCTTTCTATATAAATATCTCTTACTGTTCCTTGTGCACCAATAAAACTTAAAATTTCATTTTGAACTTCATCTTTAATTTCAAAAAATGATCCACCTACATAAAAAAATACTCTTTTAATATTGACATCTAAATATTTTTTATATTCAACTTTAACTATTTCAACTAAATTACAATAATATTTTCTAGTAATTTTATTTATAATATCTTGAAAACCACAATGGTAACAACCACCTAAAGTTCTAGCCCAAAAACAACCTACAGGCAGGAAAAAAACTAGTTCATTTTCAACTTCATTATTTTCATAATTCCCTACTTTTCTAATATAACTTAACTCTATTTCTCGTCCTTTCAATATATCTTCTTTTTTCTCTTTTTTACTCATAGTTTTTAACTCCTAAAACTACATGTTAAATTTATATCCTAAAGATAAAATAACTCTCGAGTAATCTAAATTTTCTTTTTTTCCATTCTCAGGTTCTATCTTTGCAAAAGTTACTTGATACATAACATCTGTAAAGAAATTCTCGTATTCAACTCCCCCTCCTGCTCCGACGTACGCACCATTATTAACTTTATTTTTTGCTGTTTCTTTAAAATTAAAAGCATATCCTAGATTTCCCTTTAAATATGGAGTCCATTGACTATCTAAATTAAAATCATACTTAAAAGTCATATAAACTGGAACAGAATCATACTTTCCAATGGAAGTATCTTTATTTTTAGGATTTATTTGATACCCTGTTCCAACACCTGCTTCAAAAGAATCAGTTACATTTCTAGTCATTTCAACTGCAAAAAGATAACCTAAATCTTTAGTTTTACCCTTAGAGTACTTTGAATATGCATCTCCTCCAAATCTTAAATATAGATTAGTTGAACTCTCTTCATCTTTAACCTCTATTACATCAGAAGTTATCGTTGCCTCCTCCTCTTCAATTAAAAAATCATCTAAAATAACTTTCTCTTCATTTACCACCTCTTTTTTTACCTCTGGCACTGATGTTGGTACCTCTTTTCCCAAAGAACATATTGCTAACAAACTGGCAAAAGATAGAATTAAACTTTTTCTCAATTAGCATCCCTCCACATGACATATTTTAAATCTTTAGTAACCTTCTAAATCCTAGTGTGGACATCATAACCTTTTTTTTTCGTATTTATATCCTATTTTGTAATTTTTTTAATAAAAAAAGCTAGAGTACAATTTTTACTCTAGCAAATGGCAATACTTTATAATTGAATATCTTTATTAAAAGTTATCCTCTAACATCAAATCGTTTCTTACCAGATCCTCATAGGTTTCTCTTTTAGAAACTAAATAACTACGTCCACCTTTTACAAAAACTACAGCTGGTTTTAGAGCCTTATTGTAGTTGCTACTCATCGAGTGTCCATAGGCACCTGTACAACTAACAAGAACTAGATCCCCTTCGTCACACTTTCCTAACTTTGTATCCTTTATAATTACATCTCCAGACTCACAGCACTTTCCAGCTAAAGAGATAGTCTCTCTCCTCTCTTCCTTTAATCTATTAGCTACAACACTTTCGTACTTAGCACTATAAAGAGCTGGTCTTATATTATCTGTCATTCCTCCATCTATAAAAACATACTTCTCTCCACCAAAAGTTTTCTTCTTTCCTCCAACTGTATAAAGAGTACTTCCAGCTTGAGCCACTATAGAACGCCCTGGTTCTATTGATACCTTTTCAATAGTGAAGTTTTCAGTTTCTAAAGTTTCTTCCAAAGATTTCACAATTTTTTTCATTAACTTTTTCAGATCTACATCTGTATCCTCTTCTGTATATCTAACTCCAAATCCTCCACCAAGGTTTATCTCAGGTATTTTTATATTTAACTTTTCCGAAATCTCCTTTGTGAACTTAACCATAGTTTCTATACCTTCACCAAATGCTAACTCATCAAATATCTGTGACCCTATATGACAATGAAATCCTAAGAAGTTTAGCTCCTGCTTTCCTACTATCTCTTTTACAATCTCCACTATATCCTTATCAAAAATAGACTCTCCAAATTTCGAAGTGTGCTTTGCTGTTTTTATATACTCATGAGTGTGAGCATCTATTCCTATGTTTAGTCTTAACATCACATCTATTTTTTTACCTAATCTTTTACAAACTTCAGCAACTCTTTTAGCCTCAAATCTATTATCTAAAATTATGCTTCCAATCTCACTACCTACACACATCTCTAACTCTTCTAATGATTTGTTATTTCCATGCATATGAATCTTTTTAGGATTTATTTTTGTAGATAGTATTGTATGTAGTTCTCCTGCTGAAACAGCGTCTATATCTAATCCCATTTTATCAACTACTTGAACCATCCCTTTTGACAGATAAGCTTTTGATGCATAAACAATAGTTGTTTTAAATTTCTCACTATGAAATCCCTCTTTTAAAGCTGTTGTTTTTTTCTCCATAAGCTCTAAATCATATATGTAAAGAGGTGTTCCATAGTCTTTTTGTAACTTTGTTACTAAAACTCCTCCAATTTCTAAAACTCCATCAACATCTTTCATAGTTCCTAAGTATTTCATATTAGTCTCCTTTTTCTTCATAATCTTTTAAAGCTATCTGTGTATACTTAAATCCCATTATAATTAAAGGTACGTTAATATATACCATCATTATATTTGTTAAATCACTTATTATCCAAATATTATCTAACTCTGCTCCTGACCATACACATGCTACTCCAAAAGGTATGAAAACTAGTGAAGAGATTAGTTTCATAATATTTAAAAATGCCTTATTTCTTGATATCTCAGTTGCTGAAACCTCTATAAAGGCTATCATCCCTAAAATTGTTGAGAAAGCAAACATTCCATAACATAGAGCAACTAAAAACTGAATAGGTTTTTCTAACATTCCAGGAGACAATACTTTTAGTGATGTTATAAAATAACCTAGCTTATCACTTCTTAAAGCCATAAAATCAAATCCATCTAAATTCCAAACATTAGCAATTATAACTAAGAATCCAGAGATTGTACAAATTACAAAAGTATCTACGAAAACTCCAAAAGATTGAATGAATCCTTGCTCCACTGGATGCTTTGCTTCTGCTGCTGCCGCTGCCATGGTAACTGTTCCTTGTCCAGCTTCATTAGACATCAGACCTCTTTTTATACCTTGTTGTAGTGCTATTCCCATAGCTCCTCCAAAGATAGCTTCAGGACTGAAAGCTCCTGCAAATACCGCTGTAAAAAAGTATGGAACTTTATCTAAATTTATTCCTATTAAAAATAGTGCTATTATAAAATATGTCACTGCCATTATTGGAACTATAAAGTCTGTAGCTAGTGCAACTCTTCTAATTCCACCAAAGATAATTATTGTTGTAATTAAGATAATAGTTAAACCTATTACAATGTATAAAGTATCTGTTCTAGCATAAACACTTCCAGTAATTTGGCTAGCAACTGATCCAAATGCTGTAAACATATGAAATACCTGAGATGGTAATGTAAATAGTGCATAGAAAATATATGCCACTGCTATTACAAATCCAGCTAACTTACTATTGTTTAATAATCTTCTACCATAATAAGCTATTCCTCCAACATAATCATCTCCATTTTTCTCTTTAAAAATTTGAGAAAGAGTAGCCTCTACAAAACACGTTGCCATTCCAAAGAAAGCACTAACCCACATCCAAAATAGTGCTCCAGGCCCTCCTGCTAAAACAGCACCTGTTACTCCCATTATATTTCCTGGTCCAATTCTTGTAGCACTACTTAGTAAAAAAGAAGCCATTGGAGATATTCCAATTTTAGTTTCATTTTTTACTTTTAAAATATCTATACTTCTTTTAAAATATCTAATCTGTACAAAATTTAATTTTAGAGTGAAATATAGCCCACACCCTATTAGTAGTAAAATAGCTAGTGAAAACTCCCCTATTATTGGGATACTCTTATAAAACTCAAAGTTTCTTGGAAACTCCCACAGAACATCCGTTATTGGATTTAAAAAACTAAAAACATCATTTACCCTACTTAAATAACTCATATTTAATTCCCACCTTTTTTAATTTTTTACAATTTTTCATATATTTTATATTTTTCCAATAAAAAAAACTACCAAAAAAAATTTAATGGTAGTTTTGTAAAATTTCACTATATGATATATAAGAAAATTGCTTTACAACTTTGGATAGCACAACATTAGATATCTAATGACAGTTATATAGATATTCTCTATATCCCCAATAAAAATTTTGACGAATTTTTATTTCGGCAAATTCCCCTTTCAACTGACTTCATAGCTTTGTCTAGCTCCACCAACTTACTCTTGTCCTCTGCAACCTCTACCTTTGTATTTTTTATTAGACACATAATATCACACAAAAAAATTTAAAGCAAATTTTTTTTATAAAATTACTGAAGTCCCTTTAAATATTCTTTTAAATCTTCACTTGTTTCACTATTACGTAATCCAAATTCAATATTAGCTTTTAACAATCCAATTTTATTTCCAATGTCATATCTTATTCCATCAAAATTATAAGCTAACACTTTTTTATTATCATTTATCATAGCTAAAATTCCATCTGTAAGTTGAATCTCTCCACCTTTTCCTGGAGCTGTATTTTCTAAATATTGGAATACATCTGGAGTTAATAGATATCTTCCTAAACAAGCTTTTAATGATGGAGCTTCTTCTAATTTTGGTTTCTCTACAAAGTCACACATAACTACAGTTTTAGAATCTAAATCTTCCACTGGTTTTATAACTCCATATTTTGATACATCTTTAGGTTCAACTTCTTGAACTCCAATTATAGAATGACCATACTCTTCGTATTTCTCTATTATTTGTGCAGTTACCTCTTTCTCTGGATTATACATAATGTCATCTCCAAGAGCTATCACAAAAGGATCATCTCCTATAAAACTCTTTGCTTTTAGTATTGCGTGTCCAAGTCCTAGTGGATGATTTTGTCTAACATAATAAATATTTGCCATTCCATGAATAGTTTTTACTTTTTCTAAAAGTTCATCCTTTCCATGTTTAGCTAGTGTATTTTCTAATTCAAAAGAGTGATCGAAGTGATCCTCTATAGAGTTTTTATTTCTTCCAGTTACAATTAGTATATCTTCTATTCCTGATTCTACTAGCTCTTCAACTATATATTGTAGAGATGGTTTATCAACGATAACTAGCATCTCCTTAGGTTGTGCTTTTGTTGCAGGTAAAACTCTAGTCCCCAATCCTGCTGCAGGTATAACAGCTTTAGTTACTTTTTTCATCCTTTTCTCCTTTAATATAATTTTAAATAAAATTTCCCAAAAGATTTTCTTTTGGGAAGTTTTTTTATCTATTATTATACATCTCTTCATAATACTTTTGATAATCTCCAGATGCTACTTCTTCTACCCACCCTTGATTATCTAAGTACCATCTAATAGTCTTCTCTATTCCTTCTGTAAATGGTGTTTCTGGATACCATCCAAGTTCAGTTACTATCTTAGTTGGATCAATGGCATATCTTGCATCATGCCCTAATCTATCTTGTACGTAAGTTATTAAATCATAATTGATATTAGCTAAATCAGTAGTTAAAACTGCCTGATATTTTGGCTCCTCTTTCATGATTCTAGCTATTGTATCTATAGTAAGTTTTACTATATTAATGTTTTGCTCCTCATTGAATCCACCAATATTATATATCTCATGTGCCTTAGCATTAGAGATAACCATATCAATACCTTTACAGTGATCCATTACATATAACCAGTCTCTAACATTATCTCCTTTTCCATATACAGGAAGTTTCTTTCCAGCTAAGATGTTTTTAATAATTAGTGGAATTAACTTCTCTGGGAAGTGATATGGTCCATAGTTATTTGAGCATCTTGTTATGTTAAATGGAAATTTATATGTTTCTCCATAAGCCATAACTATCATATCTGATGCTGTTTTAGATGCTGAATATGGACTTCTTGGATCTAGTGGAGTACTTTCTGTAAACATCTTCTCTCCATAAGTTTGAAGGTTAGTTCTTCCAGTTGCAATTGCAGCTACTGCTTCATCTAAAATTAACTCTCTTGGAATATCAAAGTCTTTACTTAAACTTCCATATACCTCATCTGTTGAAACATGATGGAATTTTTTTCCTTCTTTATAGATTGGATATCCATTGCTATCTTTTCCAACTGTCCAAAAATTTTTAGCAACTTCCATTAGGTTTTGCGTTCCAAGTATATTTGTCTCTAAGAATATCTGAGGATTTTCTATACTTCTATCCACATGGCTCTCTGCTGCAAAGTTTACAACAAAATCAACATCATGTTGCATAAATATGTTTTCAACTAGTTCTCTATTACAAATATCACCTTTAACAAAAGAAACTCTAGAGTCTTTTAATTCTTCTCTTATTGTTCCAAGATTTCCAGCATAAGTCAGTTTATCTAATACAACTAACTTTATATCTTCATGCTTTTCTAACATATATTTAACAAAGTTTGCACCAATAAAACCTGCTCCACCTGTTACTAAGTAAGTTTTCATTAAAGTTCCCCCTTCTCTCTCATCTCATTTAGGAATCTATCTATTCCACTTTCCCAAGTTGGAATTTTCTCTCCTATAACTGTCTCTATTTTACTACTATCAAGCTTTGAATATTCAGCTCTTTTAGCTGGTAATATAAAGTCACTACTTTTAGCTCTGTTTAGAGTTCCTTTCCATCCAATAGAATCTAAAACATACTTTGCTTGATCATATTTTGAAGCTACTCCGCTATTACTTAGGTGATATAACCCATACTTTTTAGTTTCAAGAAGTTTTAATGAGTATAATGCTAAATCATATGAGTATGTAGGAACTGATACTTGATCATCAACTATTCCTAAAATATCTCTAGACTTACTCCAGTTTATAACTTGTTTGTTAAAGTTGTTATTAGCTATTCCAAATACCCAAGATGTTCTTACTACAAAACTTTTATCATAAACCTCTAATACTAACTTTTCACCTTCTGCTTTAGCTTCTGAATACACAGAAAGTGGCTTTGGAATATCCTCTTCTGTGTATGGAATATTCTTACTTCCATCAAAAACAAAGTCTGTCGAGTATGTTATATAATCTGCTCCTATCTCTTTAGCTACTAATGCTAAATCTCTTGGTGCTGCAGCGTTTAGTTTATAACACATCTCTATTTCTTGCTCTGCTTTATCAACATTGTTATAAGCAGCACAGTTTATAATAAGATTTATATTTTTATCTTTTACAAACTCTCTCACTGCCTCTATATTTGTAATATCCAGTTCTTTATAGTCAGTTGCTATAAAATCTAAATTTCTTTCTTTAAAAATTCTTTGAAAATCATACCCTAATTGTCCATTGGCTCCAGTAATCAGTATCATCCTATTACCACACCACTTTCTATAAACTCTTTAAGTGTTTGCTGCTTCTTATCTTTATCAGAAAGTAAAATTTCCTCTACTGATAATCCATATTTTTCAAAGTTCCACTCTATTCCTATATCAGAATCATTCCATAACACTCCTGAATCAAACTCTGGAGCATAATAGTCTGTACACTTATATTGAAACTCAGTGTTATCCTCTAATGTTAAAAATCCATGAGCAAACCCTGGTGGAATATAAAACATCTTTTTATTGTCTGCTGTTAACTCTACTAAATAGTGCTTTCCAAAAGTAGGGCTATCTTTTCTAAGATCTACCGCTACATCTAAAACAGATCCAGCTGTAACTCTAACTAATTTTCCTTGAACATGTTGCGTTTGAAAATGTAATCCTCTCAATACACCTTTTTTAGATTTTGAGTGATTATCTTGAACAAACTCAACATCCATTCCTATTTCAGAGAAATCTTTTTTAGAGTAACTCTCCATAAAAAATCCTCTGTTATCTCCAAATACAGTTGGCTCTATTACTATTAAATCTTTTATTCCTGTTTCAACTCTTTTAAATTTACTCATGACTACTCCTTTATTAGATTCATTAGATATTCACCATAATGTGATTTTAACAATGGTTTTGCTAACTCCTCTATCTTCTCTTTAGATACCCATCCATTTTTATAAGCAATCTCTTCTAAACAAGCTACCATTACTCCTTGTCTACTTTGAATTGTTTTTACAAAATTAGATGCTTCTAAAAGACCATCATGAGTTCCTGTATCAAGCCAAGCCATTCCTCTTCCTAAGCTTAACACATTTAAAGTCCCTTCATTTAAATACATTTCATTTAATGTTGTTATCTCTAGCTCTCCTCTATGAGATGGCTTAACAGCTTTAGCTTTTTCTACAACAGTATTGTCATAAAAATATAATCCTGGAATTGCAAAGTTAGATTTTGGTTTCTCTGGTTTCTCCTCTAAAGATATAGCTTTACCAGTTTCATCAAACTCTACTACACCAAAAGATTTAGGATTATTTACATAGTAACCAAATATTGTAGCTCCTATTTCTCTTTTAGCAGCTTCTTTAACTATTCCTGTAAGTCCATGACCGTAGAACATATTATCTCCAAGAACTAATGCACACGAATCATTTCCTATAAAATTTTCTCCTATTATAAATGCTTCTGCAAGACCATTTGGATGTTCCTGAATAGCATATTCTATTTTAAGTCCTAAATCACTTCCATTACCTAGTAACTCCTCAAAAGTTCCAATATCCCTAGGAGTAGATATAACTAAAATATCTTTAATTCCTGCTAACATTAAAACAGATAGAGGATAATAAATTAGTGGCTTGTCATAAATCGGTGTTATTTGCTTACTAATTGCTTTTGTTACGGGATACAGTCTTGTTCCAGATCCTCCTGCTAGTATTATTCCTTTCATTTTCAACTCCTTAAAACTTTATTTTTAAATAATCTAACTCTATCAACTCTTCAAATTTTATAGATTTTGCATTCGATTTTTTTTTTAGTTCATTTATTATATGAGTATCCTCTAATACTCCATCTCTTTCTAATAAAATCATTTTTGTTTTATTACAAATACACTCTGCAATAGTTACCCATCCAGCTTTTGTTATAACAAACTCTGATGCTCCTATATAACTTTGAGTATCTAATATATCTAACTGTAATTTTACAACTACTCCATCTCTATTTTCTACATCTATTCCACTTGTTGTAAAAACTGTTCCTTTAAAATTTCTTATGGTTATTTTTTCAAGTTGAGCTGATTTACCACAAGATATGAAAATAGAATGTCCATATTTTTCTTTTATCTCTTGAATTTTTTTATTATCTATTTTTCTACAAATAAAATCCATTTTTATTATTCTAGGATTCATGTATGAAAAATTTAATGGATAAATATATAAATTATCTACTAATCTATCTAACTTTAAATATTTATATTGTTGATACCAAGTAAAATTACTTATTAAATTTACTTTTTTATTCGCTTTTTTAATAACTAAAACTCCAATTGGAGATATATCACAAAAATATTGCTTATTTTATAGTTTTTCAAAAAATTTATTTCTTCTTTTATTAAAATATTCCAAGATTTTATAAGTTTTTTTAACTTGTACTCTAACTTTTCCTTATCCACTTCTAAACTATTAATTTTATTTATTAAACCAATATCTGTTAGAATTTCTCTCAAAACAATTCTATCTAAAAACTCTTTTAAATAAAGTTTTGTAAAATTTATCTGACTTTCTCCACAAATAATTATACACTTATAAGTTTTATTTGATTCTAACTTTTTTTCTATTTGAGCAATGTACCCTGTGACATGACTAAATCCCATGACAAGATACATACCATACTTCACATATTAAACTCCTCTATTTTTTAACTCATTATATTTATTAGCAATTTTTTTAATATCCTGAGCACTATCTTTATGAGATATCAAAATATTTTCTCCATTTTTTACTCCTAATAATGACACTGTACAATCTTTACAAATAACAATATTATTATTTGCATCATGAATTATAGTTTTAGTATCTCTAATTCTATTTCCTGCTTCATCTGGTGAAAAAATTTCTGTTAAAGCTGTATAGCTTCCTATATCATTCCATCCAATAGAAACTGGTATAACTTTTATATTTTTAGAATACTCCATTATTCCAAAATCTATTGAAATTTTTTCAAATTCATTAAAATAATCTTTTACAGAACTGCTTAACTCTAACCCTATCTTTTTTTTGAAATCTCTTCTCTTATTTTATTAAAAATTTCCATATGTTCTGGCATAAGAACCTCAAAATTCTTAAAAATTGTATCTGTTGTAAAAATAAACATTCCTGAATTCCATAAATATTTTCCAGACATTACATATTGCTCTGCTGTTTCTTTATTCGGTTTTTCACGAAATCTTCTAACTCTATATATTTCATCTAAAAGTAACACTTCATTATTATTAACTTCAATATAACCATAACCAGTTTCTGGTTTATCTGGTTTTATTCCTAAAGTTACAATAGTTGAATTCTCTCTAGCTTCCTCTGCTCCTTTTAAAATAATTTGTCTAAAATTTTCATCATTTTTTATAAGATGATCTGAAGCTAGTACAACTACCTCTATCTTTTCATTTAAATTTTTAAATTTTTCTTCTATTATCAAAGAAGTATAACCTATTGCTGCTTCTGTATCTTTAAAAGAAGGCTCAATTATTATATTTTCTTCAGGTATATCTGGTAATTCTTTTTTTATTTCTTCTGCCTGTAAAATATTTGTTGCTATAAAAACTTTATCTGCTGATATTATTGGTAAAACTCGATTAACAGTCTCTCTTATCATAGATTCATCAGAAAAAAGAGACAATAATTGTTTTGGTTTTGTTGGAGTTGATAGTGGCTAAAATCTCTCCCCACTTCCTCCTGCCATTATAAGTGCTGTTAACATATTTTCTCCTATTAGTTTTCTTTAACTTATTAACTTTAATAAAATATTTTTAATTAGAATTATATTTTTTCCATTATTAATTACTTTTTTATTTTTTTATATATTTTATAGGCTATTTTTAAAGGTTTTTTAAAAAATATACAACTTTTTATAAATACTATATCTCTTTTACCATATCTAACCTTTTTTAAAATCTCCACCTCTTCTAAATTAAGTTCACTATTCAAACTCATTGATAATAAGTGACTTTTTGGATGCTCTTTTGTTAAGATTTTAAGAAATTCATCTTTTATTTTTTCATCTAAAATTTCTGAACTTAATTTCAAATATCCTAAATAATCTAAATAAAATCTTTGTTTTATATTTACTAAAAATGTATCATTACCTCCTCTTGAGCCTACTATTGATTTTTTCAAATATTTTTGACTTCCATTATTTAATAAAATTTTTAACAATAAATATGCATGTGAATACGCTGTTCCTGTATAATTTTCATCATATACAACATCCTTCCACTTTTCTTTCTTTACAATTATTGATGATAAATAACTATACATAGCTCCTATTGAATAAGAATTTTTCAAATAAAATATCGTATCTTCCTTATTAGAAAATTTAAACTTATAATCATCTATATTTTCATTTAACCAATATCTTTTTTTTATAAAATTAAAATTAAAATCATACTCATTTCTATTTCCTATAAAAATATCAATTTCTTTATCAGCATTTAGTTCTTTTAATATATACGAGATACTATCTTTTTCAACTTTATCATCACTTCCCATTAACCAACAATATTCTGAAGTTGCAATCTCAACACATTTTAAATAATTCAAATCTGGACCAATATTTTCAAAATTTTTATAATAAATTATTTCGATACCTTTATTTTGAAAACTTTCAACCATTATTTCTGTTTGATCATTTGAGGCATTGTCAGAAATACATATTTGAATTCTATCTCTATCTTCAGATGAAACAATAGAAAAAATACTTTCTAATAACTCTTTTAAAAGATTTTCTCTATTGTAAGTAGGTATGCAAATCCCTAATTTTTTCACTTTTTTCTCCTCATTTCTACTATTCTTATTATATTTTTATCTTTTAAAATAAACATTAATGATACATATATAGCTATCCCTATAAATATTTTTATAAATAATAACAAAGGAATTAGTTCTATCTTTATATTTAAATATTTTAAAGCTATATACATAGTTATACTTGCCAATAAACTTTTTTTTGTCTTTCCCATTATTGAAAACATATTAAACCACTTTCTCATAAAAAAACAAGTTAATCCAGTTCCTATTAATTCTGAAAATAATGTGGCTATTGCAGCTCCAATACCCGAATATTTAGGTATTAAATACATATTTAATATTAAGTTTGTTATTGCTCCTGCTATTGGAGATATAGATACTAACATTTCTTTTCCTAAAGGAATCATTAATTGTATTCCTAGTACATTCCCTATTGGTATAATTAATAATATTACTGATAATATTGAGATTATACTTGAAACTCCTAAATATTCACTTCCAAAAAACCATTTTATAAACTCTTGATTTATTGATAACAAACCAAAAATTAATGGAAAAGATATTGTTATAACAAATTCTAAAGCATTTCCTATATTTAATTTTATTTCATCATACCTCTTATTAGAAACTAAGCTTGAAATTTTAGGTAACATTACAGTGCTTAGCGTACCACTTATGACTAATCCTAGTCTAACTATTTGCTGAGCTATATCATAATAACCTGCTTGGATATATTGTCCATAATACCCTAACATAACTTTATCTAGATATAAATAAATTTGTACCGCTATTTGTAATATAAATAATTTTAAATTTCTTTTTAAATGATAAACTAATCTTTTTAAGTTAATTTCATAAATAGAAAAATCTACTTTTTCTAAAATATAAGTGTACATTGTAACTTGTCCAAATATATTTCCCAATATAGTTATATATATATATTTATTTAAATCATTTTTATGTCTTACAAAAATTAGTATTAATATTAATGTTAATAACTTAAAAATTATATTTCTGATACTTATTTTTTTAAAATCTTCGATACCTTGAAAAAACCATGTTATATCCAATAGGTTTGTCAAAAAACTTAAAGAATATATATATAAATAATTTTTTAGATTTACAGGTTGATATCTTATAAAAATTAAAAAGAATATAAACGCAAATAAGGTCGAGAATATTTTTACTAAATATAAATCTATTATAGTTATATTTAATTTTTTTTTATCATCTTTTATATAAGATATTTCTCTGGTTCCATACAAATTTATTCCTAACATTGACATCAATAAAAAATATTGAGTTATTGAGTTTGTATAAGAATTTATTCCTAAATTCTCTTTTCCTAATACTCTAGCAATATAAGGTAACAAAATAAATGGTACTATTATATTTATTAAATTGTAAATTGATGTATATATAAAATTTTTTTTTAAATTACTCATTTATTCTTTCTACCCATTTATACATTGATAATAAACCATTTTTTTTATCTACTTTAGGCTCCCATCCAAAATCTCTTTTGGCCTTAGATATATCTGCAACAAATACTTTTTGATCTGACTCTCTCCAAGGGAGTTCTTCATAATCCATTTTTATATCTAATTCATTTTCTAACTCTTTGAATAGCTCTAATAATGAATAACTATTAGACATTCCACCACCAATATTATAAACTTGACCTTTTGTTTTATCTATATTCTTTATAGCAAGTCTATAGCACTCCATTAAATCAGATGAAAAAAGTATATCTCTAACTTGTTTTCCAGTTCCAGAAATAGTAAACTTTTCTTTATTTAAATTATTTTTTATCTCATAAGCTTTTTGACAAAACCATCCAACCCATCCTTGATCTTTTGTTGCAAATTGTCTTCCCCCAAAAATAGATGAATGTCTAAAAACTATTGTTTTTAAACCAAATATTCTTGCGTAATCTAACATATATTGATCTGCTGCTCCTTTTGAACAACCATATGGAGAATGGAAATCTAAATGAGTCATCTCATCAAAACCATTTTCAAATCCTTCGGGTATATATCTTAACCCTTCCTCTTTAAAATTAATATACTCAAAATCTCCATATACCTTATTTGTAGAAGAGAAGCAAACAATTGTTTCTGGAGAATACTTTCTTACACTCTCCAACACATTTATTACCCCTTTTGTATTTACTTCAAAATCAAAATAAGGATTTTCTATTGATGTTGTCATTGCTACCTGTCCAGCAAAATGGAAAATTACATCTGGTTTTTCTTCTTGAATAACTTTTTCTATTTCATATATATTTCTAATATCACCTTTTATAAATTTAAAGTTTTTATTTAATTCATTTAACCATTCTAAGTTTTTTTCTGAACCAAATCTATAAAGATTATCAAATACTATTACTTCGTCTCCTTTATTTAAATAGTATTCTGCCATATTACTTCCTAAAAAACCACATCCACCATTTATTAAATATTTCATTTATTTTCTCCCTTTATATAATCTAATAATTGCTCTTTTAATCCTTTTAATTCAAAAGAGTTATCTAATTTTTTTATCTTATCTATATTTAATCTAAAATCCATCATTTCATTTTCTCTATATGGAAATGCTCCAAACTCAATATCCGAGTTTGAACTTAGCTTCTCTTTTAAAAAATTTATTATCTCTTTTAAACTTAAACTTTCTCCAGATCCTAGATTAAATATTTCTCCTACAGAATTTTTATAATTTTTCAAAAGTATTTCAATTTCTTTTGAAAAATTTCTTGCTTCTATAAAGTCTCTTTTTTGTTCTCCCGGACTCGTTTTTACTGGTAAATTATTTTTTAATTGATTAATTATATATGGAACAAATTTTTCCTGTCCTTGATATTTTCCAAATAAATTTGACGGCCTTACTATACAGATAGGATAATTATAATTTTTATTTAACATTATAGCTGTATTAGTAGTCATTAATTTTACTATGGCATAGGGAGAACTTGGAATCTCTTTATCTTTTTCATCAAATGGAGATTCTATATTTCCATATTCTTCTCCTGAACCAAACTGTATATTTAACTTTAAATTTGATAATTTTTTAGTACTTTC
Organism: Cetobacterium somerae; assembly: GCF_022430525.1. Classification (NCBI taxonomy): domain Bacteria; kingdom Fusobacteriati; phylum Fusobacteriota; class Fusobacteriia; order Fusobacteriales; family Fusobacteriaceae; genus Cetobacterium; species Cetobacterium somerae. The sequence continues at coordinate 185,358 of NZ_CP092519.1, read as the reverse complement.
ATATATTTTTAATAAAATATCTAAGTTACTTTTTATCATATTATTAAATAGAGCTAAATCTCGATCAGCTGTTACTATTGATATTAAGTTTATTATGTAATCTGGTTTTTCTATTTTCATTATAGAATTTAATTCTTCTTGATTTGAAAAATCATAAATATAACTTTTTATCTTATTATTTATCAAAAAAGATTCATCTTTGATTCTATCTACAATAACTATATTGTAATTATCTTTTAAATATTCACATAAATTTTTACCTATAAATCCAAATCCACCAAATAAAACTATTTTTTCCATTATTTTTCTCCGTAATTACAAAATTTTTCTATTTGCTCTAAACACAAATCATATACATTTTCATTTTTATATCTTTTGTACCATTCTGTTGTAAGTTCAATACTATTTTCTATTGTTAAAGTTGGTTTCCAATCTAATTCAAATCTCGCTTTTGTTATATCTAATAATAAAAGATTAGCTTCATGAAGAGCGTTAGGATTAGAGCAATCTTTTAATTCTCCACTTCCATAAAATTTAGTTACCATTGCTGCAACATCCCATACAGGAACTATTGCATCTAAAGTAGGTCCAAAATTATATCCCTCACAATACTCACCTGGATTTTCTAACATTTTTTGCCCAAGAAGCAGATATCCGCTTAAAGGTTCTAATACATGTTCCCAAGGTCTAACTGCTTTTGGCATTCTTATATCAATAACCCTATTTTCTTCAAGAGCTCTTATACAGTCTGGAATAATTCTGTCCTTAGCCCAATCTCCTCCTCCAATTACATTTCCAGCTCTTACAGAAGCAATACTTTTTCCATGTTTTTCATAATCTTTTGGATTGAAAAATGATCTTCTCCAAGAGTTTATAGCTATCTCTGCTGCTCCTTTAGATGAAGAGTATGGATCATATCCACCCATAGGTTCGTTTTCTCTATACCCCCAGATTTGCTCTTTGTTTTCATAACATTTATCTGTTGTTATAAATATTCCTACTTTTGTTTCCATAGTTTTTCTAATCTCTTCCATTACATTAATAGTTCCCATTACATTCACTTCATATGTTTCAACAGGAATATCATAAGATAGCCTAACAAGAGGTTGAGCTGCTAAATGAAACACTATCTCTGGCTTATATTTTGAAAAAACTTCTGCTAATTTTTCTTTATCTCTTAAGTCCCCTCTTATATCAATAATTTTATCTGATAAATTAGAAAGTACAAAATTATCTTTATCTGTATAAGGATCTAAAGAGTAACCTATAACTTCTGCTCCTAACTCTTTTAACCATATTGCTAACCAAGACCCTTTAAAACCAGTATGTCCTGTTACTAATACTTTTTTTCCTTTATAAATATTATTAAAATTTTTTATCATCTTTTCTCTCCTTTAAAAATATAGGGTAGCTTTCGCTACCCTTCTACCATTTTTTCCAAGGTGCTTTCCCTGAATCCCACATTGCATTTAATTCTGTATTATCTCTTAATGTATCCATTGGCTTCCAAAATCCAGTATGCTTATATGAATGCATTTTTCCATCTTTTGCTAAATTTTCAAGAGGAGCTTTTTCAAATATTGTACTATCTCCCTCTGTTATATATGAAAATACTTCTGGTTCACATATAAAGTATCCTGCATTTATCCACATTCCATCACCTGCAGGTTTTTCAGTAAAAGCATTTACTGATCCAGCATCATCTATTTCTAGAGCTCCAAATTTTCCATTTGGCTTATATGCGGTAACTGTTAATGCTTTACCATTTTTTTTATGCTCTTCTATTGACGCTGTTATATCTATATCTGATACTCCATCACCATAAGTTAATAAAAATGGTTCATCACCTATATATTTTTGTATTCTCTTTATTCTTCCACCAGTCATAGTATGAAGACCTGTATCTACTAAAGTTACTTTCCACGGTTCAGCCTTACACTCATGAACTTCTATAGTATTATTTGCTAAATCCACTGTCACATCAGAATTGTGCATAAAGTAATTTGCAAACCACTCTTTTATAACATAAGCTTTATATCCACAGCAAATAACAAATTCATTTATTCCATGTAGTGAATAAGTTTTCATTATATGCCATAAAATTGGTTTTCCTCCAATTTCTACCATTGGCTTTGGTATTAAATTTGTAGCTTCGCTAAGTCTTGTTCCAAATCCACCTGCTAAAATAACTGCTTTCATCTCTTCCCCCTATCCTAAAACATACTCTCTTACTTTTTCTATCATAAAGTCTAACATTTCATTACTCATTCCTGGATATACACCAATCCAAATTGTATTATTCATTATAAAATCTGTATTTTTTAAATCTCCTACAGTTCTAAATCCTTCTCTTGAAGCTCTCATTTCATCAAAAGCTGGGTGCTTTATCAGATTTCCTGCAAATAGATTTCTTGTTTGAATTTTATTAGCTTCTAAATACTTTGCTAATTCAACTCTAGATTTTCCTGAATTTTCTTTAACAGAAATTAAGAATCCAAACCAACTTGGATTGCTTTCTTTTTCTTTTTCTGGAAGTACGATCTTATCACTTAAATCTTTTAATCCGTTATATAATCTTTCCCAGTTATTTCTTCTAGCTTCAACAATTGCAGGAAGTTTTTCAAGTTGAGCACATCCTATTGCTGCTTGCATATCTGTAACTTTTAAATTATATCCAAAGTGTGAGTATACATATTTGTGGTCATAACCTAGAGGTAATTCTCCAAATTGCTTTGTAAATCTATATTTACAAGTATCATCTTTTCCACTATCACACCAGCAATCTCTTCCCCAATCTCTGAAAGAATTAACTAGTCTAGCTAATTTAGAATTATTAGTATATACAGCTCCTCCTTCTCCCATAGTCATATGATGAGGTGGGTAGAAACTTGATGTTCCTAAATCTCCAATAGTTCCTGTTTTTTTCCATTCTCCATCTATAAAGTACTCTGAACCTAAAGCATCACAGTTATCTTCTATTAACCATAGATTATTTCTATCACAAAACTCTCTTACAGCTTTTAAATTAAAAGGATTTCCTAAAGTGTGTGCTACCATAACTGCTTTAGTTTTTTCTGATAAAGCTGCTTCTAATTGAGTTACATCTATATTATATGAAGGAATCTCTACATCTACAAATACAGGGATTGCTCCATATTGAATAATAGGAGTTACTGTAGTTGGGAATCCTGCTGCTACAGTTATTACTTCATCTCCTCTATTTATTCTTCTATCACCTAAAGATGGAGATGTTAATGCCATAAATGCTAAAAGATTGGCTGATGATCCTGAATTTACTAATGAACAATATTTTGTTCCTAAATACTCTGCTAATCCCTTTTCAAATTTTTTAGCCCAAGGTCCAGTCGTTAACCAGAAATCAAGTGATGAATCTATTAAATTTACCATCTCTTTTTCATCAAAAAATCTTCCTCCATAATTTACATATGTCTCTCCTGGAGTAAATTCTTTTTTTCCTCCAAATTTTAATTCATATAATTCTTTAGTTTTTTCTAATATTTCTTGTTTTAATAAATTTAGTTTATCCACTTATCTCTCCTTTTTTAATTGGTTGTACTTATGAACAATTTTTTTAATATCTTGTGCACTATCTTTATGACATATTAAGATATTATCTCCATTTTTTACAATTATCAAATTTTTTACACCTAATAAAGATACTATAGAATCATTACATACAACAATATTATTACTTGCTTCATGAATTATAGTCTTTGTATCTCTAATTATATTTTCTGAATCATCTGGTTCAAAAATTTCTGGAAGAGCTGCAAAGCTACCGATATCATTCCATCCTATTGATACAGGTATAACTTTTATATTCTTTGAATACTCCATTATACCAAAATCTATTGAAATTTTTTCAAACTCATCAAAATATTTTTTTACTGAATTGCTCAACTCTATTCCGCTTTTATCTTTAGATATTTCTATTCTAATCTTCTTAAAAATATCCATATGTTCTGGCATAAGAACTTCAAAATTTTTAAAAATTGTTGAAGTTGTAAAAATAAACATTCCTGAGTTCCACAAATATTTTCCTGAAGCTACATATTCTTCTGCTGTTTCTCTATTTGGTTTTTCACGAAATCTTCTAACTTTGTATATTTCATTTAAACACAATACTTCATTATTATTTACTTCAATATATCCATACCCTGTTTCTGGTTTATCTGGTTTTATTCCCAGAGTTACTATCGTTGAATTTTCTCTTGCCTCTTTTGCTCCCTTTAAAATAACATCTCTAAATTTACTATCATTTTTTATAAGATGATCCGAAGCTAAAACTACAACTTCTATCTTTTCATTTAAATTTTTAAATTTTTCTTCTATTATTAACGTTGTATAACCTATTGCTGCTGCTGTATCTTTAAATGCTGGTTCTATTACAATATTTTCTTCTGGTATATCGGGCAATTCTTTTTTTATCTCTTCTACTTGCAATATATTAGTTGCTATAAAAATTTTATCTGATTCTATTATTGGTAAAATTCTATCTACGGTCTCTCTTATCATTGATTTATTTGAAAAAAGAGATAGCAATTGCTTTGGTTTTTCCGGAGTTGATAGTGGCCAAAATCTCTCTCCACTTCCTCCCGCCATTATAAGTCCTACTAACATCTTTTATTTCTCCTCATTGAATAATTTTATGTTTAATTTATAATTATAATTATCTGCTGAAATTTCGCTATTTTGTTGTTTTGTAAGTACACCTTTTAATACATAAAAACCTAGCATTATTATCAAAATTAAAAATGAAACTATTTTCTTAAAGTTTATTTTTGATGACATAATAACATTTGGTAAAAAAATTATAATTAATATAGTAAAATATTCTGTTAATCTTCCTAATACTGCCGAATAAAGCATGCAAAATGGATATAATAATACTCCTATTTTGAACAAATTATATAGTTCGTCTTTTTCATTTTTCATTTTTTCTTTTTTATAAATTACTATTAGATATATTAATAAATTTAATATTACTAATTTCAATTGTGATATTGCTCCAAAATCTGCATACAAATAATAATTATATCTCCCACCCAAAATTTTTATAATATGTTTAAATCCTAAATTTATTATTATTAAAAAAATAGGTGTAAATAAAAAATAATAATTTTTTACTCTTATTTTTCTGAGCATTACAAAAGGTATTGTAAATATAATGCTGATATGAAAAAAAATACCTATTAATAAAATACAATACCCTTTTAATAGTTGATTTTTTTTTACTATATATATCAAAGAATATAAAAAACATCCTATTGCCAGAGATTGTCTTACTGTCGATGTTTGAGTTATAAAACCTCTCGCATCTAAAAAATAAACTAAAAAACTTAAATAATAATATTTCGAAAATTCCTGTATAAATTTACTTAAGCAAAAAATAAAAATTATAGTTGTTATTAAAAAAAACATTTGCTTATTTAATTTAAAATAGTTAATTCCTTCAAATATTAACAAACTTAGTATTTCAACAGTTTTTTTATCCCAACTTTTCCCATCCATCATCAATATATAATTATCATAATCCCAGCCTATTTTATATCTGAATCCAATTAAAAAATCTATTGTTAATAGATATAAAAAACTAAACATTCTTTTTACATCTTTTTTTAACTTAAAACTCCATTCTAAGAAAAACATTAAGGTTGTTGTCACTAATATCAATATCCAAATTATCATTATTATTCCTTACTTTTACTTTCTTCTGTTAACATTAATTTTTTAAATTTTTTAATTACACTTTTCCAATTAAATTTTTCTAAAAAAGCATTATATTCTTGTGAATCAAAGATAGTATTTTTTTTGTACAATAACGTTTTATAAGCCTGCACTGAATCTTCTTTTTTTTCTATTATTTCACAAAGAACTTTAATTTCATTAAAATCATAACTCTTTACATTTGGATATGTTAAAACTTTTACCTCATTTCCTAAACATGCTAAAAAACTCCCTCTTCTAAACGTTACTCCATCTGGAAAAGGTAAATAGGCTACCTTTGATTTTGAAATTTCTTTTGCCACAGAAACATCATCCATATCTACTTTTAATTCTACATCATATCTTTTGCATATTTTTACTATCTCATTAAAATAATTTAAATTTTCTTTTTGTTTCCTTCCGACTAATAAAATTTTTCCATCAAATTTCTCTTCTCTTAATTTTTTAACTAAATAGAAAAAATCTTCTAATCCTTTATTAGGCATAATTATCCCAAAATTTAAAAGATCATAAATTTTCTTATTCTCAGCCTTTTCACATATAAATTCTATATTACTTGCAATATTTATTATTGAGCTCCTCTTTTCTAAAAATTTAAATTTTTTCAATGCATAAATTCTTTCGTCCTGTGTTGTAAATATTATATGAGCCTTTGATAAAAAAAATATAGAACTTGCCAATCTAGCTTTAAATTTTCTTTGAGAAAATTCATGTAAATTTATATACATATTCTTTGAAAAAAAAAGGCTTAAAATTTGAGGTAGTATACTCCATCCATATCCTAACGTCGGATATTGTAATAATTTTATTGTATTTTTGTGCTTATTTAAATATTTAAAAGTATTATAACTTTCTTTTAAATTAAATTTACCTATTTTCAAAACTTCAATATTTATTTTTTTATCTTTTTTTAATTCTTCTACTATTTTCTGAGTATAATCTCCTACTCCACAAGGATCTGGAGGATATGATCCTGTAATTATTATAATTTTATCCATTCCTACTCCTATTCTTTAATTTTATTAAAAATTTTAACCATATCTCTTTTAGTAATTTCCCATGTATATTTTTCTAGCTCTTTTTTCACTTCTAAAATATTATTTTCTAAATTTTTTGAAGTTTCTAATAGTTTTATTAATTCAGCTTCCTCCAGCGGATTAAAAAAATATACAGCTTTTTCTGAAAATTCTCCTAAAGAACCTTTATTTGAAGAAAAAACTTTTGCTCCTTTACTTAAAGCCTCCAAAATCGGTAATCCAAATCCTTCATATAATGATGGGAAAATAAATGCTTCGCAATTTTTATACAACCAATTCAACTCATTATCTTCCATATAACCTAATGTTAAAATATCTGGATTATTAATCTTTATTTTATTATTGGTTCCAACAAGTACTAATTTTTCTTCTGTTTTTGCCTTTAAAAAACATGATAATAAAAACTCTAGATTTTTATGTGGTCTAGAATTTCCCACATATAAAAAATACGATTTATTTATTAGATTCGTTACACTTTTTTCTTTTAAAGATATTTTATTTGTTCCTTCAATAATAACTTCTGATTCTTTTTTAAAGTATTTTTTCAAATCTTTTTGAGTTGTTTTTGAAACAGATATAATTATATCTGAATTATTTAGAGAATTTGACACTATAAAATTGAAATATTTTTTTCCAATAAAATTTTTTAATAAATTTTTTCCAAAAAAACTCTCTACTTCTAAATACATTAAATCATGAACTGTTGTTATGTACTTCTTTGTTCTATCTTTCTTTAAACTATTAGAATAAAAAAAACTATGGTATATACTAGCATCTATTTTTTCTAAAAATTTATGAAATCTAACAAAATCTTTTATACGAAATGGATTTAAATTAGTTTCTATATTTTTAAATTCTTTTTTATTCTTTAACTTATTATTTATAATAACTAATACATTATCATATCCATAATACTCTTGATAAATCTTTATTAGTTCTCTCGAATACTTAGAAATACCTGTTTCAAAATCTGAAATTAATCTACCATCTAATACAATTTTCAATTATATCCATCCCCATTTATTAAAATATTTTATTGCCGCTTTTAAATGTATTTTTGCCATTTTTTTATTTTTAAATGATTCTTTTGCATGAGCATGAACAATTTCTACTTTCGGATAAAATACTGTCCTATATTTTTCATGAATTCTTCTACTCAAATCAAAATCCTCCATATACATAAAATACTGTTCGTCAAATATACCGACAGTATTAAAAACTTCATTCCTTATAAACATAAAACATCCTGATAATATTGGAACATCAATTATTTTATTATAACCTGTTTCTCTCATTTCATACTTATAGTTATTTTTTTCTATTACCGATTTAAATGGACAAAATTTTCTTAAAAATAGATCCTTTGGCGTTGGTATTCTCTTACACAAATACTGTATATCACCATTTGGATATTTGACCATAGGCATTATATTTCCTATATCTTTATTTTTTTCCATATAAGAAAATAGCTCTTCTAAAATACCTTTATTAAAATAAATATCAGGATTTAAAATAAGGTGATACTTAGATTTTCCTATTATATTTTTTAATATTTGATTGTGTCCCCAACCGTATCCACCATTTTTATTATTAAAAATATAAGAGACTCTTGAATCATCAATATTTTTTATATATTTTTCTAATTCATTATTTGGTGAATTATCTGATATATATAAATGAACATTTAATTTTGTATTTAAAAAACTTTCAATTGCTTTTTTTAATTCATCTAACTTTGTATTGTATGTCACAATACTTGAGGTAATATCGTACAATTTACATCCCCTTTCCAAACAGCACTACTTTTACTGTTTTAAATAATATTATTATATCCATTGCTATATTTTGATATTTTATATAATAGATATCATACTCTAACTTTTTCTTTGCATCGTCAATACTTGCTCCATAGGGATACATAACTTGTGCCCAACCAGTAAGTCCAGGTTTTACTGCATAACGAAGTTTATACATATTAATTTTCTTTTCATAATCTCTTCCAAGTTCATCCCACTCAGGTCTAGGTCCTACAAAACTCATATCTCCATTTAAAACGTTCCAAATTTGAGGTAATTCATCTAATCTAGTTTTTCTTATAAATTTTCCTATTGTTGTTATTCTCTCATCCTTTTCTGAAGCGTATTTAGAATGTTCATTTGGATTATGTATTCTCATAGATCTAAATTTAACTATTTGAAATACTTCTCCACCTAACCCAATTCTATTTTGTTTAAAAAAAGCTGGATTAGAAAAAAAATTTTTAGGATTATCTAACTTTACTAAAAAATATGTCAATATCATAAATGGTAATCCTAACATAAAAACAACTAAAGCCATAGCTATATCCATAAATCTTTTTAGCCTTTTATCCAAAGTAGATGTTAAAACATCAAATCCTTTTGATTCTAAAAACCATTTTTTCGATATTTTCTCTACATCTATTTTCCCCTCTACATTTTGTAAAAAAATATCAGAGTCTAAAACTTTCATTCCAGATAGTTTTAATTTAAAGATTTCATCAATTAATTGCTCTTCCAACTCTTTTATATAGATTATCTCTGTAATGCCATAAACTTTTATAATATCTTCTATATCCTTTATTTTTCCAAGAGCATTACTATTTTTATCACTCACAAATCCTATATAACTATATTCCAAATTATCTATAATACCTTTTTTTACTCTTCGTTCCTCTGTTTCATCTCCTAGTATTAATACTCTTATATTATTTTTATACAATTTACCCAAAACATATCTAATTAAATTCTGTAATCCTGTATATATTAAAAAATAAAAAATTATTTCAAAATCTTTATGGAATATTAATAGTATAAAAAATATTGAACTGTTCAAAGACATTGAAATTAAAAACTCTTTAACAGAATATCTTTCTCTTAACGTAAATATTCCAAATACATAATAAGAAAGTATAAGCATAAAAAATAATCCATATATTGATGTATTTATACTTAGCTTCATAACTCTTACAATCCATTCATATAGTAAAAAAAGTGCTAATGTGTAGGGTATCCTTCCCCTTGCATTCTGATTGTGTTTCATTTGCAATTCAACTCCTACTTTTTATATCTTTTTTTATATCCATTTATAAACTCTTTTAAAAACACTATCATTACTCCTAAAAATACTCCCATTATAATTCCAACTACTAAAATAAGTTTAGCTTTACTTTGTCCCTTTAAAAAATATATATCTGTAGTTTCCTTAATAATATCTGCTTTATCATTTAAAGAATCAAGTCTAATCAACTCGTTAACATATGTATTGTAATACTTCTCTTGCTCATTTTTTCTTAGATTTAATTCTGGATATTTAGAAGCTATATAATTCATCTTTTCTTCTGGCTTTAAGGCTATTAAATCGTTATCTTTTTTAAAAATATCTAAAATTTCATTTTGAATATTTTCAATTTCTATTTTAGTTTTTTCTAAAGAATCGCCTTTTAACTCCTTCTCTTTTGCTATAACATCTGCTAAATTGTCTTGTTCCCTTAAAATATCTATATATTTATTTATAATATCTCTGCTACTACTTTCATTCACTATTATCTCAGTCTTTATAGATATCTCTTCATTGTTTTTTTCATTTTTAGATATAGTTATTAACTCTTGTAAAAATTTTCTTTCTGACGCCATATTTTGCATCTTTTCTGGTGTATTTTCTAGATACTCTTTTTTTATAGATTCTATTTCTAAGAGTTTTTCAATATTTTTATCTTGAAGTAATACAGTATCTACATTTATTTTATTTACACCCTTTAACCCATAGGTATCTTGTTGTATAAGAATACTCTTTATTAAATAATTTGGTGTTTTACTACGTACATAAAGTGCAGTTCCTAGAGATAAAAGTGTACAAAGTACTGTTGTTATAACTATACTCCACTTATGCCTCACTAGTATTTCAATCAATTCATAAAGATCAATCTCATCATCATATTGCTTTTGTTCCATCACTTTTAACTCCTTGCTCATGCTATCCCCCTACATATTTTTTATTCATGCTATTATATCACTTTTTTAATGTGAAAAAAAGTTAAAGTTGTGTATATATTTATATTTTCTTTCGCCAATAAAACAAGGTCTAGAAAATTTCTAGACCTTTAAATTTAATTTATATTTATTTGTGAGTGAGATGTGACTTGGGGGATAGTCATTCTCTCTACTTTGCTACCTATACTTCTTAAAACAAGGGTATTATTTCCTGTTACTAAAACTCCAATAAGCGTTAATACAGTATAGATTATTTTTATAGTTTTTATCATAGGCCTATGCCTCTGGAGCAGTTTCCACAAAGTAATTAAAAGCCATTAATTCAGCTTTTTGAACATCTATTCTATCCAATGAATTTTGTCCTGTTCTTATCTCTTTTTCAATAGCATCTCTCCACTCTGAAAAAGATCCATATGGATTATTAGCTGGTAATGGTTCCCCATCAGTTTGCATCTGCTCAATTTTAGAAAGTGTTGCCTTGTCATCTGCTAACTCCTTTAAATAACTAACCTCTCTTTCAATACTCTTTTGAGTTTTAATTATAACTCCTTGTATTACTGCTTTTGCTCCTCCAACTGTCATACTCATGCTTACCTCCTTCAATTTTTATTTTTCCTGCTATCTCGAGATGTTTTAATGATAACATAAAAAAAATAAAAAAAATGTGTTTTGACTACTTTATGTTCCGTTTATTTTTTGACTACTTTATATACAAAATGTTTTAAAAGTATTATAAAACATCCGAATAAATGCTATTATTTTATTGTGGTCATTTTATAAAAAATTTAAGGGGGACAAAATTATGACAGCTTTTGAAAGAATTGAAAAATTTGAGGATCATTTCGGCATATCACAATTAATGAGTATCTTAAAAATATCTGATTCTAGTGTAAGACGATTAATTAAGAAAAACACTTTTAACTTTTATCTTACAAGTGATATCTACTACTTTAAAAAAGACCAAATCAAATTTTTTTTAGAGCAGGAGGCACTATGAATAAAAATGAAAAAAACATATTTAATCCTATTTTCTTTTGTGATTTTCTAAAACAACATAAGTACCTTTTTATTAAAAATTTAACTAAAGATCAATTTAAATCTATTTTTGATAAACTTCTTCTTGAAAACTTCGGTGAACTTCAAACTAAGCATATTATTCTAGAAACACTTTTGATTAAAGAACGTACTTTTGAAGAAAAAATTGAAAATAATAAAATTTTTTTGAGACATATTGGAAAAACAAAAATGTATTATATTCCTGAAATCTCTGAAATTATTTGTAAAACATATTATCTAAAATATTTAGGAGGAGCTTATGGATTTTATAATAAAAAATAACCATAAAAGCAACTACACTATAATTTATAATAAATTTATACAAGATAAAAATCTGAATTTAGAGTTACTAGGGCTAGGATGTCGTCTTCTTAATAAACCATCTAATTGGGTTATAAACATCAATCAACTGTCATATGAAATGAACATTAGCAAAGATAAGTTACTAAGACTTATAAATAATCTGATTGAACTTGGATATATGTATCGCCATAAAAAAGAGATTGCCTTTGTCCGCAAAGGTGAACTTAAAAATATATATTACTTTTCTGACGACAAGGAACTTCTAAATAAAACTACCGAACCTTTTAGAAGCGTTGATACTACCCCGCAACTACACTTGTCCACTTTTCCCACTGTGGATTCTCCTAGTATGGATACTGCACCACTGGATATTCCAGTGGCGGTAACTCCTAACATGGAAGATACGTCACATAATAATACTAATATTTATAAAGATATTATTGAAAAAGAAGATATACACAAAAAAAATACTGTACTAACTAATAATCTTTCTATAAGAACCTATTTAAAAGAGATTTTAGATGATTTTACAATTGTAAATCTTCTTAACGCTAAACCTGATTTGACAATAGACGAGTTTAAAATTTTGTATGAAAAAGCCACTATTGAGTTTAAAAATGGTTATTGCACCAATATCAACAGTTGTATTGTAAAAGCTGCTAGTGGTAAATGGAATTTTAGACCCACTCTTTTAAATAGCTCTGATAATAGCGAAACTAGAACTAACAGAGTTTTAAAAGGAAAAGTAAACTACTATATTGATTACTTCTCCATTGGTAGTTGCTCTAAAGATGAGATCCTTGGAAAATTCTTAAATGAATGCCAAAAATATGATGAGTATTTAGTTAAACTCCATTATAATGAATTAAAAAAAAAGCTAGAATCTTAATCGATTCTAGCTTCTCACCATTTCATTTGCCATTAATTTTTCTATATTAGAAAAATTTTCTATATTTTTTTCTATCCATTCGATCTCTTTATTCCACCATTTAAATTCTTCTAAAAATTGAATTTGTTTATCTGTAAATCTTTTTCTTAATACTTTCCCTGGAACTCCTACAACTATTGAATAAGCTTCAATATCTCTTGTTATAACACTTCCACATCCTATTACAACTCCATCTCCTATTTTAATTCCACCTAATATAAGGACATTATCTCCTATCCATACATCATTTCCTATTACTATAGATGTATTATTATCTATCTTTAGCAAATCATCAAACTTTATATGCTTTTGAAAATTTAAACCTTCTCTTTTAAAAGTTGTGCTGTAGCAAAATGGATGAGTTGAAACATAATCTTTTGTAGGATGATTTCCTGAAATTATTTTAATATTATTTCCTAGGGAGCAAAATTTTCCTACTTTAGCTGCATTTAACATACAATTTTTTCCTATATAGCTTCCATAGCCTATTTTAATTTTTCTTATACTTGAGTTCATTCCGACTCTATTAGCACCTTCAAAACTTGCCTTTTTAAAGTTTACTTTTTTTTCTAAAAATACTTTTTTTCCCTTAAGTTTATATTTTTGTAAAATCTCTCTAATCATAATTATTACCTTCACTTAACTTTTCTAAAATCTCTTTTAAGAAGCCTTCACAACTATATTTCTCTCTAATTTTTTCTGGTAACTCTTCATATTCCTTCTCAAAAAATTCTATTGGTATCTTATCTAAATCATCAATACTTGAAATTATATAAACATTATTTTCACTATAAAAATCATATTCTTTAATGTTTGAATTATCTGTTATTAATTTTGTTTTTCCTAAAATACTTTCCATTGATCTTAAAGTTAAACCATTTTGATCTTTATAATTTATTTCTAAAATACATTTTGATTTTCGTACTTCTAATAAATTTTCTAAGTATCCTATTTTTTCTCTAATAACTATTTTCTCATCTAAACTAGTATTTAACTTTTTTTCTAATTCTTTATCTATATAAAGTTTTAAATTATATTTCAAGTTATTTTTTTCAAGAAATTTTTTTAATTTTACTAATTTTTTATATCTTTTTTCCTCTCTTAAAGCACCTAAGTAATATAAATCATACTCTTTTTTTTCATAACTCTTCAAATTTGTAATATAGAAACTTTCTCTAAAAATATATCCATATTCCTTACAGTCTTCTTTGTCAAAAGAAAAGATATAATCGAATTCTTCTAAGTTAAATTTTTTCGGTAAATACTTTACCTTATCCCATAAAAATAATACTGTCTTTATTGTTGGGTTTTTCTTTTTAAGTTTTTTCATAAAATCAATTGAAAACTCACCTGTTCCTACAGCTAAGAAATAGTCATAATTCTCTATATTCTTCAAAATTTTATTTATATACTTTATTTGTTTTTTTAAAAAGAATTTTTTGAAAATTTTTATACCTTGTAACTCTCTTAATATTTTGAAACTTTTACTTCTTTCCTCTTTTTTAGGAAATCCTCCTCCTATAAATGTAACCTCTTTAAATATTTTTTTTAATTCATTTTTTAACTCTTCTCTATATCCTTCAATTGGATCAATATAATATAAAATTTTACTTTTTTTAAATTTTTTCATTAAATACTCCATTTTTTTTGCAACTTATGTATAAGATAACTCCAATTAAATAAATATGTCTTTTAATAAATTCTCCCCAAGCTCCTTCTGTTAACCCCGTCACATAGTATACAAGAATCATCGATGTCGCAGCTAAAGATATCCAATATAGCTCACCTTTTTTAGAAAATTTTCTAGTTTGAATAAACGACTTATATAATATAAATATCCAAAATCCCAATAAAGCAAAAAATAACACTCCCATGTTCACTAAGTTTTCAAAATACATATTGTGTGCATTTCCTGCCGTTGCTATTACTTTTACCATAGGTCTATCCCACTCATCAAACTTAGAATATAAATCATTCTTTTCAAAATAATCTAAGTAATATTTAGGACCATTATCCTTCCCTACACCAAATACAGTATTATTTCTATATATATCCAACGATGCTTCCCACATAAAAAGTCTGGTTTTAGGTGATAAATTTTTTACATCAGTTATACTTTGAAATCTTTTAACATAGGGATTATCCTTAATTACATTAAAACTAAATCCTATTAATATTAAAACCATTATCGAACTCATTAATAATTGTTTTTTAGTCAAAGATATTGATAAATATATTAAAAATCCAGCAATTAATGCTAACCAGGCCCCTCTTGTTTGTCCTAAAATTATACAAAATAAATTTAGTAAATAAGTTGGGATTAAATATATTAATCGGTTATTTTTTCTATTTTTTACCTCTATAATTATTAAGGATAAAATAATAAAAGATAATCCTACTAATGCATGAGCACTATCCATAATAGTTGTAAAACTTTCATATCTTAAAGTAAAATTATAATTATTTTTTCTATAAAAATTTATTCCATTTAAACAATTTATTAGTACTGATATACTTATCATATACATAAATCGCTTTAATTCTTTTGTCGTTTTTAAAAATATTGGAGCAATAAACATTGGTAAAAATCTATATAATTGTTTTATTGTGACTCTAGCAGAATATAATCCCCCTGGTGATAATAAATCAAAAATTGGTATAAACAAAAGTATAATTAAAAATATTTTATACTCTATTTCAATTTCTTTTATCTTTAAATCTTTAACAAAACAAATTGCTGAAAGAGTCATTAAAGCTAAACCTATATTTACTCCACCTTTTGATATTATTAAAGATATCCCATATAAATATACACCTGCTAATCCTAAGGAGTGTATTTGTCTTTTCAATCTTTCCATATTATACCCCTTTTTATAATCTTCGCAGGATTTCCAGCTATTATTATATTCTCTTCATCATAGGATTTAGTAACAACAGAATTTATTCCAATAACACTTCCTTTTAATATATTTACCCCTTTAAGTATTGTAACACCATCAGCGACCCATACATTATCCTCTATTTTAATGCTACGAGATTCATTAATTTTTTCTCCATTCTTATAGATATCATGTCCATCAAAAGTCATAATGTTTATATTTCTTGAAAACATACACTCTTTTCCTATAACTATATTTTTTTCTTTTCCTTTTATTGAAAGATAAGTTTTTTCTCCAAGAATACTTTTATTCCCAATTTCTAAAAAACTATTTTCACCTCTTATCTCTATAATAACACCATTTAAATTAGCATCTTTTTTTATTATTAATTTATTATTCTTTCCTCTTATTTTTATTTTGCATCCTCTTATTTTTACACTCTTATCTATTTCAATATAATTTTCTTTATCCAATGTTACTTTATTTCGCAATTTAAATAATAATTTATTCATATTTCCCCTCTTAACAAAACCTTTTTTTTAATTTTTTTATAAAACTAGCAATCCAGTAAGATAACTGATATTTTTTATAAACATGAATTTTTTCTATATCTTGAATACAGTCATCTAATGTTATAAAATCATAATTTCTTTTATAATTTAATAACTTCTCTTTTTTACCTACTGTATCAATAACTCTAATTCCATTATTAGTAAATATAAAATTCCCATGATTAGCATCCCCATGATAGACATTTTTTTTATGGATTTCCTCTAGTATATTTACAATTATTTTTTTCTCCTCTAAAGTAAACTCTTTATAATTTTTTATTACTCTTCCCTCAATAAATTCTGTTAATAAAAAGCTTTCTTTTATAAAACCTTTTTCTTTTCTCTCTACTACTAAGTATGGAATATATAATTCTTTTAATCCATTTCTTCTTAAATTATTTATATTAATTAAAGTTGTCAATGCTTCGCTTTTTTTCAGTAAAGTTCTAATTTTTTTTCTAAATCTATTTGTTTCATTTAATGCTCTTTTTAATATATATACATAATTATCAACTTCAATTTTTACAACATAACTTCTCTTATCATCTTTATATTTTTCTAGAACTTTATATTTTTTATCAATTATATTTCTAGCAATCTTTTCATATTTTTCATCGTAAAAATATATACTATAACCTTTATATTTTTCATTTCTTAACATATTTCTATCACTTCATATTTATCATTTTGATAACTTTTTAAAATACCGTATTCTATATCATAATTTTTGCTTTTTTCTCTTTCTTCCCAAATTTTTCTAAAATATTTTAATGAATAATCATCATTTTTATCAGATTCTTCATGCCATTGATGTATTTGAAAATTATTTTTATGACTATTCACTATTTTTATTCCCTTATAATAAGCTCTTCTTCCAAAATCTAGATCTTCAGCTCCCCATCCAATAAAATTTTCATCAAATCCATTTAATTTTATATAATCTTCTTTATACAGAGAGAATGCCATTGCTCTAAATTTTTCAGCTTGCTTTTTGGGAGCAAAAATTGAATACAATTTATTCTTATAATATCTTTCTATATTATAGTAATAACTTTTTTTAGAGTATAAATGAGAATAATTCTCTTCTTCTATCTCTTTACATGTTAATAATTTTGTATTTTCTGGTGTTAATCTCAGCGCTCTGCTTAAATTAATCACATTTTTCTGTCTTTTTTTATAAAAAATCTCTATAAATTTTTTCGGCATTACGATATCTGAATCTATCAATATAATTAATTCTCCTATTGCCTCTCTTACACCATTATTTCTAGCTCTAGCTAATCTAAACCCTAAATCACTTTGCTTTATTAGTTTTACTTTAAATCTATTTTCATTCTTAAATATATTTTTTAAAAAGAACTCTATATCTTCTTTAGAACCATCATCAGATACAATAAACTCATCTGGTAATAGAGATTGATTTTTTAATGACTTTATTAATTTTTCCAATTTATCTAACCTATTATAAGTACAAGTTATTAAACTAATTTTTTCCTTTTTCATATTTTTCTACCTTTCCCAATATATAGCTTTTTTTACCTCTTTAGCTGGACTACCAGCTACTATTGTATTGGCATAAACTCTATTTACAACAATACTTCCAGCTGCTATTACTGAATTTTTTTCTACATAACTCCCTTTTAATATTAAAGTTCTCATTCCAATCCAAATGTTATCCTCTAATATTATATTTTTTCCTTCATTTATTCTTTCTTTTGATTTTTCTGAAAAGATTTTATGTGAATCTGAATTTCTAATCTCAATATCATATGATAACATACAATTCTTACCAAGTTTAATCTTACAGCCCTCTTGAGACAATATTTTTGCTCCTGCACAAGTTGTATTATCGCCTATTATTAAGGTTGAGTTATTATCTTGCATAAAAATTTTTAAATTTTTCAAATCACAATTTTCTCCAATTATAATTGTGTTATTACTTCCTTTTATACTAATTTTTCCTTGTTTTAAAAAACTATTTTTTCCAATTTTTAATTGATTTCCTTCCCCTTCTACTTTTATCTTTGATGCTCTTAATTTTCCCTCTATCTTTAAATTATTTCTTTCATTTTTAATTTTTACAATACTTCTTTGAAATAGATATTTTATTTTTAAATACATATTTATCCCTCAAATATAGTTTTTATTTTATTTAAAACTATCTCTTTTGAAAAATCATTTTTCCTTCTTTTTGATTCTTCTAATAAGTTTATCCTTAAATTTTGATCTCTTAATAATTGATAAATTTTGTTTGCCAAGTCTTTTTTATTTTTTGGTAGTACTAAAACTCCACTTTTTCCATTTTCTAAAATCTCTTTTGGTCCCACTGGGCAATCTGTAGAAATAACTATTCCATTTGTTATTAACGCTTCAACCAAAACCATTCCAAATCCTTCTCGATGAGAACTATGAACAAATAATTTTGCATTTTTCATCCAAACATACGGATTTTTTTGTGTTCCTAAAAATATTATATCTTCTTTTAGATTTAAATCTGTAACTTTTTTTTCTAGCCTTTTTCTTTGATCTCCATCTCCTGCTATATAAAGTTTTTCTTTTATTTTAAATTCATCTTTTAAATCTTTAAAAGCATCTATTAACGTATCTAAATCCTTCTGTTTATCTACTCTACAACACGCAAAAATATAGTTATCTTTTATTAATTTTTTTTGATTTAATGTCAGTTCTTCTTGATTTAAAGAAAGATTTTCTAATTTTTTTATATTAAAAAAATTATAAATTTTCATTACTTTATTTGGATCTATTTCAAATATATTTAAAACCTCTTTCTTCATTTCCTCATTTAAAACTATCACATTTTTACACTTTGTAAACTTTTTTTGATATTCTTTCTTTGTTTTTTCTTTTAAATTTCCTAAAGTCATATGTAACCAACATATTGTTTTTTCATTCACTAATTTCCAAGGTATTTTACAATAAAAATCTATTAAATAATCATAATCTTTTTCTTTTAAAATTTTTTCTATATTCTTTTGATAGCTTTTTCTTCTTTTCTTTAAATAATAACTATAGTAAATTTTATATATAAAATTTTTCTTTTTTAATATGCGGTATTTATTCAGTTTCTCCATTATTTCTTTATCTACCACAAACTGATATCTTATATTTTTATCAATTAATTCTTCTAAAATATTATCAATTCCATTATCTTCATTTATCAGTAAAAAAACTTCATAATTATCTTTTAAAAGATTTGCATACTCTAATGCTATTTTTTCTGCTCCCCCCATTATTAGAGAATCTGTATTCAATACTATCCTTTTCAAAATTTCCCCTCCTTTAAAATAATCTTTCAACTATTTTTACTATTTCTTTTGAATCAAATCTTTTACTCTCATTTTTTGCTAATTCTCCATATTTTTGTCTTACCTCTAAATTTTGACTTAAATATTTTATATTTTCAGCCAATTTTTCAACATCTCCCACATCTACTAAAAGTCCACAATTTCCGTTCTCTAATATCTCTCTTGGCCCTGTTGGACAATCTGTAGATACTATTGCTTTTCCTAAAATACTAGCCTCTATTAAAACTGTTGGTAATCCTTCAAATTTAGAACTATGTACAAAAAAACTACTGTTTTTTATCCAGGGATATGGATTGTTTTTAAAACCTAAAAATAAAACTCTATCCTCTATTTGTAAATCTTTTACTAATTTTTTTAAATTATCTTTATGTCTTCCTTCTCCTATTATATATAAATTCTCTTTTATATTGTTGCTTACTTTACTAAAAGCTTTTATTAAAGTAGTAAAATCCTTTTGTGTTTCTTCTAATCTTCCAATAGATAAAATATATGGCTTTTTTATCAAATTTAGTTCATCTTCTTTTATTAAATTCGATTTTCTTTCAATTAAGTCTATATTAAAAGAGTTATATATTGTTATAAACTTTTCTTTTAAAAATGGAAAAATTTCAATTCCTTCTTTTTCCATATCTTTAGATATTACAACAATTTTATTATAATTCTTAAGTTTTTCTCCTAATCTTTCTTGTCTTTTCTTTATTCCACGATTATAATTTTTAGGACTAAAATGACAAAATGTAATTATATTTTTAGATATATCTTTGGCATAAGAAGCTAAAGTCATATCAAAATCCACAACGGTATCTACTTTCTCTACAATTTTTAATAATCTTTTTTTAAAAATTTTTTTTCTCAAAAGTGATGTTATTTCAAATATTATTTTTTCATAACCTTTTAAATTCCCCATTGCTTTTTTCTTTTTTCCTAAAATATGAATATTTTCTTTAAATATATATTCAATTTTGATATTCATCGGTATATCTTCTTTTAATTTCTCCAATTCATTTAATTTATAACCTATTAATAGTGTTATTTCATATTTTTCTTTCGAAATATTACTTAAAAGCTCTATTAAAACTTTTTCTATCCCTCCTACTAATAACGTATCAATAGAAAACAATATTTTCTTTTTATTTTTTTCCATCATACAATCTCCTCCTTTTAATTTAAAAACCTCCACAAAGGAGGTTTTTATTCTTTATGTATCTAGAATTTTAATCTATCTTCTTTTTTAAATAAGATTTATTTCTATAAATTTCTCTTAACTTAAAATACTTTATCATTGTATAAAGAGAACTTGTTGAAGCTATAACAAATCCGTCGACTCCATCTAAAAAACCAAATCTAAAAATATACATCTTCAAAAATTTATATATTGGATTAACTACAATATTAACTATACTTACCTTTTTATTTTTATTATAATATTCTATAGCTCCTTCAGTAGTATATCGATTAAATCGATTAAAATAATCTTCCATTGTCAAATATGAATGATGATATATTTTTTCTTTTATTTTAAAAATTCTTTTCTGTGTTTCAAAGGTCTCATGAACTGAATTATTATTAAAAAAACCTGAATTTTTTTTAAACAATCTAATTGCATACGAAGTTCCCCATCCTCCATATTTTAATTTTTTATTAAAACAAACTGATAATCTATTTATCTTAAAAACTTCTTTATCTGAATTATCATTTTCTAAAATTTGTACTATCTTATTTTTTAATTCTTCCGATATTTCTTCATCCGCATCGATATTTAAAATCCATTTTCCTTGACATTTTTGAATAGCTGAATTTCTCTGAGGGCCATATCCTTTCCAAAGTTCAGTATAAAATTTTGCATTAAATTCTCTTGCAATTTTCTCTGTTGAGTCTTTTGAACCACTATCAACAATTACTATTTCATCTGCTATATCTTTAACCGATTCTAAAGTCTTTCTCAATATTTTTTCTTCATTAAAAGTTATCATTGCAACGGATAATTTCATGTTCTCACCTTTCCTTAATTACTATTCTAAATTATATCATATCTCCATTATTATTTTAATATGATAATATCTCATTTTTACTAAAATGAAGTTAAGAACTAAAAACTAAAAATCTGTATATCTTTTTCTTTATAATTATAGCATATTTTAAACATTTTTCACTATAATACATCAATACTTAAAAAAACAATAAGATGAGTATATACTTAGTGTTATTATTTGAATCCATAGTAAATAAAATAAAATTTTCTCTCTTAATGTTTCTACTTGCTTTTTTAAATTTTTGAGTAAAAATATATAACTGCAAACTATTTCAAAAAAAACTAAAAGAAAAATCATTTTACTCCTCCACTCTGTATTTTTATATTTAATATTTTAACATTTTTTAATCTCTTTTATATCCCCAATTTAATTTTTTTATTTTTCATGTATTTTTTTCAAGAATTCATGTTAGAAAAAATAATTTTTGCATTCTGTATACTAAAATGATTTTAGAAAATAAATTTATAAGACTTAGGAGGTTTTTTATGTTAAAACGAAACTTATTAGTTCTACTTACTGCTGCCTCTACTGGGATTTTTGCTCAATCAAACAATGCCTTTAACTTCTCTTTAGGAACTGTTAACGGTAAAGCTGGAGAGTACGTATATGTACCTGAAACTGGAGAAAAAATTAGTTATTTAGATTGGAAAATTAAAAATGTTCCTGTTTTTATATTAGGTTACACACACACATTTAATAACATAGAGTTTCAAATGGGACTAAAGAAAAACTTTAACTCTACATCTAGTGGATCTATGAAGGATTATGATTGGTACTCATCTGACGACGCTGAAGAGGGAGCTACTCCTAGTGACTACGGAAAGCTCTCAAACTTTAGTGACAACAAAAACTACGTAGAAGACCTGTTAATGTTTGATACAAACATTAAATACTGGTTTGTTCACACTGAAAACTTAAAATCTGGACCTATGTTAGGTTTTAAATACGACTACTTTAAGTTCTACGCTAAAGGGGGAGATCAATATAACTATATGTTAGATGGTTCTACTACTATATATAAAGATGATTACTCTAAAAAAAGTATTGAGTACTCTCAAAAGTTTTTCACACCATACATAGGTTATGGAGCTATTTACACTTATGAAAAACTAGTTTTAGATTTAGAAGTTAAAGGTAGTATCTATGGTAAAGCTAAAGCTAACGACAAACACCTTGAAAGAGGCCCTATGGAGTCTAATGAAAAATATAAAGATGTTAAAAATTTAGGGGTTAAACTTGTGGCTACATACCCAATCACTCCATCTATCGATATAAATGGTACCTTAGAATACTCTAAGTATTTCCATAAGAAAAAATCTACTACTGATTTCACAACTGAAGATGGAGATAAAATTAGTGGTATTAAAAATTTATCAGGTATTAAAAATAGTAGCTATGTAGTATCTCTTGGAGCTACATACAAGTTCTAAAAATTTGGAGGAAAATTAAAAATGAAAATATACAATAAAAAATATCTATTTATCGGAATCCTTTCTGCATTAGTAACAGCATGTGGAAGCGGAGGAGGTGGCGGTGGTAGTAGCAGTAACTCACCTTCTGCTTCTACACCTTCACCTACAGTTAGTAGCAAACCTACTACAAATATAGTTGCACCTGTAAATCCAGTTGCAAATCCAGAAAAAGTTGAAGGAAAACCTATGGTTCCTGTTATTTCTGAGGTTAATAAACCCAATGGTGGAGATAATGGGGATAATCCCAATCTACCTGTTGTAGAAGAAAATGAGGAGATTGTTCCTGTTCCTCAACCTGGAGAACCACAACCAGACGAACTTCCACCTCCGTTTGAGAGACCTCCTCTTAAAAATAGTGGTACTATCACTATGAAAGACGAAGGTATGGTTGCTCTTCTTGCTCTTGATAATGAAACAGCAGTAAATGAAAAAACTGGTATTATTAACGTTACTACAAAGCATTCTTCAGCTATTTTAGCTCTTGGAAAAACTGCTAAAGGTATAAATGAAGGAACTATTATTGGAACTCAATCAGATCTTATTGAAATTATGAAGTTAATGGAAGGTGCCTATGGAGCTAACCTAGAAAATAATGGTACTATAAAGGGAACTGGTATATCTATTAGTGCTATGTCAAATCGTTCTAATCATGGTGAAGGATTCACTTCTGTTAATAATGGAGATATTGAGCTAAATGGTAACAATGAATCAAATCTATATTATACAAGTTTAATTGGAATGGAAGCTCTTAAAAGCATTAAAGAAAATGATGCTGATGAGGATATTACTCTTATTAACAATAAAAATATCAGCATTCACAATGATAATTTTCACATTTTAAATCCTAATGCTGTATCATCTATGTATCTTCATGGAATGAGCATGAGAGTTGATAATGATAGCACTGCTAAAAATACAATGATAAACAATGGAAATATATCTGTAAGTGGAAAACATAGTGCTGGTATGAATGCTAGTGGAAACAATATAACAATGGTTAATAAAGGAACTATTAAAGCTACTGGTGAAGATAGTAATGGAATGATTGGTTATGGAAAAAATATATCAGTTATCAACGAGGGAACTATTGATGTTTCAGGAGCATATTCAAATGGTATAGATGTTTCTCAAGGTGCTGTTGGAATCAATGAAAAAACTGGTGTTATAAAAATAGATGGTAAAAACGCTTTTGCTATGACTGCTACAAATGGAAGTAAAGTTATAAATAAAGGTAAAATAATCTTAAGTGGTGAATCTATTGGTATGTATGCTGGAAACGTTGGAGTAAACTCTGATAAATATGAAACTAGTACTATTGTTAATGATGGAGAGATTATTTTTGGAGATACAAATCCATATAAAATTGCTATTTGGGCCTCTGATAATGGAACTTATGTTAATAACGGGAAAATACTTGGTGAAGATGGTATTGAGATAAAAACTGAAGATAAAGGTAAATTTATTGTTGGAAAAGAGGCTTCTGGAGATGTTTCTAGAGTTAGAGCTAAAAGAAGTTTAAAAATAGATGGAGATGTTATTGCATCTAAGGATTTAATAGATGGAAACAAGAAGGAAGTTATTTATAAAGATGTTTTCTCTGCTCCAAAAATTGAGTTAGCTAGAGGTACTGATTCAAAGGCTGTTTCTATGTTTTATAACTCAAAGTTAGAACTTAATAAAACTGAAAACGTTGATATGGTTGTCTATAGAAATGAAACTACTATTGAGAAAAGCTATGAAAGTACAGAGTTTAACTCTTTAACTAGCTCTTTAGATAACTACTTAGATATTGAAGGAATGGAACTATCTAAAGATGAAAAATTAGTTGTAGATAAAATTTTAAAATCTGATAATATCAATGAGGTACAAAAAGTTGTAAAAGATTTATCTGGAGAGATTTATGCTAATCTTCCTAGACAGATTTTCGATATTCAAGATAGATTTATAAAAGAGGATGGAAAACTTATAGATAACTTAAATGAGTATAGCTATAACTTTAACTTCTTTGGAGATAAATCATCTGTTAAAAATAAAGGGGAGATCTCTGGATATAAGACTACGTCAGAGGGATTTGTAGGAACAAAAAGGTTCGAAAATAATATTTATGCAACTATTGGATATGAAAATAGTAGTGTTAAATATAACGAAGGATCTAAGGGGGCAATTCAATCTATTCATACTGGAATCTATAAAAAACTTCTTTTAAATGAGTTTGATATTAAACTTGGATTAAATGGAGAGTATAACTTCCACGAGACAAATAGAGAGATTGATAGTTTTGAGAAAAAAGCTAAAGGAAAATATAACTCTTATACTTTAGGAGCTAACAGTGAAATTAGTAGAGTTTATGGTGATTCATTATATATTAAACCTACTCTTGGATTAAACTTAGGGTATGGAAAGCATGAGAAGTTCACTGAGAAGAATGCTGGTGATTTAGGATTAACAGTGAAAGAGGAGAGTTATTTCTCAGTTCTTCCAAGTGTTGGATTTAAAGTTGGTAAAAACTTTGGATCTGTAGATATCTATTCAAATGCTATCTACTCATATGAGTTAGGAGATCTAAATAAAAAACAAGGTATGTCTCTTTTAGGAGATAAAGTTAATTATAAACTAAATAGTGACTCTTTAGAGAAGGCAAATTTAGTGTTAAACGCTGGAGTATCTACTGAGATTAAAGATTTTAAAATCACTTTTGAACTTGGAAAAGAGTTTGGAAAAAGAGATAACAACTACCTAGCATTAGGTATTGGTTATAAATTTTAAGTACCCCCTAAATAGTAAAAAGCCCACAGGTATTCTGTGGGCTTTTACTTTATTTGTTACTCTTACATTTTTTACAAGTTCCATTTAAAGTGATATCATATTTTCTTATTGAGATATCCTCATCCTTTGAAATCTTATTTAAAAACTTATCCACCTCTGGGATATTTATATCTGTTATACTTCCACATTCATCACATATAAAATGAGCATGTGGCTCTAAATTCTTATCAAACTTATCCACTTGATTAGGTAAACTAACTTTTTTTATAGCTCCTATCTCTGTTAACTTTGTTAAATTTCTATAAACTGTCCCTAAACTTAGTTCAGGATTATCTTTTTTTAAATCTGCATATATAGTATCTGCTGTAAGGTGTTCGTGACTATTTAATATATAATTTAAGATTAATTCTCTCTGTTTAGAAAATTTCATAAATTATACCTCCTTTACATTTTTAATAATAGTTACTGTTTTTATTACTATTTTCCTATAATTTTAATCTATTTTTGAGTTTTTTTCCAACTTTATTTTTAAAATCTTCAAAAATTATGTTTGACAAAAATATTTTTATATGTAATAATACATTCACAACTAACAATAGTAATGATTACTATTATTAGTTTAAAAAATTTAAAAGGGAGGTATTACTATGAGAAGTATTACTACATTTGATTTACAATATGCACACAGATTCTATCAGTTTAAAGGAGAGGCACAATATTTACACGGGCACACTGGTCTTTTAACTATTGAAGTTGAAGATTCTATTAACGAAGGAGTTAATATGGTTTATCCTTGTAACGAAATTCAAAAGACAGCTTGGGATGTTCTTAAAAACTTTGACCACGCACTTATCCTAAGAGAAGATGATCCACTTCTTCCTGCTATTCTTAATGTTTATGAAGAAACAGGTATTAAAGATGGTACACCTCAAAATACAATGAAGGGTGAGGCATTTAAAACTGAACTTGCAACTGCATACCCTGATTCACGTTTAGTTGTTACAAAGGAAACTCTAACAGTTGAAGGTATGATTAAAATAGTTTATGACTTATTAAAAGATAAATTAAATATTGCTAAAATCACTTTTACTAGTGGTGTAAACGCTGCATCTGCAGAGTACAATACAAAAAATAACATCGAACGTTGTCCTCTTTGCGGGATTTCATTAGATGAAAACCATGCTTGTCCTAAGTGTGGATACAAAAAATAATTACTAATCTTTAAAATTCCAAATTGATCTCATTTTATGTTTGAACTAGGTAACCTCCCCCGTTACCTAGTTCTTTTTTTCTCCCCTATTCCACTCTAAAAAGGTGCAGAATTCTAAAAAATATGATATACTTTTTCAATGAAAGCAACTTTATATCTTAATACTGCTTATGTAGAAAATGAGAAAAATAGAGCTTAGTCAAATATTAGAATTAAGGAATTTAGAACTATTAATAAGTATACTAATAGTTTAAAATTATATTTATAAAATATTAAAAAAGTTGAATTTAGAGTCTTCGCACTCTTTATACAAGTGTAAAGTACTTGAAACTTCGGGAGTTGAAGAAAAAAAATGATATTAATAGTTGAGGATACTGAGAGTTTACGAAAACTCACGAGGAAAATTTTAGAGAAAGAGGGACTTTCTATAGATGAAGCTGAAAATGGAGAGATTGCTCTTGAAAAGGTAAGTGGAGAAACAAAATACTCTCTTATTCTTTTAGACATAATGATGCCTAAAATGAATGGACTAGAGTTTATAAAGGAACTTAGAAGCTTCTCTGAAGTTCCTGTTGTTTTTATAACAGCTCTTTCAGATGAACGTAGTCAAGTTCTTGCCTATGAAAACGGTGCTGATGGATATTTAACTAAACCTTTTTCAAAACCACTACTTATTTCTATGGTAAAAAGATTTGAGCAAAAAGCATCAAAGCCAGTACACTATGATGATCTAACTCTTTCTAAATCTAGTAGAGGAGTTTTTATTAATGGTGAAGAGTTACACCTTCCAACTAAAGAGCGTGAACTTCTATTTTATCTAGAGGAAAATAAAGGTTCTATTAAAACTAGAGAACAGATTTTAGATGCTATTTGGGGTTATGATTTTTATGGAAATGATAGAGTTGTAGATAAACACATAGCAAAACTTCGTGATCGTTTAGGTGAATCTAGCAGATTTATTAAAACAGTTAAAGCTCTTGGCTATAAGTTTGAGGTTTAATATGAAATTACGAAATAAACTAATTTTGATTTTATCTTTAGTTCTACTAGTTTTTCTATTTTTAGAGGGTTTTTTAGGAAATATCTATTTTGAAAAATACTTTAGATATAGTAAAGTCCTACAACTTGAAAAAATAGATTTTATCAATAGTGGTAAAATTGATTATGATAAACTCAAAGATTATGAAAAAAGTCAAAACGCTTTAGTTATGATTTATAGAGATGATAAAATTGTAAATATTGAAAATTTTTATTATATAAAAGTAGAAACTAAAGATGGAGAAGTTTTTGTATTACTCGATGCTTTTTTAGACAATCTTTACTCTAACACTATTCTAAAAATTGAAAATAAAGATTTAGTTGAAATAACTGCTATTAAAGTTTTAGATAACTACTATCTTCCTACAACTTTAATAAAAAATAACGATGTTTTTAAAGATTATAAGTTTAGCTATCGTTCTAAAGATATCTATGATATTAAAGGTAGAGTTGAAAAGGTTAATACCCCATATACTCAATCTAGCTTAGGGGATGATTTTTTAGAATCTCTACTGGCTATCGATGTTTTAAAACCTCAAAAAGCAAAATATAAAGATGTAGATGGTGATGATGAATTTCAACTTATAACATTAAATCGTGATGGATACAAAGTTGTTATTTTCTATTCCTTTGAAAATATCAAGGATATATTTCCATCTTTAAGACTCTATTTCTATCTAAAAGCTATTTTAATTATCTTTTTAACAGTACTAATTGGTATTATTCTAGAAAAAATTATGGTTAAACCCATTGTTAATCTTTCAAAAGTTAGTGAAAAAATAGCTAATCTTAATTTTATAAAAGAGATTGATTATAAAAGTAAAGATGAAATAGGAACTCTATATAAAGATATATTTAAAATGAGTGAAAAACTTGAAAACATAATTGAACTTTATAAAGGAAAAATCTCTAGAAACAAGGAAGCTCAAATAAAGTTAGAGGAAAGTATAAAACTTTTTATGCATGAAGTTAAAACTCCTCTTTCAGCTATTATTGGTTTTAGTGATCTACTTTTAGAAGATGAGCACACTGAGGAAATTGCAATTATAAATAGTGAAAGTAAAAGAATTTTAAAAATGGCTAACACTCTTTTAGAAGAGAATCGTTGCTCTGAAAACAAATTGATTTTAGAAAAAAAATCCTTTAGTTTAACCTCTTTAATAGAGCTATCCCTAAAGATTTTTGAAAGTGATTGTAAAACCATAGATATTGATACTTCTCATTTAGAAGATGTGACAGTATTTGGTGATAGAGAAAAGCTTGAGCAAGTTATACTTAATATTTTAAAAAATGCTTTAGAATACTCTAAGTATAAAATTAAAATCTATACAGAGGAAAAAAATGATGAAGTTCTTTTATTCTTAGAAAATGATGGCCCTCACATTCCTAAAGAAAATATAGAAAAGGTTTGGAATAAATTCTTCTCATCAAATAGTGAAGGAAGAGGTCTAGGTCTTTATATCTCATCTGAGATTTTAGATGCTCACAATTTTAAGTATGGAGTAGAAAACTGTGACTTCGGTGTAAGATTTTTTATAATTTTAAAAAAAGAGATATAAAAGGGATATTCTCAGGTTAATATAAAATATAAAATATATTGACGAAGGAGATTATTTATGAAAAAATTACTACTTTTAATGATTTTAGTTTCAGCATTATCTTTTGCAAAGGACTCACCTACTGACATTTTAGAGGATCGTATTGAGGATCAATTAAAAGTTAGAATGGCTTCGGTTATAAAAAAAGCTGACTATGATGTTACAATTGTTAATAATAGCATGAATATTGAAGTTGAAATCGAAGGTCTTACAACTCCAAAAATGAACTTTGATAGAGTTGCTCAAGAGATTCTAAAAAACTTAGGAACAGATAATTCAATTGATGATATTTATATCGTTATAAAGCACGATAGTACAGTTGGAGAGGACAAAATCCTTTTCTCTCAATACTTTAAAAAATAACATTTTTTTATAACCCTCTAATGCATTTAGAGGGTTTTTTATTTACATATAATATGCTATACTAATCTAATCGACTATTTTATTTTTGAGGAGAGTTAAAACTTATTATGAAAAATAAATCTTACAATAATCTTGTTATATTATCAATTGTTTTGCTAACTTTCTCCTTTATATTTTTTATCATTATTAAAGAAAATAGATTAAAGGAAAAAGAGTCATTTTTTCTAAAAAATATTACAATTAGTAACGATTCTATTAATATAAATAATTTAACTCCCTTACAAAAAGAGGTTTGGGATAAGTTTCAGCAGATTCCAAAAAGTGAATATAACTCTCGTTATGAAGAGATTGCTGAAAACAATAGAGTACTTTTAAATTTACGTTCTAAAGAAAATGTTGGAGCTTACATTTTAAAACAAGTTCTAAGTAGCGGAAACCTTTCTCCTAAGGCTGAGTTATTTATTTTAAATAAACTTAGAGTTTTAGATGCTACTTCTGGAAATATTGTAAACTCTATAAAATTAACTATGGAATACCTAAGCTTAGCTGAAGAGTTAAATTCTGAACCTGATATTGTTCGGGCTAAAATAGCTTTAAGCTCTATTTTTAATAGTTTAGGTGGTCATGAAATCTCTATAAAAATACTAAAAGATATTGATATTGAAAATAAAAACTTTCTTGATATTTCAAGAACTACTATCTCCTTGTATCTATATTTAGCTGAAAATTTTGGTTTTTTAAATAATACAAAAGAGGGATTTAAATATTTAAATAAAATCACACCTCTATTGGAAAATGAATGTGGAAATTTTAAAATAAATGTATTAATTTTAAAAAATCTACTTGAAGCTAGATTATATATAATTTCTGATAATAAAGAGGAAGCTTTAAAGTGTTTAAATACTGCTAATCCTTTACTTGATAACCTTGAAAAAGTTTTTTTTACTGATTTAGAAAATCTTCGTTTATTAACTATGGAAAACTATTATTTAAAATATGAGCCTAGTAAATTTTCGCCAGATGCTCTTAAAACTTTTATAAAAACTTCTAATTATTACGGAGATATTACATTTTTAAAAATTGCATTTAAACTTCTGTTTAAATATTACTATGAAGCCAATAACTTTGAAGAGTATACTAAGCTCACTAAGGATTATGATCAATATTTAAATAGAATTAACATTGCTAATAATAAGGTTTTTAGTATGTATCTTATTGAAAATTTAGAGCATGAACGTTTTGCTAAAGAAAACGAAAAGCTTTATAAAAATATAACTCTTTTAATTGTTGCTATGGTTTTAATTTTAGGTGCTGTATATAAACGTATGGTATACCTTGATAAAAAATCTAAAATTGATACTTTAACAACAATTGGAAATAGACTTGCTTTCAAAGAGGACCTAGAGAATTTAAAAGCTAATGATGAATACTCTATGTTGCTTTTTGATATAGATAATTTTAAAAAAATAAATGATACTTATGGACATGAATTCGGGGATGAAGTGTTATCAACTATTGGTAAAATTCTTAAAACCATTGAAAATAAAGAGATTTCAATATATAGAGTTGGTGGGGAAGAGTTTACTATTTTATTTACACACTTTAACGAAAATTTTGCTATGGAAAGTTGTGAATACATTAGAAAAAGTGTAGAAAACATCCATTGGAAACACCCAATTACTGTTACTATAAGTGGCGGTTTTTCCAAGGCTACGAAAAACACATATGCTGAGTGTGATAAAAGACTTTATAAAGCTAAAGGCTCTGGGAAAAACATGATTATATATCAAGATATAGATGAAGGAGATGTTAAATGATTTATCGATTGTTTGCCCTTGTTTTTTTTGTGCTTTTTAACTTTGCTTTTAGTGAAGTTTATACACCTTCTACAACTAAAGAGAAAGAGGAGTTTAGTAAATTACAAAAAGAAGAGATTATTATTGGTCTAATAAATGAACCTTTTTATAATTTAAGTTACCCTAATACTCCCTCTTTAAATGATACTGCTAAAAAGTTTTTAAAAGATTATATGCAATTAAATGTAGTTTTTAAAACTATTTCTTATAAAAATTTAGAGAGTGAAGTTGAAGCTGGCTCTATTGATGGAGTTGCACTAATTCCTAAAAATCAATTTTTTGATGATTTCCTTGATTTTAGTGATAGTATTTTTTCAGAAAAACTTTTTGTAATCTCTCAAAATACACCTATAAACTCTTTAGAAGATTTAAATGATAAAATTATTTATACTCCTTATATGGAGTCATATGTAAATATTCTCAATGCAGTTTTAGATAATAATGATCTTCACAGCTATTTTATACCTGTTGAAAACTTGTATAATTATAAAAGTAAACTTTTATTAACAACAAATCCAGTACTCTATAAACCTAATTATGGAATTAAAATCGGAAATTCTTCTGGGGTAACTATAGCTCTTTCTCATAAATATGTGAAACTTCTTCCATTTGTTAATAGTGCCCTTAAATCAGGTTATAGAGATATTTTTTTGAAAGAACTTCATAATTTAGAAAGTTCTATATCTTATAATAATTTTTATACCTCTTTAACGGAAGATGAAAAAAGATATCTTGAAAATCTTTCTCCCATTAAAGTAGCTTATGAAAATAGAACTGACTCTCTTGTTTCATATAAATCACAACTAAGTGGAAAATATCAAGGTATAGCTCCTAATATTTTTAAGGTTTTAAAAAATAATCTTAATATAGATTTTATTGATATTACTGATGATAGTTATAAAACTACTGATAATCTTAAAAATCATGAGTTTGATACAATGATTCTTTCTAAAACTCAAGAACGTAGTAAAGATTTTATATTTTCTAAAAAAATATATGACATTAAGATGTATGTTATTAATTTAGATAACAGTCCATCATCAAGTGGAACTATTGGAGTTTTAAGAAATAATGTAGAAGAGCATCTTGCTAGAAGATATGACGTAGATAGTAATATTACTATTTTTGATGATTTAGAAGCTATGGTTAAAGCATTAAATAGTGGTGAAATTGGAAATCTTCTTGTTACAAATAAAGAGGATTTTGATTCTAACAAATATAATATCATACCTTTTGAAACTATCCCTGTTAACTTAATGTTTAATAAGGAAAATGTAATTTTAAGAGATATTATAAATAAAGCTTTTCATCATTCAATCGATTTAAAAAACTTAGCTAATTTATCTGAACTTGAAAGAGATTTAGAAAATAAAAATATATATTTAAAAAATAAAGAGGTTCGTGATATTCTTGTACTTTTTTCCATACTTTTTATTTTTATAATTTTTGCTATTTCAATCTACTTGTATAAAGAGCGTTTAAATAAAAAAAATCTACTAAAAGATTCTTTAACAAACTTACCAAATAGATTTATTTTTGATAAATTTTGTCATGAAGAAAACTCTCTTATTGGTTCAACTTTTGTTATTGATTTAAATAATTTTAAAAATATAAATGACTCTTTAGGTCACGAGTTTGGAGATGTTATTTTAAAGGAGTTTGCTACTTTCCTAAAAAATAGCTTTATAGATTCATATATTTTTAGAATATCTGGAGATGAGTTCTATGGTTTCTCTTTTGAAAATCAAGAGCAAATTATTGAAAAGTTAAAAAAGTATAAAGAGTTCTGTCCAACACTTTTAAAATATAATATTACTTTTAATCTAGGTATAAGTCATAAATCATCAAGTATGACTTTAGCCACTAGCTTCAGATACTCAGACTTAGCTATGCTTGAAACTAAAAAGGAAAAAAGTAAATTCTTTAAAATTGCCGATGATAAGTTCATAAAAAAAATGGATCGAGAATCTTCACTACTTTCTTTATTAAAGGAGGATATTAAAGGAGTCTATGCTTTATTTCAACCTAAATATTGTATTAAAACCAATAAAATTATTGGAGCTGAATCTCTTGCTAGATATAGTTCATTAGAACTTGGACCAATAGGCCCCTTCGAATTTATACCTATAGCTGAAAAATATAATTTTATACATAAAGTTGACTACAAAATTGCTAAAGAGTCTATTGTTTTTGTCAAAGAACTTCTTGAGAGTGGTATATCTTTAAATAACTTTAGAATATCATTTAATATATCTATGAAAACTTTTAAACGGAATGATTTAATTACTATTATCTCTGGTTTACTTAGTTATTTTAAAGTTCCTGGAAAATATATTGAGATTGAAATAACTGAATCTATCTTTGTTTTAGATATGAAAGATTTAATAAGTAAATTAAAAGCACTAAAAGCTCTAGGTATCCAAATTTCTTTAGATGATTTTACTGCTGGACACTCAACTGCTGGTCTTTTACCACTTTTACCAATAGATATAGTTAAATTTGATAAATCACTTCTTGATTCTCTTGAAATTAATCAAGAAAAAGGAATGATTGTATATAAAAATTTAACATCACTAATAAAAGATCTGAATTTTAAAATTGTATCTGAAGGAGTTGAAACAAAAGAACAATTAGAATTTTTAGAATTTCTTAATGTTGATTATGTTCAAGGTTATTACTTTAGTAAACCTATTTCTAAAGAAGAATTTACTATGGAGGTAAGAAATCTATGATTTTTAAACTGATTTATCCTTTATTGATTGTTTTATTCTTTATCTCTACTTTTATCAATAAAAATAATCTTTTTAGTGATATAAACTCCTCTGTTGATAATTTTAACATTCGTTTTAATAAGGATATACAGATATTAAAAAATGAGATTGATTTTCTATATGTCACTAAAAAAAGTTTGCCTTTTGTTAATTATACTATTGATGACAATATAACATACTTTAATATAGAGGGAAATGGAGTTTATTTTAAAAATATAACTTCATATCCTGATCATTTTAATTTTTATAATTTAAAAGAAGCTAAGGAGAATTTGAATTCTAAATTTGATAACTCTCTTCTTTTTATTGTTTATAATAGTGTTGAGTCTTTTGCTAACAAAAGGCAGATTGTTTATTCTAATAATTTTTCCAAGGTTTGGGTAGATACATTAAAAAATGGTTCACTAATTTCAAATAGTTTTAAAAATAAAAGAAGTATCTCTAGAGATAATACTGAGTTTTCTCTTTATAATCTTTACACTGACAAAATCTACAACAAAGAGATGTTTACTATTATTTTTCCAGAATATGATTATTTTAATAACTCTCAAAGGTTAAAAGCTCTTTGGTATTTTGATTTTAATAGTAACTTTTTTGCTAAAAATACAATTATGTTAAAAAACACTTTAGACCTAGATGTTTCTATTATTGATGGAGATTACAAAACTGTTTACTCAACAAATGGAACTGAAATTAACTCTGTAACTGATATTAATAATTTTTATGTTTTTCCATTGGAAAAAACAAATTATAAAATCTTAGTTGAAAAGGAAAATATGTTTCAACTTATTAAAGCAAAAGAGATTTTCTTAATATTCTTTATTTTCTTTTTAGTCTTTTATATAAATAAAAAAGATAAACTAAAAAAAGAGTTACACTCTTTAAAAATGATAAATAAAATTAAAAGTGAACTGCTTTTAAGAGAACCATTAACATCCCTTTATAATAGATACTTTTTACAAGAGGAGATGGTTTTTCCTATTAATAATTGTGGTGTTGTTTTACTTGATATTGATCATTTTAAAAATATAAACGATACTTTTGGACATGATAAAGGTGACCACGTTCTTAAAGCTGTTAGTAACTGTATAAAGCTAGTTTCTATTGGAAGTGCTGATGCTTTCAGATGGGGTGGAGAGGAGTTTTTAATTATTTTTAAAGATACTGATAAAGAAACACTTTTAGATAAAGTTAATACTCTTCAAAATTTAATTAGAAATTTAAATATTGTTGATAATTATAAAATAACTGCATCTTTTGGAGTTATATACACTAATATTAAAGATAAATCATCTTTTTATTCAGCAGTTTCTAAAGCTGACAAAAATCTGTATACTGCTAAGAAAACTGGTAGAGATAAAGTAGTAGCCTTCTAAATTTAGAAGGCTACTTTTTTAAAATATATAACTAACTCCAGCTGTTACTTTCCATGATTCATTTTCTGAAAAGAAATATTTATATCCTGTATAAAAAGAAACTCCTGTAGTTGGATTTCCAATGGCTCCGTTAAGACCTAACTCTTGGGAGAAACTATTTTTATCTTTTAAATTACTATCTTCCTCTTGTTCTAAAACTCTTGCCTTATATTTAACTTCTTCATCTATCCTATTTAGCTCTTGTTTTACTCCTGCATTCATAGAAACGTCAACAATATTACTCTCTTGAAAATATTGTTTTCCAACTCCCATTCCTAAATACAATGTATTTAAAACCCCATTTAAATTATCTAAACTTACATTATAATTCCCATAATTTTCGTTGATACTTCTTTGAAATACAGCCATAGACTGTATTTTTCCCATGGGTTCAAAATATATTGAATCTATGTTTATCTTTTTAGAAACTTTTCCCATTCCACCAAAAAAATGGTTTTTCAGATTTGAATTTAAAGAATCATCTAAATTTTCACAGTTAAAACCTATGAGATCCTCACTATATTTTAAATAAGCTATATTTACTTTAGGATCTGTCTTCATTTTAGGAGTCTTAAAATTACTTTTTAAATTACTATCCATCTTTATATAACTCATAGTCCAGCCTGAATCTAGTTTTAGGTTTAGTGGATATCTTTTTCCAATAAATATTTTATTTTCATTTTTTTCAAAACCACTTAAAAGTTGAAAAATTAAGATAAAACATAGAAAAAAACTCTTCACCACTTATCCCCCTTCTTAATTCTTTTTTTATTTATACTAAAAGCTTTTTATTTTACCTTTTGATTTTTTATCTATTCTAAATTTTTTTAAAAAGAAATTTTTAATTTTTCACGAATATAATAATGACGAAAACGTATTTATGGGAGGTTTGTTCTATGGGATTATTTTCATGGATTATTTTAGGACTTTTATCTGGAGCATTAGCTAGACTTATGATGCCAGAGGTATATACAGCTGGGCTTATTGCAACTACAGTTCTTGGAATTGTAGGAGCTTTAGTAGGTGGATTTATAGGTAGTCTTCTTGGAATAGGATCTGTTAGTGGTCTTAACCTTGGAAGTATCTTTTTATCTGTAATTGGTGCTTTTGTTGTTCTGTTCCTATTTATAAAATTTAGAGGAAGATAAAATAAGGGGGTTACATGGTAAATATAACTATTGATGGGAAAAATTATTCAGTTAATGAAAAACTATCTCTTTTAGAGACTTTACAATCTCTAGAATTAGAGATTCCAACTTTCTGTAGAGATAACCGATCTGAAGAAAAACTTGGGATTTGTGGAATGTGTGCTGTTTCAATTGATGGAACTGTTACAAAGAGTTGTAAAACTCTCCCTACTGAAGGTATGGTTATAGATACCAAAGCCCCTGAAGTTATTGACAATCGAAAGAAACTACTTCAAAAATATATAGATAATCATCATGTTAACTGTCTTGTTTGCCAAAAATCTGGGCAGTGTAAACTTCAAGAATATTGCTATAAATATGGAGTTGATAAAACTATTCCTAATAGTTTAAATCTACTTCCAATAGATGATTCAAATCCATTTTTTATAATAGATCCCAATAAATGTATTGGGTGTGGAAAGTGTGCTCAAATTTGTAGAAATCTTCAATGTAACCACGCTTTAAAACTTAAAACTACAGATGGAAAAATTCATACTTGGGCTAATAAAGCGGACAATATCAATAGTTCAACTTGCGTTTCTTGTGGAAACTGCGTAAGCTTTTGCCCAACTGCAGGACTTCTTCCAAAGTATAAACATCAGTTTAGACACTGGGAGACTAAAACAGTTAAAACAACTTGTGGTTACTGCGGTGTAGGATGCCAAATTAACTTTGAAGTTAAAGATAATGTTATAGTTGAATCTCATCCTATCTTAGTTAAACCAAATGTTGGTTTACTTTGTGTAAAAGGAAAATTTGGATTTTCATATGTAAATCATCCTGATCGTTTAACTCATCCTCTTATTAAAGAGAATGGTGTTTTTAGAAAGGCTACTTGGGATGAAGCACTTTCTTTAATAGCTAAAAAGTTAGAAGAAACTAAAAATAGATATGGTGGTGAAGCTATTGGAGCTTTCTCATCTGGAAAATGTACAAATGAAGAGAACTACCTATTCCAGAAATTCTTTAGAGGAGTTATGAAAACTAATAACATAGATCACTGTTCAAGACTTTGTCATAGTTCATCCTCTGCAGCTCTAGGAAAAACTTTAGGTTATGGAGCTATGTCTAACAGTGTTCATGAAGGTTTTGAATCTAAAGTTGTTTTAATTAGTGGTGAAAATTTAAGAGAAACTCACCCTGTTTTAGGAGCTAAGGTTAAGCACTCTGTACAAAATGGTGCTAAACTTATAATTATAGATATTAGAGATATTGATCTTTCTGAAATTGCAGATGTATTTTTAAAGATAAATCCTGGAACTGATATAGCTTTAATTAACGCTATGGTCAATGTTATTATTTCAGAAAATCTTTATAACAAAGAGTATATAGATGACAATACTGAAGGTTTTGAAGCACTTAAAGAGAGTGTAAAAGACTACACTCCTGAGTATGCTGAGAAGATTTGTGGAGTTTTAAAAGAGGATATTGTTAAAGCTGCTCGAATATATTCTAGTGATGTGGCTACAACATATTTGGGAATGGGAAATACTCAACACATAAACGGTTCTGATAATGTAACAGCTCTTTCAAATCTAGCTTTAATCTGTGGTAACGTTGGAAAAGAAAGAGGTGGAGTAAATCCTTTAAGAGGACAAAACAATGCTCAAGGAGCTTGTGATATGGGAGCATTCCCAGAGATATATTCAGGATATCAAAAAGTTGATGATCCAAAATCTAAAGAAAAGATGGAAAAGTTCTGGAATGTAGAACATCTTTCACCTTTTGCTGGAGTAACTGTTGTAGAGATGATAGATAAAATAGCTAAAAATGAGATGAAGTTTTTATATGTCATGGGTGAAAATCCACTTATGACTGACCCTAACTTAAAACATGTTAGAAGTGCTCTTAAAAACTTAGATCTCTTTGTTGTTCAAGATATATTTTTAACAGAGACAGCGGCAATGGCTGATATTGTTTTACCAGCTACATGTTTTGCTGAAAAAGTTGGAACTTTTACTAATACTGGTAGAAGAATTCAAAGAGTTAGACAAGTTGTTACACCTCCAGGTGAGGTTAAAATGGACTTAGATATAATTTTAGAACTTATGGATAGAATGGGATATAAACAAGTAAATCGAACTCCTGAAACTATCTTTAATGAACTTTGTGAAGTTACACCTCTTTATAATGGATTTAATTATTCTATTTTAGAAGAGGAGGGTGTTCAATGGCCTCTTATTGATGGAAAAGGAACTGAATTTTTATACCAGGATCTTTCAAATTTAAAGAAAAAGTTTTCACTTATCCCTGTAGAATTAGTTAATTCTATAGAGGTTATAAACGATGAGTATCCTTACTATCTTTCAACAGGAAGGGTTCTTTATCAATATCATACTAGATCTATGAGTGGTAGAGTTGAGGGATTAAATGAAAAGTGTCCTGAACCTTACGCTGAGATGAACTCCAATCTTTTAGAGAAAATTTCTAAAAAAGATGGTGATGTTATAACTATAAAATCTCGTCGTGGAGAGATTACTTTAAAAATAAAAGAGCGTGATGGAGTTAAAGATGGTGTAGTTTTTGTACCATTCCATTTCTCAAGTGCATTGGTTAATGAACTTACTGCTAGCGAGTTTTTAGAGCCTATCTCTAAAACTCCAGAATATAAAATTTGCCCTGTTAAATTAATTTAAAATAAAAGAAAAGAGATTAAGGTTTCTGACCAGGCTTTGATCTCTTTTCTATTTTTTTGAAAAAATTTGAAGGAATCGTTCTTTTTATTTAGTATACTTGAGCCAGATTGACTTAATTAAAAATTCTTTTTAAGGAGGTATCATATATGGACATTTTTGCAGATTATATTCGCTCTAATGTTTTAATTGCACTTTTCCTATCCATAGGTATTGGTTATGCTTTAGGAAAAATTAAAATTGGAAAGTTTCAACTCGGTGGAATTGCCGGTAGTTTAATCGTTGCTGTTATTATTGGACAACTTGGTTTTAATGTTCCAGGTATTTTAAAAACAGCTTTCTTTGCTTTATTTATCTATGCTTGTGGTTATGAAGGTGGACCTAAATTTTTCGGAGCTTTAAATAATAAAGCTTCTATGAAATTTGTAATTTCATCATTTTTCATGACTGTTGTTGGACTTTTATGTGTTCTTATTTGTGCGTACTATTTTGATTTAGATAGAGGGCTAGCGGCTGGACTAGCGGCTGGTGGTTTAACTCAATCAGCTATTATTGGTACTGCAGGGAACTCTATTGGAAACTTGGGATTAAGTCCTGAATTAACTAAGCAACTTCAAACAAATGTTGCTGTAGGTTACTCTGTTACATATATTTTTGGTACTTTAGGACCTGTTCTTATGGTTGGAACTATCCTTCCTCTTATTATGAAATGGGATCTTAGAAAGTCGGCTATTGAACTTGAAAAATCTCAATCTAAAGGAATTGTTTTAGGTGAAAACGAGTTTTTGGCTCTTGAAAAAGTTTCTTCGAGAATTTATGAGATAACTAAAGACTCTAAATATGTTGGAAAAACAGCTAGAGAGTTAGAGGAAGATTTTAAAGAAAAAATTTTTCTTTTAGATGTTTCTCAAAATGGTTCATCTATAAAAGTAGATAACTATGATAACTACATTTTTCAAGAAAATGACTGGGTTGTAATCGGTGGGAAAACAAAAGCACTTCTTAGTTTAGATGGTGTTTTAGGAACTGAGATTTTTGATTGTACTAAGTTTTCAACTACTACAACTGAATATAAAAAATCCATTATTTTCCACTATAAAAAATTTGCTGGAAAAACAATTGAAGAGATAAAAACTCTTTTACCACCTGCTGCTACTCTTGGTTTTATTGTAGCTCAAGTTTATAGAGAAAATGAGGAGCTTCCTTTAAAACCTGACTTTAAATTTGAACTTGGAGATGAAGTTATTTTAACTGGTAGAAAGCAAAATATAGATAGTTCTTTTAAACTTTTAGGTTATGCTACTCCTAGTAAAAATGTTGTTGATTATATAACTTTCTCAATTGGTATGATTTTAGGTATCATTATTGGAGAAATTACTCTACCTGTTGCCGGTATTCCTATATCTCTAGGAACTGGTGGAGGATGTCTTTTCTCAGGTCTTATTTTTGGATGGTTGAAAAGTAGATATCCAAAAGTTGGAGGAATAGACACTGGTACAGTTTCTTTCCTTAAAGTTTTTGGACTAGTTGTTTTCGTTGTAATTGTTGGTTTAAATGCTGGTAAAAGTGCTCTCGTTACCATTGAACAATATGGT
This sequence comes from Cetobacterium somerae, assembly GCF_022430525.1. Taxonomy (NCBI): domain Bacteria; kingdom Fusobacteriati; phylum Fusobacteriota; class Fusobacteriia; order Fusobacteriales; family Fusobacteriaceae; genus Cetobacterium; species Cetobacterium somerae. The sequence continues at coordinate 143,583 of NZ_CP092519.1, read as the reverse complement.
ATGACACTATTCTGGCTTGGTGTTTTTGTAACTATGGTTCCACAGGTTATTACATTCCTATTTGACTACTTTATCTTAAAAATTAAAAATCCAGTTGATTCAGTGGCAATTATAGCTGGAGGTAGAAGTGCTAACCCAGCTTATGCTGAAGTTCTTAGAAAAACTCAAAATTCAACTCCAGTACTACCCTTCTCAGTTGGATATGCTGTGGCAAATGTATTTTTAACTATGTGGGGACCTGTTATTGTTGGTATTATAACTAAAAATTAATTGGAGGTATTATTATGAAAGAGTTAAGCCCATTTGAGCTAAAAGATCAACTTATTAAACTAGCTGACGAGGCTTTTAAAGGTGAAGTTTTAAATGCAGGTAGAGGAAACCCAAACTTTTTAGCTACTCTTCCTCGTAGAGTTTTTAACTTAATTGGAAAGTTTGCCATTGAAGAATCTGAAGTTTCATACTCATATCTTCACAATCATATTGGTGGATTTCCTAAAAAGGAGGGAATCTATACTAGATTTTTAATATTTTTAAGAAAAGAGCAATGTTCTGCTGAAGCAAATGGAATTTTAACATATTTATCATATATAGAGGATCAAATTGGTTTAAATATAGATGAAGTTTTAATGGAGTTTGTTGAAGCTTACTTAGGAAGTCACTATCCTACTCCACCCAAAATGCTAGTAAACACAGAGATTATTGTAAAAAAATATCTAACTAAAGAGATGTGTCAAAATAAATTAGATTGTGATTTTGATGTTTTTGCAACTGAGGGTGGAACTGCTGCAATGTTTTATATTTTTAACTCTTTAGCTACAAATAAACTTATTAAACCAAAAGATAAAATAGCTATTGTTACACCTATATTTACACCATATTTAGAAATTCCTAAATTATCTGAATATGACTTAGATATTGTTGAATTACAACTTGATCCAAAATCTGATTGGCAACTGCCTGCATCTGAGCTTGAAAAACTTAAAGACCCTAGTATAAAACTACTATGTCTTGTTAATCCAAGTAATCCACCATCAACAAAATTAAGTACTGAAACTCTTTTAAACTTAAAAAAATTAGTTGATGAGGATAGACCTGATTTAATGATTATAACTGATGATGTATACGGAACATTTAGCGACAACTTTGTTTCATGTTTTGGAGTAATTCCTAAAAATACACTTTTAGTTTACTCATTCTCTAAATATTTCGGAGCTACAGGATGGAGACTAGGTACCATCTCTATCTCTCACGATAGTATTTTTGATGAGCTTTTAAAAACAGCTGATGATGATGTAAATAATAGATATACTATAATAACACCAACTCCTAAAACACTGTCATTTATTGATAGAATTGTTGCTGATAGTAGAGCTGTGGGATTAAATCATACTGCAGGTATATCTACTCCTCAACAACTACAGATGGCCTTATTTGCTTTAAACTCTTTAGTTGATTTAAACTCATACTATAAGAACTCTTGTAAGGCTCTTATTAGAAATAGATGTAAACTTCTTTACTCATCTTTAGGAGCTCATTTTGAAGATGACGAAAATGTTGTAAGCTACTATACTCTTATAAATGTAGCAGATATAGCCCTTGAACTTTTCGATGAAAAGTTTGCACAGTGGTTTAAAGATAACAATAAAATAAATGATTTCCTATTTGCTTTAGCTAAGGAAACTGGTGTTGTGTTACTTCCTGGAAAAGGATTTGGAGATACACATCCAACTTTAAGAGTTTCTCTAGCAAACTTAAAAGAGTATCAATATGAAGCTATTGGTAAAAAGACTAAGCAGATATTAAAAGAGTTCCATACTCAGTATGAAAGTTCTAAATAGTAAAAAAGACTAGAGTATACTCTAGTCTCCCTATATTATAAGCTGTAGATACCTATTGTATCTGCAGCTTTTTTCAATGCCTTCTCTTTTTTCTTAGCTTCTATCTCCACATCAAACTCTTTAAAAAGCCAGATATATTTTTTTATATCCTCCTCTGAGATATAATCACTATGAGATTTATCATCTACCAAGTCTTTTCCACTAGATATATGAGCTAAAGGCTTTTTATCTATCCATGTTTTTTTTATTTTTTCTAAATCGTAGTTCTCATCCTTTGTGACTCTAGCATGGTGTACATCTAAAACCATTGGTACATCTATTTTTTCACATAGTTCTAACACTTCATTTGCTTTATAATAATGACAGTTTTCTAAAACTAATATGCTCTTTGTATAACTATCTAATTTTTTATATGTTTCTATAAACTTTTCTATCCCATCTTTTTTTCCTATATGAAGAACTAAATCACTTATCCCTGCAAGTTTTGCAAACTGTACTTGGCTTTCTAATATTTTCAAAGAGTTTTCTATAACTTTTTCACTATCACTATTTAAAACTACAAATTGATCTGGATGAATTATGAGCCTTATTTTAGAACTATACTCTTTTATGAGTTTTAGTTTTTCTAAAATATCTCTGTCCTCTCTCCAATTCCAGAGATCAGGATATGGTATTACAGATGATGAAACTCTATAGATATAGTTATTTTTTAAGCAAAACTTTATACACTCTAAAGTGTAATCTAAATTAAATAGTGCCGCTTCTTTAACTTTTTCCAAGTTAAAATTTTTAAGTGCATTAACACCCTTTTTCATGCCTTTTCCATCTAACATACAAACAAGCCCTAGCATTTTATCACCATCCTTTGACAGTTTTATACTAGGGCTTGCTATTAAATCTTTTTTCTATTAAAATCTATATCCTAAATCTATGGCAATGGAATCTCTAGTTCCCCATGTAGTTTCTACCATTAGAGTTATATTATTTCTCAGCTGAATAAATACCCCTGCTGCTGGAGATATTTCATCTAATTCTAAATCTATAGTTGCATTTAAATCTCCAATTCCAGCCTTAACTTGTGTTCCCATAAGCTGATAAGCTCCTCCAAAATATGGTGTTATATTAGTTATAAATGTATCTTTTGGTTTAAAGCTATAACCTAATCTAGCATTGGCCATTTCAGCTTTTTTCTTAGCCAATCCATCTTTCATATGAATCTCACTATAAGTATACTGAACCATTCCAAAAATATTTCTATATTCTCCAGCTAAAATACCTCCTATACCATAAATATCTCCCTCTGTTTTAAACTTCCCGTTTAATTTTATTTTTTCTAAATGGTTGTTTATTTTATCTTCGTAGCCACCTATTATTCCATCTATAAAATTATTTCCTGTTCCTGGTATTCCTATTTTAGGATTTCCAGCTCTCATATCTACATTCGCTTCTAATTGTCCATAAATTCCATAGACAGACAAAAATGGCAATACAAAGTAATCAACCTTAATTCCTTTAACTTTAGCTTTTACTTCTATAGAATCTGGATTTACAATTTCCAAATCTACCTCATTGTTTCCAATGGGAATTTTTTTTATGTTTATATCAATGTTGCTTATTTTCCCAGCCTCTGTTTGAGTTACTCCTAATCCCGATATACCCCAACGATTCATAGGATATGGAATTCCATTCCAATACTCCTGCGCTAAAACCAGTTGTGGTAGCAAAAATAATAATCCCGTTGTTCTTTTCATGCATTCTCCCTTAATTTCTACTTTTCATTTTAAACCCATTTAAACCCTTTTTATTGTATCACAATTACCCTTTCTCAATGGTTATTTATTTTTTAAAATAAAAAAAAGAAATTCTAAAGTATCTCAGAATAAATGGTTAGAAAATAAAATTATTTAAATAGGAGGTTGTAAAATGGGAATTTTAACATGGATCATCCTTGGTATTTTAGCTGGTGCTCTAGCTAAGTTCATCATGCCTGGTGATCAAGGTGGCGGAATAATTGCCACTATGATACTTGGTATCGTTGGAGCCTTCGTTGGAGGATTTTTAGGTAGTATTATCGGTATTGGTTCTGTTCATGGATTAAATATTGGTAGTATCTTTACTGCAGCTTTTGGAGCCATTGTAGTTTTATGGCTTTTCAATAAATTCAGATAAACAAAAGAAGAGAGATTTCGGCCCCTTCCCCGAAATCTCTCTTTTTTTAATTTAAGATTATTAATCTACATAGTCCCAATTATATTTAAAAACCATCCTGTAGTTTTATAGTCCTGTTCTCCCAAAGAGTCCTTGAATCCAGAGAAGTTATATCCCCCTCCTAGCTTCATGTTTCTATCTATATTTTTATAAACTCCAAAGATAGCTCCACTTAGAACGTCCTCATTAGCACGGTCTACTAACCACTGATACTGTCCAAAAACTTCCCAACTATTCATTACACTATAATTAGCCTTAAACCCTAACATATAAAGATCATTTAAATACTTATTTTTCTCACGTCTATACCCATTTTTCATAGATATATCAAGGGATCTTGTAAAGGAGTAGATTGTTTCAAACTCCCCTATGTGAGCACTAAAATCCTTATTAGTTTTACTATCCTTATCCAATATCACTGTATATCTCGATAAATAGTTTAACCTATCATTGTCTATAGGTCTATAAGCAAGTCCCATACTACTCTCTAAATAACTAGTTTTAAAACTATCATCTGTAAATGAATAATTGACTTTCCCTGCAAAAGTATACTCTTTGTTATATCTATATGTAAAAGAGTTCGTTGTTAAATACTGCTCTATATCTTCTGAACCTTTGTCTTCTCTATATTCAACTCTGTTTCTTAAAGTTAAACTCTCTAATTCAGCTCTTAAATATAGGGAACCTCCTCTTCTACGACTTCTCTCATCATTTGGTAAAATTAACTCACCATGTTGAATCGATCCACCTAAAGTTACTCCTCTTCTCAAATCGTAATCTATACCATACCCTTGAAGAGTAGCATTTTTACCTCTCTCTTTTACAAACTGATTCTCTTGGTAGATACTAGTTCTCTCTCCAACTCTAGCTCTTTGACCAACAGTATATCTATCTCTAGATATCTCTCCATCTGAACTATACCCTGAATAGATATTATAGTTATCGAAAAGTTGATAATCTCCTCCAAGCTCAAAATAGTTTCCTGAATCTCCAAAAGAGGTTCTACCATTAACTTTTAATCTATCGTTTATTCTTTTTTCAGCTCCTAAAGACAGTGCATTACTAAGTCCAGCTTTTATCTCACTATATAGTTTTGTACTTTCATTTAAAATATACTCCAGCTTAGCACTAGTTACTGTCCCTGTTTCTCTTTTCTCTCCCCACTTCATCTGATCTACATATTGAAATTTTAAATAGCTTTTTAGATTTTCAGAGTGACTATATTTTAATTCACTTCCAAAAGTTTCTAAAAATCTATCGTCTAAATCTGAAGCAAAAGAGTATCCACGCTCTTTTCTTTCGTACCAAGCTTTCAATTCAGCCTCTTCTAAAAGTTTTAAAGCTCCTGTAATTCTGTAGGCATTTCCAGATATTTTACTATCATCTCTATCTACCTCTTGGAAAGTTAATCCTCCATCAAAAGACAAATAGTTACTTATATTTGAAACTCCAGAACTAGTACTAAACTCACCTTTTATATAGTTTCCTTTTTCATCTTTTAACTTAACCTCTACACCCTTTAAATCGTAGTCTGTTTTCCCACGACTTTCATGGACAGCAGTTACTCCTACACTTAGATTTTCATTTATATCTTTTACAGTTTTTACACCGTAATTTGATGAATCTACAACCTCTCCATCTTTAGGAAGATAACTATAATCAACTACTAAATATGCATAATAATCTGCTGAGCTTCCACCACTTAAAGGTGTTGTAAGTATAACTCTTCCTATAAAAGGATCAATCTCATAATCTCTTCCCTCTTGTAAGTAGATTACTTTTTCAACAACATAGGTATCTGCATCAACAATTTTTATCCAAACTTTTTGGCTACCTTTTAGTACTTCACCATTTTTTAGAAAGTATAAACTTCCACCAGTTCCTAAAAACTCATCATGACCATACATAGTATTTGGAGTACTCATAAAGACTTTTACATTTATATCCTCCTCTTTGTACTCACCTTTAAATCCATATAACTCTTTGTTATAATCCATAAACTTTGTTCCTACAAAACCAGTTTCATAGTTACCCCACATTAGGTATGATTTTTTATGCTCTAACTTTAGATAAAGTTTTCCATTTGTATTTACCTCTTTTCTAATTTTAGAGTCATCTCCATACGTTGGATAATAAACATAGTCATCATCTGTAACTCTTTCTAAAAGTGTCTGATTTTTTTTATCCTTAGTATCAAAATGTAGTGTTAACTTATAGTCTCCATAGCTACCCTTACCAAAATATGTAGCCCTCGGTTTATCGCTATCTTTTCCTATATACGCATCCACTAATCCTGTTCCCATATATGTATATTTTTTCTCAGATTCTTTTTCCTCTGTCTTCTCCTCTTCCTCTATACCTTTTTGAACTATAAAGTTAAATTTTGTTAAAGAGTATGGAGTTATTCTTTTTACAAGAGGGTTTTCACTTTTTATTACACTTCCCTTGGGCAAACTACTTTCATCAAGTTTTACTGTAAAATTTTCACCAAAAGCTTTATCTACCCACTGATCTGGAAGATGGAATCTACCAAACTCGTCAGCTTGAACCACAACTCCACTTGGAGTATAAACAACTGCATAAGGTATTCCCTTATCTGTTGCCTCATCTATTACTTTACCTATTATAGTAGCTGTATTTAAAAGAGAATCTCCCTTTACATCAACACTTGTTTCACCTATATTTGATATCTTACTATTTCTATTGGCTACATAACTTTGGAAAATATTTTTTCCCATATTAGCTCCAACAGTTGCTTTCATATAGAAAGTTTTACTATATTTTTCTCCTGGTTTTAAACTAAATTTTTGAAACTCCTCATCTAAATATCTAAAACCTTTTGGAGTGGTATTTTTTAAACTTAGATTTTCGTAACTCTCTTTATCTAAATTTTCCACATTAACAGTAAATCCTACAACCTCTCCAAGCTTTATCTCACTCTTTGTAGAACTTAAACGAACTCTAACTCCCTGCTCCACCTTCTCATCTTCTGAATACTCAGATAGTGGTTTTAAATAGATTGTTTGATCATCATTTGTTCCACCAGCTATTTTAGCTTTACTTTCAATAACTCCAATAGCACTACTATCTATATCAGCTTCAACTAAAAACTCTATAGTTACTCCAGGCCCTATATCAACCTTTGTATTTAAATCCTCTCTTCCTGATATCTCATTTTTTAAATATGTATGCTTTTTAAATCTACTCGATTCATCCTTAGCCCCTAAATACGTTACCTTCCAATTGGAGAAAGCTCTTCCATAACGCTTCCCCTCTTTCTCAGTTGTAACTTCAGAAAGTATGTCCTCTATAGGAATAGAACGACCATATCCATCACCTTTATTTTTGATAGTAAGCATGTATTTAAGTTTATCTCCTGGTTTATATATACCATTTTCAGGTTCTAAAAGAGTCTTTTCTCCACTTATAGAACCTCCAACACTTCCTAGTTCATCGGTAGTTTTACCCATTCCATTGACAACAAAATTCATTCCACTTAAGGTTCCAATAGCTTTGTCTGAAACTATCCCTGTTATCTCAAAAGTTATACTACTTTTAGGAGCAAAATCTACATTCTTTTTTATGTAACTTCCTGTATCTCCCATCTTAGATGTTATTACTGTTCTTGGGTCACTGCTTTTTACACTTATATTTATTCCCTCTAAAACTTTCTCTTTAACATCTGATCCAGCTACTAAAGCTTTTATCTCATCAAGATTACTTTCAACACTTAGATTATCTAAAAATCCCTCTCCTATGTTTTTTAAAGTAGCCTCATAAGTTACCATATCACCTGGTTTATATTTCACTCCACTAGTTACTATTTTTCCATTTACACTCTTTAAACTACTTGAAAACTCTAGCTTTCCAGGCAGTGACTTAACTTCACTCTCTTTTATATCTTCACCATAAATAGACTTCATATGTATACTATCAAAAATACTATTTTTAGTGATTCCTTTAAAGCTATATTTTATCTCCTGTCCTGGATATATAACTGGAGTCTTCTCAATTGGTAAGTCATTCTTAAAGGCATTTACTTTTTTGTTTTCAACTCCAGAAGCTGAAACTAATGCTTCATCTACATTTAATTTGTATTTTTGTTCATATGCAGTTCCATAACCTTTATTTTTCAATGTGATAGTATAACTAATCTCTTCACCAGCTTTATAACTCTCTTTTGAAACTTTTAAACTATGAACTACATCACTTTTTTCCATCTTTGCAATAGTACTATGCTTAATAATATTTCCCACTGCTTCTTTAGATATTTTTCCTCTTACTTTGTACTCTATAAAACCTCCTGGTAATATATTTAAAACATCCTCTCCTTCTGAAGTTTCATCTACTATTAAACCCTTTTCTCGAGATATTTTTTTATCACTAGATGAAAAAGCTAAAATCTCTTTTCCATTTATAGATTTTGTTTTTAAATAATCTATATTACTATTAAATCTATAGTTATTTAAAATTCCAAGACCTATATTTTCAACTTTAAATAGATATTCTATATAACCTTCTGATGTATATCCCTTTAGTTTTTTATTTCCACTTTTATCTAAATAGCTCTCTACTTGGTAAGTTATCTTAGGATCTGAACTATGTGATGAAATTTTATTATTGACCGTATGACTATCAATCAATAATTTTGATTCTATATCACTAACACTAAAATCATCTACATATACACTATATTTTTTTATAATCTTTTTGCCCTTTCCCAAAGCAATTATATCTTTTAAACTAGTCTCATTTTTAGGAAAAGCTTTAATAATCTCGCCCTTCCAGTTTACCACTTCACTTTTATCCACTAAAAACTCTAAAGGAATATTACTACTATTTCCTTTTCCACTATTTTTTATCTCTATCTCATATGTGTACTCTTTTCCAGGAGAGTACTTTTCACTATTTAAAAACTTTACATCTAATTTATACGGCTCACTTTTAGTAACTAAACCTTTATATTCAATATTACCTAAAATATTCTCATTTATTTTACCTTTAATCTCATAGATTAAACTTTCTCCAAAAGGGATATCCATCTCATTTTGAACATTTTCTCTATTACTTTTAACCTCTATATTTGAAAGTAATAGCTCTTTTTTTCCATTTAAAGTAGGTACTAAAATTTTATCTATACTCTCATCTAATTTGAAGTTATTCAAATATCCTGGCCCATCAGGTTCAACTACTACTTTATACTTTATGTAGTCTCCAGGAGAGTAAGTTTTTAAATCTACCTCTCTTTTTACTCTAGGTTTTGAACCTAAAACTTCCCCTTTATATGTTCTTTTTTCTAAAAGTTGATTATCCTCATAAATTGTAACTATATTTTTTATCTCTTGAGATAAAAGTCTTGGATTTGGTGTAACTACAATCTCATATTTTATACTCTCTTCTGGAAGCAACTCTACAATCTTATCATCTAAAAGATCTTTATCTCCTGTACTAATTTTTTCACCATTTTTATATATCTCCCAAGAAGTAAACGCCTCTCCTTCAACATCTAAAAAACCTTCACCACTATTGGCTAACTGCCCTCTAATTTTTGTTAAATCATTCACTATCTGAATATCTCTTTTCGAACTATTTTCATAGTTTGAAATTACAATATCATATGTAAAGGTCTTTAGTGGGTTAATCTCCCTACCATAGAGAGTCTCTAGTAAGACTATTAAAGTTATTAAAATTTTTAGTAAAAATAGTAGCTTTCTCACTCTCTCCTCCTTCACAATTTTATGTCTTTATTATAACATTTTTGAATGGTAATAATAAAATAAAAAACTAGGAGAATTTGCACTCCTAGTTTTTCTGATATGTATATTTATTTACTAATTTATTTATTTTTTCTTTTTACAGTTGCTAAATGAGCATTTACAGGAATATTTGAACTATCAAGTCCTGGAGTTTGATTATGTAAATTAAACTCTACCTCAACTTGAGGTCCAAAGAATAGACAATGAGTTGATCCACCAAAGTGGAACATTCCTAATTCTTGACCTTTTGTAATATGTTGTCCTTCAAAAACACGTACGTCACATGTTGAAACTTCAGCCATTCCAACAGCCATAAAACAGAATAAACCTATATCTGGATTATCCGCTTCAATAAAAATTAGAGCACGTGTTGCAACTTCACAGATATAACCTTGTGATTCATTTGGTCCTGCTGGATCAAGTCCTACACTAAGTGCTTGAGAATAATATGTTCCATCAATAATTTTTGTTTTTACAACTTTTCCAGAAATTGGTGCATGCCAACGATGGTAGCTAAGAGCACTTAAAAATGCTTGATAAACAGTTCCACCAACAAAGTTTTCAGTCAACGGATCGTTATCTAACATAAATTTTAATGCATAAGGTTGTGCTTTTATCCAAAACTTATCATATAGTTGAACATTATTAACTACTCTGTATGGAGCAGATTCACATGCATTTATAACAATAGAATCATCTTCAGGCATAGCAATCGGTCTAACTCCCTCTCTGAAACGACGTGTGAAAAAGTCATCCCATGATGTGAAACCATGATGAGGTAAATTTGGATCGCAAATGAAGTCATCAACAAATGTTGGCATTGCTTTTTTAGCATCTTCTCCAAACCAACCTGTTTTAGGATCATCATTTAAAACATGAGCACTTTCTGGTGAAGAAAGATATATAGCCCACTCATCTAAAATAGTTTTAAGATGTGAGTTAATCTTTTCATCTAAAAATCCTGCCCAACCACCAGTTGTAGCCATAGACCAATCTAAGATAGCGTTAAAAGGAAAACCTACAAGTCCAGTTTCGTCAAACTCCGGAGAATGAGTCATAATTACATTAAAAAGAGATAACATATGCTGATAATCACGAACTTGAGGCAAATTAGCTGGTGATTTTGTTTTACTTTTTGCAACTTGATCAAACATTTGAGTAAAAAACATATAAGCTTTTGGATTTGTTTCAATAAAATTTTTAAAATTTTCAATAACAGGTAATAGCGGTCCAGTTTGCTTATCTGCCTTTTCCATAATTTTTTTCATCCAAGCAACTAATGTTTCTTGATCTGAAGGCATCCATTTTCCTACCATGAATGTTTTATCAATTGGTTTAATATTTTTTTCCATTTTAACACTCTCCTTAATTTAAATTATAAAAAGAAAAAAATCTCTATATAATCTATTCTACAAATATTTTTTTATTTTCCTTGTAATTTTTAAAAAGCAAAAAGCACAGAGTTTAATCTGTGCTTTCCACTAATTCACTTTAATATATATTTTAGGAAAAATTATTAGGCTGTTTTTACTTTTCTTCTATTTTCAAGTACATCAAAGAAGATTTGAAGCATAAATATAGCTGCTAGTGAGAAACTTAAAGCGCTTCCTACAACTCCAACTGCTTGAAGTAAAATTAGTGCTAAAAGCTGAATACCTAAGTATTTAACTCCTATCATCCATACTGAGAATAATGGAAATGCTACTTCACCATCATTTGTAATCTCTCTTTTAATATCCTCTTTATCCCAGATAAATCCAACGAATACACAAAGAAGTAATCCACCCATTGGTAATAAGATATTGTCTGTTAAGTATCCTAAGAAATCAAAGAAGTTTAATCCAAAGAACACTTTTAACTCTGCTAAAGGTCCAAAAGAGTGTGAGTTTGGAATTGCAAAAGCAGCAATTAAACCACTTACTAAAATTGTAGCTTTCTTTCTATCTAACTTCATCTGATCCACAACAAATGATACAACAACCTCTAATAATGAGATAGTTGATGTAAGAGCTGCAAACAGTACTAATACGAAGAAGATAATTCCAAATAGATTACCCATTGGCATTGATGCAAATACTTTTGGTAAAGTTATAAAGATTAATCCTGGTCCAGCTGTTGGCTCAAGTCCAAATGAAAATACTGCTGGAAGGATAGCAAGTCCTGCAAGTAAAGCTATTAGTGTATCTAGCACAGGTATACAAAGAGCACTTTTAACTAGGTTAGTATCCTTTGGAAGGTAACTACCATAAGTTATCATAGCACCCATACCTAAACTTAGTGAGAAGAAAACCTGTCCTAAAGCTGCTATTACAACAGTAGGAGTAATCTGTGAGAAATCAGGTTTTAGGAAATATTTAATTCCTTCCATTGCATTTGGAAGAGTTACTGATCTTGCAACTATGATCAACATAAATACAAATAGAATTGGCATCATTATTTTACTTGCTTTTTCAATTCCACCAGATACACCTTTTAAAACGATTAATGCCGTTACTACAACAATAACAAAGCTATATATAATTGGTGAAGTTCCAGAAGAGATAAAATTCCCAAATGTTGTTACTGGGTCCTCTGTAAGTCCACCTCTAATAAACATACCGATATATTTTACAATCCATCCAGCGATTACAACGTAGTATGAATAGATAATAAAACAACATAAAATTCCAAAGATTCCAATGAATCCCCAACCTTTTTTAATATTATTATATGAACCAAAGGCATCAGACTTTCCTCTTCTACCTATTGCCATCTCACCTAACATAAGAGAAAAACCTAGTATTACTATTAGAGATAAATAGACAATTACAAATGCTCCTCCTCCATTCTTTCCTGCTAAGTAAGGAAACTTCCATAAATTTCCAAGCCCTATAGCTGATCCTGCCGCCGCTAAAACAAATCCAACACTTGATCCCCAATTACCTCTTTCGTTACTCATAGTTCTTCACCGTCCCTTTTGAAAATTATTTTTTATTTTCAAGAATAATAACACATCTAAAATTAAAATACAATAGTTTTTTTACATTTTTTTAGTACTATTGTCTATTGTAAAAGAACTTTAATAAATTAAAAGACTTTCGTACTAATTTTTAAGACAAGTTTACAAAGTTTTTACAATTGACACTTTGCCTAAATTTATAGTATACTGTTCTTAGTAAAACGGAGCCTAAGGCCGATGGCGAAGATGTTTGTAATATATTTGTGTTGTGATGCTGCCATAACAATACGCTTATTAATTCATATTTAAAATTTTTAAGTAAGATAATTTAAGCTATTTAGGCATACCACTTGGTATGTCTTTTTTTTTGGAATATATATTACTTCTCTAGGCGAAGCATAATTTTTTAGGAGGAAACAAATGAAGAAAAAAATCAGAATACCTGATACGTACGTCATTATCTTTTTTGTAGTTGTCTTTGCTGCAATTCTTACTTACATTATCCCAGTTGGTAGCTTTACCATGGAAAAGATTCAATATGCTACTGAAGCTGGTATGAAAACTAGAACAGTTCCTGTTCCAGGAAGTTTTAAATATGCATTAAATGATTTAGGACAACCACTTACTAAGGGTATTCCTATATTTGCTGCTGGTGGAGATATGAGTGTTACTAACTATATTTTCGAAGGTCTTGTTAGTGGAGATAAGTGGGGAACTGCTGTTGGTATTATCGCATTTATCCTTATCACTGGTGGAGCTTTTGGTATTATTTTAAAAACTAAAGCTGTTGAAGCTGGAATACTTAATATGATTAAAAAGACTAAAGGATCTGAGGCGCTACTTATACCTCTTGTTTTCCTTCTATTCTCTTTAGGTGGAGCTGTATTTGGTATGGGAGAGGAAGCTATTCCTTTTGCTATGATCCTTATACCTATAGTTGTTGGTATGGGTTATGACTCTATTACTGGTATTTTTATGTGCTATATATCAACTCAAATTGGATTTGCTACATCTTGGATGAACCCTTTTAGTGTGGCTATTGCTCAAGGAGTTGCTGGAGTTCCTGTGCTTTCTGGAGCTATGTTCAGAATAGTTATGTGGGTATTCTTCACATCTTTTGGAATTATCTATACTATGAGATATGCTAAAAAAGTTAAAGCTAATCCTGAGTTATCAATATCTTACGAAACTGATAAGTTCTTTAGAGATGATTTTAAAGCTGATGAATCAGAGGATTTAGAGTTTAAATTTGGGCATAAACTTGTATTTTTAACAATATTCTTAGGAATGTCTTGGATTATTTGGGGAGTTGTTTTCCACGGATATTACTTACCTGAAATAGCTGCACAGTTTACTATTATGGGTGTTATTTCTGGAATCATTGGAGTAGTATTTAAGTTAAATGATATGACTGTTAATGATATTGCTATCTCTTTTAGAAAAGGTGCTGAGGACCTTATTGGAGCAGCAATGGTTGTTGGAATGGCAAAAGGTATTGTATTAGTTTTAGGTGGAGTAGATGCTGGAACTCCTACAGTTTTAAATACAGTTTTAAACTCTGTAGCTGGTGTTTTAAGTCATTTACATGCTTCTATATCTGCAGTTGCAATGTACTTCTTCCAGTCTGTATTCAACTTCTTTGTTGTATCAGGTTCTGGACAGGCAGCTTTAACAATGCCAATTATGGCACCACTTTCAGATTTAGTTGGTGTTCCTAGACAAGTTGCAGTATTAGCTTTCCAACTTGGAGATGGATTTACAAATATGTTTGTTCCTACATCTGGTATCTTAATGGCTATTTTAGGAATAGCTAAAATTGAGTGGGGAGTTTGGGCTAAACTTCAAATAAAGTTCCAAGGAATTCTTTTCCTTTTAGGTTCAATTTTCATGATTATTGGAGTTTTAATAAAGCTACAATAAAATATTTTTTCAAAATAGTTTGACATTTTTTATTAAAATGTTGTATACTCACTCTTAACAAAAACAAATAGAGGTTAGTTCACTTCCATATACGGAGCCTAAGGCCGACGGCGATGATGTTATGACCCTGTGAATTAAGTATTGTGACGCTGCCATAACAATACGCTTATTAACTTTAATTAAGTTCTCTAGGGCATACCATTCTTTGGTATGCCTTTTCTTTTGGGGTAGTAATTTTTTACTAATTTAGGGAGGATTTAAATGGTTTCATATGGGGTATTATCTATAATTCCAATTTTAATTGCAGTTTTTTTATCTATCAAAACTAAAAATGTAGTTTTGTCACTTTTTTCCAGTGTATTTTGTGGTATTTTCATTTTAAACGGTTACAATCCTCTAGAGACTACAAAGGTTCTAGTGGGAAAATATTTTATCAATCAACTTACAGATAGTTATAACGCTGGAGTTATTGTACTTATGATTTTTATTGGTGGATTTATTGAGCTTATGATGATGTCTGGTGGAGCTTACGCTTTTGCTGAGAGTTTTAAAAACTCTATAAATTCTAAAACTAAGGCTCAACTTTTAGCTTATTTTACAGGGATTATGATATTTTTCTCTGACTTAGGAACACCGTTAATTGTTGGACCAATCTTTAGTCCATTTTTTAAAAGATTAAAGCTTTCTAAGGAGAAACTAGCTTTTATACTAGATTCTACATCATCACCTGTGGCTGTTTTAGTCCCTTTTATTGGATGGGGAGTTTTTATCATAGGACTTTTACAAAAGGAGTTTGAGCTTTTAAATCTGTCTCTTTCAGACTATGAAAGCTTCATAAAATCTATTCCTTTTAACGTTTATCCAATATTAGCACTGACTATTATTCCAGCTTTAACACTACTAAAGCTAGATTTTGGACCTATGAGAACTTTTGAAAATAACCCAATTGATGAAAGTTCTTTTGAAATAGATAACTCAAAATATCATGTAGAAAATGCTAAAGGATCTTTTGTTTGGGTGCCAATACTAGTTCTTTTAGGAACTCTATTTTCAATGCTTGGTGTTTCTTTTATAACTTCTAGAGTTTCAGGAAGTGCTTTTAGAGCAGCTCTAACAAGTGGTTATCTATATGCAGCCCTTGTTTTAATGGGACTTATGCTTTTTTATAAAAGTAAAACATTTAAAGAGATATTTTCTATCTATCTGAATGGCATGAAAAAAATGAGTGAGATTGTTATAATTCTAATTTTAGCTTGGTCTTTAGGTGTTATTAATAAAGACCTTGGAGCTGATCAATTCTTAATTGGATTTTTAAAAACTTTAGATATTAATTCTGGATTTATTCCAGCTATTGCTTTTATATTTGGTGCTGTTATCTCCTTTTCAACTGGTAGTTCTTGGGGAACATACAGTATTATGGTACCACTAGTTATACCTATGGCTGTTACTTTTAATGCTCCACTTTATGTGACAATTGGAGCTATACTTTCAGGTGGACTTTTTGGAGACCATGTTTCACCAATTTCAGATACAACTATACTTTCATCAGCAGGAGCTGGATGTGATCATATAAATCACGTAAAAACTCAAACTCCATATGCTATAGTAAATGCTATTTTAGCTATATCGGTATTTTTAATCGGTGGATTTACACAAAATAGTTCGTTAATCCTTTTTGCAATAATTTCACAAATTGCAATTTTAATAGGAATAAAAATCTTTACTAAAAACAGATTCTATAAAGGAGATGACAAATGCAGTACTTTTCAGGAAGATTTAAAGAAGCAGCAAGTGAACTAATCCTAGATTTTCACTCCTCTATTCACTTTGATCAAAGGTTATATAGATACGACATTATGGGTAGTATCGCCCATGTGAGAGGTCTTTCTAAAATGGGGATTATTTCAAAAGACGATGGGGACCTTATTGAAAAAACTCTTTTAGAAATTCTAGAGGATATTGAAAATGGAAAGATTACTTTCTCTACAACTTATGAAGATATTCATATGAATATTGAAAAAATTCTTATTGATAGAATTGGTGATGTGGGAAAAAAACTTCACACTGGACGTAGTAGAAATGACCAGGTAGCTGTAGATATGAGACTTTTTACAAAGGATGAAGTAAAAAAAATCCAGTCCTATTTAATTGAACTAATTGAGGTTACTACTAACTTAGGAAAAGACCATTTAGAAACATATATGCCTGGGTTTACTCACCTTCAAAAGGCTCAACCAATATCATTTGGACACTATATGTTTGCATATTCTGAGATGTTTAAAAGAGACTTTATCCGTTTAAATAACGCTTTTGAACTACTTGATTACTCACCTCTTGGATGTGCAGCTCTAGCTGGTACAACTTATCCTATCGATAGGGAGTTTACTGCTCATACTTTAGGATTTAAAGGTCCAACTTTAAACTCTTTAGATGGAGTTAGTGATAGAGACTACTTAATTGAGATTATGTCTACTCTTTCAATTGTTATGATGCATCTTTCAAGGTTCTCTGAAGAGATTATTATCTATACTTCAAATGACTTTGGATATATTGAATTAAGTGATGCTTTTTCAACTGGAAGTAGCATAATGCCGCAAAAGAAAAATCCTGATGCAGCTGAACTAGTTAGGGGGAAAACTGGTAGAGTTTATGGGGATTTAATGGCACTTTTAACAACTATGAAGGGAATTCCTTTAGCATACAACAAAGATATGCAAGAGGATAAAGAAGTTTTCTTTGATGCTGTAGACACTGTGAAGGGATGTTTACAAGTATTTGTTGGGATGGTTAAGACGTTAAAGGTAAAGGATGAGGTTTTACTTTTAGCTTGTAACGATGGATTTATCAATGCCACTGACGTTGCAGACTACCTAACTGTTAAAGGAATGAGTTTTAGAGAAGCTTATAAAATAACTGGGGAGATTGTTAGTTACTGTATTGATAATGGGTTAAATTTAGAAACTTTATCACTTGAAAAATACAGGGAGTTTTCATATATTTTTAACGGGGATATATATGAAACAATAGCTATTAAAAATTGTGTTGAAAAAAGAAAGTCCTTAGGTGGACCAAGTAAAGAGAGTTTACTCTCTCACTTAGAAAGATTAAATGAATTTTTGGATGGGGCCAAGATAGATCTTATTAACTATAGATTAAACGATATTATGTAATAAGAAAAAAGGTATACTGGGGAGTATACCTTTTTATAATTTCACTAACTTCTCTACAGTTGGAATATCTGTTGGAACCCAATTTAAAGTCATTAACAACTCTTTTTTCATCCACTTAAACTCTTGATGTTCCACCAATTTAAAATCTGAGAAATCTAAAACTGTGCAGCTATATGTAGATAATTTTATAACAAACTCTTCATATTCTTTTTGAACTTCATCAAAAAGTTTATCTGCTCTTATATCTATATTTAACTCCTCTTTGATTTCTCTTTCTAAAGCTCTTTTAGGTTCCTCTCCCTCTTCAATCTTACCACCTGGGAACTCCCACATCCCTGGGAAAGTTTTATCCTTTGGCCTCATAGCACAAAATATATCTCCATTTGGATTTTCTAAAATAGCTCCTACTACCTCAATAATTTTTTTCATTAATTTCTCCTACTTCTGCTACTTGTAGCTCTTTTTCTACTCTTTCAGTAAGTTCAATATATATCTCTTTAGAAAGTGGATTCTCTAACTTTAAAGTTGTAGTTATCGGTTTTTCGTTCTTATAATCTACGCAATCCCCTTTTCCTATATAGATATATGGTTGAACTACACCATCAACCTCTTTATATTTTCTTACAAAAATATGTAAATTAATACCATGTTCTATATTTTTAACTATATTTTGTCCTCTTTCACTTCCAACTCTTGTTGTATTTGGACTTTCCCACTGAAAATGATATCTATCCAATATTTTATCATTGTATTTTATACTCTCTTTAATATCTGCCTCTTTATGTAAGTCTACAAATAAAAAATAATTATTTCCATTTGTAAATAAACCAGTTCCTCTAACAGAACTATGTTTCATTTGATAGTTACAAATTAATGCGACATCTTTCATAAAATAGTTTTCATACAACTTTAAAAATGGAAAACCATAATCCTCTGTTCCAAAACTTTCTTTATATTTTAAAAGTCCATAATCTAAAACCTCTAAAATATAATCTTTTATATCTTTATTTTTTAAAACTTCATTTAATAACTCTGTTTTCTCTATAGTTTCACCAAAAACTTGAAAAAGTTTTCCACATCTTTTCAAATCTTGTGAATCATAATAATCTCCATTTAAATATCTCATAGCATGATCTATATTATCGACAGTGTGATTAACATCAGATATCTCAATATATTTTCCAACTACTCCTAAAATATTACTTTTTGATAATTTTTTATCCTTTGCTATTAACTCACGAATTATTGCAAACTCATACACTCTTTTTATAGGTAAAAATCTCTCTATCTCACGAATAACCACTCTTTCTTTTTCATTTAATGAAAATAGATTATCCTTTACTTTATCTAGAAAATCTAAATATGATTTTTGAAGTCTTACATATTTATAAAAATTAGGAGCATCCTCATACTCAATAAAATCTAATGGTCTTGGAATTTTTCCCTTTAGATAATCTTTAAACTCATCATACTCAGCTTTTAAATACTTTAAACTATTAAAATTTTCATTATCTAGTTGTTTCAATATCTCTTGTTTACAAATCTCTTCCATCTTTACATGAATAGATTTAGAAAGATTATCAAAATCTCTTTTTACAGCTATTTTTATACTCTCTTTATCATAACCTTTTCTTCCCATAAGTGCCAATGCAATTAAAAAAGCTCTAGAATGGTTTCCTATAAAATCTATAACTGTTAAAAACTCCTTGTTTTCATAGTGTCTTAGCCCTCTTCCCAACTGCTGTGTAAATATAATTGGTGAAGCTGTTGGTCTTAGCATTAAAATACTATTTATACACGGAATATCTATTCCTTCATTAAAAATATTAACTGTAAATATAACTTCTAAATCCTGTGTATCTTTGAATTTTTTTATTATATCTTCTCTTAAATCTTTTCCATGATTTCCTGTTATAGTTGCTGCTTTTATCCCTTTTTTTAAAAACTCTTTAGTCATGTATTCACAGTGCTCAATAGAGACGCAGAACCCTATAGTTTTTCTTCTCTCTCCACTATATCCATAAAAATTCATCTTTTCTATAATAAAATCCACTCTTTTTTCCAAATTTAAAGCTTTAGTCACTGCAGCAATATCATTTAAATCTATTCCCTCTAAGTTTACATCTGATATATCCTTGACTCCATAATAATGAAATGGTGTTACAAGCTCTCTATCTAAAGCCTCTTGTAAACGAATTTCCACAGGGACATTCATATGGAAAATCTCATATATATTTCTACCATCACATCTTTCAGGTGTAGCTGTTAGTCCTAGTAAAAACTTTGGTTTAAAGTAATTTATAACCTTTTCATAACTTTTAGCAGTTATATGATGGGCTTCATCAACTATTATATAGTCAAACTCATACTCATTAAACTCTTGGTATCTATTATTTAAGCTTTGTATTGTGGCAAAAATATAATCTCTATCCACATTTTTTATATTTCCTGTAAAAAAACCCATAGTTTTTTCAGGCAGAATATTTTTAAAAGTTTCCATAGCAGATTTTAAGATATCTTCATTGTGAACTATAAAAAGCATTTTCTTAGCTTTAAATGCCTTTACATCAAAAGCCCCTAAATATGTTTTTCCTGTTCCTGTTGCTGCAATACAAAGAGCTCTTTTCTCCCCATACATTCTAGTTGTTTCTAAATTTTTTAAAGCTATCTCTTGCATATAATTTGGTTTTATATCCGACTCTTTATAGATCCCAAACTCATGGTCCTCTGCTGCTAAAAAATATTCATCTCTAACTTTTTTTCTTACAACTATCTCCTCTTTTTTTACATATGAAACTATATATGGATTTACATTTTCAACACCTTTTTCCCAAAGGTAATTAAACTCATTTAAAACCCCTTTTATGAAGTCACTATTTTTTTCTGTAGTAACTGCTGTATTCCATTCAATATTACTTTTAAGCCCACTTTTAGTAAGGTTAGAAGAACCTATTATAGCTTTATAGCAATCATCATACTCAAAGATATATCCTTTAGTATGAAATCCTTCCATCTTGTCACTATCAAAAAATTTAACCTCTATATTTTTAAATCTTTTTAAAAACTCTATAGATTTCAGTTCTGTAAAATGAAGATAGTTTGTTGTTAAAATTTTACCTTTTATATTATGTTTTTCACTTTTTTTCAAAATATCTAAAATTATTTGTACTCCTGCAAAGTTAATAAATGCCACAGAAAAACAGAAACTTTTAGCTTTTTTAAATCCATTTTCTATATATCTATATAAATTTCCATTATTTTCTAAGTTAGTATTACTTATAAATTCATATTTCATATATCCCCCATTAAAATAATATGTATTTATTACAGTTTATCACTTTCTAAAAGGGCTGTAAACTCTCTTATATCATCCATTAAATTTATATCTGGATTACATTTTAATACCATTCCATCTAAATACATTAAACTTTTTATTATATGAAACATTCCCTCTTCAAACTCCATCCCTGAATTTATAGCTAACTTTATTGTTTCCATCATACGTTTTGTTAAACTAACTTGAGAAACTGTAGAATTTTTAAAGTCTCTATAAAGAACTTTAAATTTTCTTGTAAACTTTAAATAGTTTTCCTCTTTCAATTTTTTTTCTGACATCTCATTTAAGTAAAAAGCTGATTTATCATAATCATACCTACTTAAATAATAGAAAAACCAAAATAATCCTACTCTTAATTTTGTTTTTACCCTTCCAATAGTCGAGCAATCTATAAGGTTTATATCCCCATTTTCTTCTAAAATTATATTTCCTGGATGCAAATCTCCGTGAAATATCCCTAATTTAAACATATAAAAAGTATGATATTTAAAAACTCGAAGAAGATCTGAATATTTTAACTCTTTTTCTTTTAATAAACTATTAAAACTTTTTCCCTCTATAAACTTTGATACAACCACCTTATCTGTGCATAAATTATCTATAAAATTTGAAAAATAAAGATTTTCCAAAGGAAACTTTCCTATATTCTCATCTTTTAACTTTTTTAAATATTCAGCACCCTCAACTTCATTTTTAAAATCCAACTCTCGTAGTGTTGATTCCTCAATATTATTTAAAACTTCCAATGGATTAAAGATTTTTTTCAATTTAGGATAAAAAAACAACACTAAATTAACTATCTTTTTTGCACTTTCTACATCCTCTAAAAAATCTTTTTTAAAGTTTTCTCTTCGAATCTTTATAGCAACTTTTTCACTTTTATTTCCACTGTTTCTTAGAAATCCAAGATGAACTTGCCCAATAGATGCTGATGCAAATGGAAGTTTTTCATAGGATTTCATAGCTGTTAAAATCCGCATATCATCTCCTATTATCTCATCTATATCCTGCTTTTGAGCTTCATAGCTATACTCATAAAGTTTTGCTAAATACACACATGTTGATTCATCTATAAAATCTGCTCTCAATGCATAGTACTGTGCTATTTTTACTGCTAAAAGCCCCATTTTTTCTATCTCTTCCAATGGTGGTGGGGAATTTGTATGAATTTTATATATCAATTTTACTAATTTGAAATTTTTCATATTTTCCTCCTAACTCTTTACATCTTTATACTAAAAAAGAGAGGTTACACCTCTCTTTTAAATTTATTTTACCATTTAGTTGCTGTATAATCTCCAGTTTTAGAGTTTTTAACAACATTTACATATACAACTTTTCCAGAACTTTGATCTATATAATCAGATATTCCAGATATTAAATATTGATAGTCTTGATTTAAATTAGGAGTCTCTGCTTGTACATGCCCTTTCACTCTCCAAAGAGGTATGTTATTTGCATAAGCTGATAAACTTAGTGCTTTTACAAAATAATTTACATATTGTGTATCATCGCTATACCAAGCCTCTTCAAACATTCCATTATGAACTCCACCATACGTTTGCTCTACTCCCCACCATTCATTTACAGGTGCTGGGAAACTCTCCTCTGTTGTAAATGGCCCCGTTGCAGTATAGTCATAAACTATGTTATAATTTGCTCCCTTATTTACAAAAGTTCTTGTATATCCTTTTGATGCTAACATATTCTGTAGAGAGTTCTCAAAAGTTTGTTTTTGTAATCCAGCCTCTGGTCCTTTAGATGATAGGTAATACGTTCCTGCTGGAATTGGTTTTGGTGCATATGAGTCCACAGCTACTAAATGTCCATCCATTAAAGATGTACACCCCTGAAACATTAGTAAAGCTAATGGAGATAGATAGGCTAACTTTTTTAACATAATAAAATCCTCCTTGAACTTATCTTCTTTAAAATAACTTTACTATAATATTTTTATTCTTCCTTTATTTCTTTTTATAATTTAAAATACGTATCCTATATGAACTTGGAATAACATCTCATTATTTAAAACGTTGTTAGATACTGAGAAGTCCATTGGTCCTAGGAATGTATCCCAACCAATTCCAACACCATATCCTTGTTTTTCCATATCCCAAATACCTTTTTCACTTCCAAAACCTGAGTAATAGTTATATGTTCCAATGTTATAGTTAAAACTTAGATATAAATTTGGAGCAACAGTATATTGTAATCCTGCACTACCTATAAAGAAGTTATCTGTATAAACTGAAGATATTGGTAGTCCTACAAAAGCATAATTTCTTCTCAATGGATTACTTCTTAACCCACCTAAATTAAACAATTCTGATAGTGGAGTATTTTCTGCATTATACATCTGTCCACCACTTAATCCAGTATTTAAAGACCAATTACTACTTAGTTGGAAATACTTCATTGCCATTACTGAATATCCTTCAAAAGAGTTTCCTTCCTTTGCATTTGTTTCAGAGAATACTTGCAATAACCCTTGACCACCTTTTGTTGCATACTCTGACTGATTCATCGTATCGTAGTAGAAACTAAATGTATTTGTAAAATATGATCCATCTTTTTTAAAGTATGAGAAATTTTTAAGTTTCTCTCCTGAAGAGTAGTTTGTTTCCATATTTTTATAACTTAGTGTATATCCTGCAATTATATCATTAAATATTGTTGTTCCTATTGATAAACTTGTTTCAAAAGTATTATTTTCATAAGTTGAAACATTATCTCCACCTTTATATAGGAATATAGGATTTAATCCATAACCTACTTCTGCTGAAACTAATAATTTATGATCCCAAACATTATATTGAGTCATATCTGTTAGTGATATTTTTGGATATTTTGAAAATTCAGCTTTTAATGTATAGTTCTTTTGAGAAAGATTAAACTTATTAAATACTGGTATTTCAGCTACAGCTTCTAATCCAGCTCCATAGTTTGAAACATAGAAAAGTCCTGCTTTTAACTTCGTATCCATTTTCTCTCTTACAGTAAAGTTAACTGTATCTCCATCAACTGTGTAGAATACTCTATCTACAAAGTTTTTAGCAAATATCTTTTCTGTCCATAGGTTTAATTCAGTTACCGTCATCTCACCTTTTTC
Organism: Cetobacterium somerae; assembly: GCF_022430525.1. Lineage (NCBI taxonomy): Bacteria > Fusobacteriati > Fusobacteriota > Fusobacteriia > Fusobacteriales > Fusobacteriaceae > Cetobacterium > Cetobacterium somerae. Next base: position 119,307 of record NZ_CP092519.1, on the reverse strand, counting down.
TGGTCTTAACTTTTCCACCTCTTTCATAGTTAAGAGATCATTTCCATGAATATTTATATTTTTTATATCAAATTTTCTATTTTTCATTTGCTCTTTTTTAGCTTCTATTTCATTATATCTTTCTTTATCAGTTAACTTAGCAAGAGCATAATCAAGCTTTTCAGAGGCAACTTCTCCCTCTTTAACCAATTTCGGTAGATTATCAAAGTCCAAAGTACTATGTTTTTTTACATCAGGAGTGATTAAAATATCTGGGTAATGAGTTTGAATCTCAGTACTCTTATCACCATTATAAGTTGATAACTTATCTAGTATTTGAATTATATTTGAATTATCTGTTATAACAATAGGTTCTGCTGCTATATCTACTCCAATAACTATATCTGCTCCCATATTTACAGCTTGTAAAATTGGAAAGTTATCTGCAACTCCTCCATCTACGTAATAGTTATCTCCTTCTCTTATAGGATCTAAAAATGTTGGAATAGCCATACTTTTTAATGTTGCTAATGCTAAGTCTCCACTGTTTAGCTCCACAGATTTACCTGTTTGTAAATTTGTTGTCATAGCTCTAAAAGGTATTGGAAAATCCTTAAACTCATTTACATTTTCTGCTCTAGCAAAAATCTTTTTTAACTCTAAGTAAATGTACTCTCCATTTAAAACTCCCATTGGTAATGAAAGATTAAAATCCTTTGTTAAAGATATATTTAAAGGATATTTATTTGATTGAGTCTTTTGTACAATTCCCTCTAAGTCTCTATTTGATGAATTTCTAAATAAATCATAAAACTGCAAATCTGTTACTGTTTTTTCAATTTCATCAGGTGTATATCCCACAGAGTACATAGCCGCTATTATACTTCCTGCACTCGTTCCCACTATATAATCTATTGGGATTTGATACTTTTCTAGTGTCTTTAAAACACCTATATGAGCAGCTCCTTTAGCCCCTCCTCCACTTAGTACTAATCCTATTTTAGGTCTTGTTACATTTTGATTTTTTATAAAAGTCTGTTTTAGTGTTTCCAAGTTTTTTCTTTTTAACTCTAGCTCCTGTATCTGTTTATCGATCTCTTTTATCTTTTCTGCTGCTGTATTAACTCTGTTCGGTGAATCTTCAGCTGCAAAAATAGACAAAGAAATTATCAAAAACAACACTATTTTCTTTAGGTTTCCCATTTTTGTTTTTAATCCTCCCATATTTATTTAATCCTTTGATGATAATATTCCTGATCCAATTACAAGTCCTAGTATTACATTAGTAAGTACAATTCCAGTTATTATCTCCACAACAACTAAAAATTGTGCCAGCATAGTCATTGGATAAACATCTCCATATCCTACTGTTGTTATTGTTATAAAACTAAAATATATATGTTTAAAATAGAACTCAATTTGTGGTAAATCTTGAGTTATACCATTAAAAACTTGTGTTGAACTAAATAAACTAAGTACAGTATATAGTAGTCCAAAACTTATGGCAATAGTTATATAAGTTGTTATTACAATAATTACATCTGTTGGTACAATCTTCCTTCTTCTTCTTAAAAAATCTGTAAAAACATATTTTAAAATTATTATGTGACAGGCTATTAAAAGAATAATGTTTATAAAAGATAAAAAATAGAAAAAATACTTTAAACTACTCTCTTCTTCATTAATATTTAAAGAAAAATTTATAATTGGAACTAATATTAAATAATAAAATACTAAAGCTGTAGCTTTTAATGGACCATCTTTAAATATAAAGTTTTTTTGTTTTAAAAATACTATAGGTAATATACTAAAAAATATTTTTACAGTACTTAAAATTATTTCTAAAGATCCAATCCTATCTTTGTCTATAAGCACATGGGCTATAAGAGATATAAAAAATGCTATAGCTGCAGACAATGCTGCATTTTTAAGAAAATTATATATCTGTTCTTTTTTATATAATCTCATCTATCCTCCAAAATCTTTTTATAGAAATATACTTTCTAAATACCATTTTCCCTTTTTAAATTTCTCCAAAAGAATTTTATATCACCTCTTACTTTTAAAGTCAATAATTTCTCATCTTTTCATTTTGAAATATAATACATAATTTTATGCAATATTTTTCTAAAGATTATTTAATAAAAAAATGCCTAGTTTTTACTAGGCATTATCTATTTTTTTATTCTTTTTTCACAATCTACTCCACCAAGAAATTTACATAACTCTATAGTTTTTGGATTTTCAAATATTATTCCTGGAGGTCCCATCTCAACAATTTTTCCTCCACTTACAAAGATTACACAATCAGCTACACCTTTAGCAAACTCCATCTCATGAGTTACTAAAACCATATCTTTTTTATCTTTTCGTAATTCTTTTATCGCTTCTAAAATCTCCTTTGTTAAAGCTGGGTCTAGAGCTGATGTTGGTTCATCTAAAAGTAAAACTTTTGGTTTTAGTGCCATTGCTCTTACTATAGCAACTCTTTGCTGCTGTCCACCTGATAATTGATGTGGATATTTGCTTTCATGCTCATAAAGTCCAAATCTTTTAAGAAGTGTTTCAGCCCTCTCTTTAGCATCTTTAGCAGGTATTTTATGAACCTTTTCTAAAGGTAAAGTTATATTTTCTAAAGCTGTTAAGTGTGGAAATAAATTAAATGCTTGAAATACAACTCCAATACTTTTTCTATATTCATGAAGCTCCTCTTCCTCTTTGGGAATTCTCTCTCCATTCACTTCAATCTCACCACTATCTGAAACTTCTAGTCCAGCTAAAATTCTTAATAAAGTTGACTTTCCACCACCAGATGGTCCTATTATAACAATAGAATGTATATTTTTTACATCTAAATTTAAGCCGTTTAATACAACTTGTTCTCCAAAACTTTTGCACAAATTTTCTATTTTAATTTCCATAGTTATACCTCCTCTCTAAATACTTAGAAAGGTGAGAAATTGGATAAGTTAGTATTAAGTATCCAACTGCTAAAATACAGTAATTTTCTATTGGAGAAAAAGTTAACGAATCTACTTCTTGAACATTTTTTGTAAATTCATTTACTGCAATTATTGAAAGTAGTGATGAGTCCTTAATTAAACTTGCAAACTGCCCTGCAAGAGGTGGCATCACTCTTTTTATAACTTGTGGAAAAATTATATATCTATATGTTTGAAACTTTGTAAATGCCAAAGACCTTGCAGTTTCAATTTGAGTTTTATTTATACTTTCAATTCCAGCACGGATAATCTCTGAAACGTAAGCTCCAGAAAAAACTCCCATTATTAAAACTCCCATTAAATAACGATTTTCTATACCAAAAGCAGTTCCTATTACATAATAAAATAAGTATATTTGAACTATTAATGGTGTTCCACGAATAACCTCAGTAAATCCTTTCGCAAAATAATATGTAGGTAAAAAACTTCCTCTTTGTCCTAAGACCAAAAGTCCTCCTATTACAAAACTTGCTATTAAAGAGAATATTGAGATTATTAAAGTCATTGTAAACCCAATCATAAACTTATATTTATATTTTTCAATTATGCCTTCCCAATTATATGGATAATCTAATCTACTAAAAGCAAAATGAAAAACTCCTAAAACTATTACAGTTACTAAAACTATATTTATCCACTTTACTGTTGTAGTTTCACTTTCAGTTTTTGGTCTAAAAAATAGAGTTTTTAGTATACTCATATCATCTCCTAATCAAAGAAGAAAGGTACATTTTTCTCTTTAAAGAAAGCTCTCTCCTCACCTAAATACTTATCAGCTAACTTATTAAATCCACCATTAGCTTTATATTCTATTATAAATTCATCAATTTGAGCTCCTAAATCCTCTTCACCTTTTCTATAAGCTACTGCCCAAGGTTGTGATTCAGTTTCAAATTGAGCTAATAATGGTGTTGTTGAGTCTGAATTTCTTGTCCAGTTTCTATAAATTGTTAGTGGATCATATATAAAAGCATCCACTTTACCTTGAGAAACTTCTAGCACACAAGCACTCTCTTTATCAAAAACCATTATTTCTGCATTTGGAAAATATTTTTCAGCTACAGTGTGTCCACTTGTACCTTTTTTTACTGCAACTTTTTTACCTTTTTGATTTAATTCAGTAGCATTTGTAATTCCAGATTTATTATTAACTAACATTCCTAAATAACTTTTTGCATATGGTGTTGAAAAATTTACAGACTGTTTTCTCTCATCTGTTACTGACATTGATGAGATTATTATATCTATTTTTTTTGTTTTTAATGCTGGAATTAATCCTCCATAAGACATATCCTCTATAATAACATCTCTTCCTAAATATTCTCCAAGAGCATAAGCCATATCTACACTTATACCTGTTGGTTTCCCATTTTCATCAGACATTTCAAAAGGAGGGTATGCTAACTCCATTCCAACAATTAAAGGTTTTTCATTTGCAAAAACTAAACTTCCTAAAATCAATGTTAAAAAAAGTATTATTTTTTTCATAAATATCCTCCATCTTAAAAAAATTATTTTTATAGCTCTATTCTATTTCCGAATAAATCTAAATTTTCCTCTAAAATTTTTAATTTACTTCTACTAACAAATAAATTTTTATTACCTAAAAATGTTATTTTTTCTCCTTTATAATCAATCTCTTTTAAAAGATTTCTATTTATAAGAGTTCCTCTATCTACTTTAATAAAAAAACTAAACCCTTTTAATTTTTGTTCAACTTCGGCAAACCCTCTCTTAGAGTAATAAATCTTTCCATCTTTAGTTGTAATCTCTGTTTTTCTTGATAATCTACAATAATTCATATATATAATATCTTCTATTTTAATTATTGCTTTATAAAAATTATCATTTATAACTATTTCTTTTGCATCTTGAATAATAATTTTTTTATTAAAAAGTTCATCTAAAGTTTTTTCTATTTCAAAATAATCATCTCTATATACGCAATCATAGATTTCTCTTTTTTTAAAATACTCTTTAATTTTTTTTAATTCTTCATCTCTAGAACATAATAACACAACAGGAATATTTTTTCTACTAAAAAAGTGTATTTTACTATCGTCTTTTTCATATTTTAAATCAAGAATAACAACATCTATTTTTTCTATTTCATAATCAATTACACTATCAATTGAATAAAACTCAACCTCAAGAAGTTCTCTTAATATCTCTTGTAAATTTAAATCTATATTAATACCTATTTTCTTCAATTAAGTTCCTCCTGCAGCTTTTCAAATCTATATCTACTTGCAACTAATGATAGTTTTTCAACTATATCCTCTAAATATCTTTTCTCTTCGTATACTAATTTAGTGTCTCTATTTTGAATTAATATAAGTCCAACAAATGGATTCTTATTAGATTTCAATCTAACTGCATAATCATATTTTTTATCTATTATATCATTTTTTTCTAATATTATCTCATCTTCATCATAATATCTATCTAATAAAAAGTTTTTATAATCATCTCTTTGGGTTAATATGATGCTTTCTACCTCTTTTAATTCTAAATTCTTTTTTAGCTCTTTAGAAAGTTGCTCTTTAAATTCCTCAGAATTTTTTGTTAAATACATCCTGTTTACAAGATTTTCAATATAATATTTATCAACTCTTAAAGTTCCCTTTATAAAATGTGTACATAAATTTAAAAATAAAAATGAAAAAACAATTGCTAAAGCTATTAAAACACTTTCTGTTACTACAAAAAATAGATATATATGCAAAAACATTTGGAACATTTTTAATGTTAATACTTTTATTTTACCCATAGTGTTTACATCTGTTAAAAATATATACCAAAATATAAAAACAAATTCAAACATATTTAAATAATAAAAATATTTATTATTATTTATAAAAAATTCTACTCCTAAAGATAATATTATAAAACTTCCAATCATAGCAAAATTTTTCTTTTCAATTTTTTTTATTATTTGCTTTTTCTTTATTTTAATAGAGTTTAGTCGAAACATTATTAGTATTATGATTAAAGAGTCTATCCATACATAAAAAAATGTTGCTACTTTTATAAGAGCTAAATAGTTTATTACTAAATAGTTTAGAATTCTTCTATCTAAAATTGCACTTAATACTATAACTTCTCCACTGTAGTACATTAAAAACAGAATCCATAATCCTATATTTACAGGTAAATCTTTTTTCAATTTAATACTTTTATTCTTCACATAAAGCAATAAATACAATCCTAATAAACTTGTTATTGTAAGATTCATTCTAGTCATAATAATATTTGAAAAAACTTCAGAGTTAGTTAAAAGAATTTTTAAACAAAGAAGAGTAATTGGAAATATTAAATCTTTTTTTCTTAAAATTTCTTTCTTGAATATATAAAGCAATCTTAAATTAAAAATTAAAAATAAACCTGTTAAGAAGTTTAAAAAGATCTTATTTTTTAAAAGATTATCTTTTGGAATGTAATTTAAGTAGTGTTTTAAAGGGCTTTTTTCATTTTTTGTCACTTCATAATATCGATTTGGCTGCTTATTATCTTGTATCTCTATCAAATACTCTCCTGGAGTACTATCTATGTTCATATAATCATCTAAATATGGAAAAAGTTTAATTGGTTTCAATTGATTCTTCTCTTTTTTATATAATGATATTACCTCTTGATTTTTATTAAAAAGATCTTTGCTTTCTCTATTAGTAATTATAGATATAAAATTATTGCTATCTCTAGCTACATATGTTAAAAAAGATAATATTACTAAGAATATACTTATATATATTCCCATTCTTTTTTTTATGTTCATTCCTCCTCCTAAATTTTAAACTTTTATTTATTATAACATTTTAATGACATAATTGAAAAATAAAAAACCTCCCCAGTTTTCTGAGGAGGTTTTCTATCTATTTCTAGACGTCGGGGCACTTCAAACTTTAACACAACGTTAATGTTTCAAGGGTAAGTTTCCTTACGTCTTAGATTATACAGGTTTTTATCTTTTTTTAAAGCCCTTCAGAACATTAAGCACACTTTTAGACACAATTCTTTAAATTTTGTGAACATTATTTAAATTTTTTAAATCTCTTCTCCACATCTTTTTAAAAGAGCTTCCCATCTTCTATCCACTTCATTTTGCATCTCTTCTATTAAATGTTCATTTCCAGGTTTGAACAGATGAGCAAATCTACCTTGATCTTTTATAAACTCTGTAATTGGAAGTTTATTTTTAGGTCTATAAGATAGTTTCCACTCTCCATTTATAACTTCAAACAGTGGCCAGTAACAAGTTTCAACTGCTAACTTACACATCTCCATAAGTTTTTCTGTTGAATATCTCCACCCTCTTGGACAAGGTGCTAAAACATTTAAAAATGCTGCTCCCTCTGTATAGATGGCTTTTTCTGATTTTTCATGTAAATCTTTCATATTTCCTAGGAATGTTGTTTGAGCAACATATGGAATATTGTGATCAGCAATAATAGCCGTTAAATCTTTTCTACTTTGAACTTTTCCATTACTATCTTTACCGATAGGTGAAGTTGTTGTATCAGCATATCTTGGTGTTGCTGATGATCTTTGAATCCCTGTATTCATGTATGCTCCGTTGTCATAACATACATAAACCATATCGTGTCCTCTTTCCATTGCTCCAGAAAGTGATTGGAATCCTATATCATAAGTTCCTCCGTCTCCTCCGAAAGCTATGAATTTATATGTATCATCTATTTTTCCACGTCTTTTTAAAGCATTGTAAGCTCCTTCTACACCACTTAAAGTTGCTCCTGCATTTTCAAAAGCACTATGGATAAACGAATCTTTCCAAGCTGTATATGGATACATAAATGTTGAAACCTCTAAACATCCAGTAGCATTTGCAATAACTGCCTTATCCTCAACTTTTAAAGCTCTTAAAACTCCTCTTACAGCAACTCCTGCTCCACATCCAGCACAAAGTCTATGTCCTCCAGTTAATCTCTCTGGTTTATTCATTTCCTCTTTAAAATTATATGCCATCTTACTACCCCCTTACTCCTAAGTGTCTGTAAACTCTACCAACTTCAAAATCTGATGTATGTGCTAAAAGTAATTCTGGGTTGTAAGCTATCTCCACTTGATCCTCTATAAGTTGTTTTGCGTGTGCTTCATAAAGAAGTTCATTAAATACTCCTTTTATAGTATCTACAGTTACGTCTCTTCCTCCTAAACCATAAACATAGTTAAACATTTCTGGTCTATCGTGTGAATCATAAAGTGCTGATCTAACCTCAGCAAAAAGTGGTCCTCCTGCTCCAGAGAATCCCTCACATTTATCCATTACTCCTACAACTTTTATTCCTGTTAAAGTATACTTTAACTCATCAAATGGGAATGGTCTAAATACTCTAATCTTAATTAGTCCAACTTTTTTCCCTTCTGCTCTTAACTCATCTACAGCTTCTTTTGCTGTTCCAGCAGTTGAGTTTATAACAACTATAGCTACATCCGCATCTTGCATTTTATACTCTTCAAAGAATGAGTATTTTCTACCCGTTAATTTTTCATAATCTTTTGCAACCTCTTTTATAACCTGTCTTGCTTTCATCATAGCATTAGCTTGTTGAACTTTATGCTCCATATAGAAATTAGCCGTGTCATATGGCCCGTGAGCTATTGGTCTAGCTGAGTTTAATAGATAATCCTCTGGATTATACTCTCCTACAAAAGCCTTTACTTTATCATCCTCTAAAAGCTCTATGTTTTCAACAGCGTGAGATGTTATAAATCCATCTTGGCAAACCATTGCAGGAAGCATAACTCTTGGATCTTCAGCTATTTTTACTGCTTGAATATAGTTATCATATGCTTCTTGATTTGTTTCACTATATATTTGAATCCATCCAGTATCTCTTGCTCCCATTGAATCACTGTGATCTGCATTTATATTTATTGGTCCTGTTAGTGCTCTATTTATAAGTGCCATAGTTATTGGCAATCTCATTGAAGAGGCTACATATAGCATTTCCCACATTAAAGCAAGTCCACATGATGAAGTAGCTGTCATAGTTCTAGCACCTGCTGCTTGAGCTCCTATAGCTGCTGACATTGCACTGTGCTCTGATTCTACTGGAATAAACTCTGTGTTTACATTTCCATCTGCTACATACTTAGAGAAGTATTGTGGTACCTCAGTTGATGGTGTAATTGGAAATGCTGGCATTACATCTGGATTTATCTGTCTCATGGCTGTGGCTACAGCTTCGTTTCCTGACATTCTCTCTCTTATACTCATTTTCCTCTCTCCTCCTAAGCCTTTGTAAACTCTATCGCTTTAAATGGGCATACTGCAAAACAAACTCCACACCCTTTGCAGTGATCCTGATCAAAATCTAGTCTTTTTCCATTTTTAACTGGAATAGCTGAATCTGGGCATACTGGGATACATAGTAAACATTGCTTACAGTTCTCCTCAATAAAATCAACTTTCATTGTTCTCCAGTCACCAGTTTTAAAGTTTTCAGCACTTCCAGCTTCATATACTACTCCACCAGGAGTTATCTCTTGCCAAGTTATAGTTTCATCTATTATTCTACCGTTTTTATTTTTCATTATCCTTCCACCTCATCCATTGAACGCTTTAACGCACACATATTCCCCTCTAAAACTTGAGGTTTAGTACTAAATTTATGTTTAAACGACTCTTCCATATTTTTTATAAATTCAGCTTCTGGTATAAGTTCACTAACTTTTACAACTGCTCCTAACATCGGTGTATTTGGGAAATATTTTCCTAAACACTCTTCAGATATTTTTCTAGCATTACATGTATAAAGTCTTCCTGTATAACCTCTCAATTCAGCTCTTAATTCCTCAGGGCTTCTCTCACTATTTACAATTATAGCTCCGCCCTCTTTAAGACCTTTTTCTACTTCAATTGCTTTTATTAAAGTTTCATCTACTACAACTACAAAGTTTGGTTCATAAATATTTGAATGAACTCTAATTGGTTCATTTCCTATACGATTATAAGCTGTTATTGGTGCTCCCATTCTCTCTGGTCCATACTCAGGAAATCCCTGAACATACATTCCACTGCTAAATGCTACATCTGCTAATAGAAGAGAAGCTGTCTTTGCACCTTGTCCACCTCTACCATGCCATCTGATTTCTACCATTTTACCCATGATCTACCATCCTTTTTTAAATTTTACTTAAATAACGATATATTGTTGATTCAGAAACATTTAAAGCTTCTGAGACCTCTAAAACTCCACCTCTTAAATCAAATATCCCCTTTTGGTGAAGTTTTTTTATAACATTAAGTTTCTCCTCCCCCTCTATCTCTTTCCAAGATACTCTACCTTTCAAAATCTCTAGTAAAGCCTTGTTTATCATCTCTTTTATAGAGTTTGGAAAATCTACTTCTGTTACCACTTCTTTTTCATCTTTTAAATTTAGACCAAAATTTGCCATACACTCCATTTGATAAGCTATATTTAAATAACTGCTCACATCTACATTTACACATATCATTCCAATAATATTCTCATCTATATTTTTTATAAAAAATGTTGAGGATCTAAGAATTTTTCCTCCTACAACACCTTTTGAGTTTGTTATAAACTCCCTATCATCATAGAGTCTTTCTTTTAAAATTTTCAATCCAAATTCACTCATAGGAGAACCTATCTCTCTTCCACTTACATGGTTGTTGAATATCTCGATACTAGAACTACTTATATCCCTCAAATCATGAAGAACTACTTCTACATTTTCCCCATAACATTTAGACATAAATCTTGCTACTTTTCTATACTCTTCTAAGATCTCTAAGTCTCCTTTCAAATTTATCCCCCTCCTTTTCCAATATAGGTATATACCCCACACCTTTCAAAAAGTCAAAAAATTTTTTCTTACAATAAGAATTTTTTTCTCATTTTTCATATTCAATAAAAAAAGGGAGTTTCCTCCCTTAATTTACTAATAATCCTATTTTTAACATAAATAATCCAACTCCATATATCATTGGAAAAGCTACTATACTTCTTAAGAAAAATATCTTCATTACATCAAAAAAATTAAATCCTATTTTTGAATTCATAAGAATAATTCCAGTTTCACTAAAGTATATTAGCTGGGAAAAAGTAAGACCTCCAATTACAAATCTAGCTAATTCACTTGGACAATCTTTAATAAATACAGCTGGCAACCACATATCCGTAATTCCTATTATCATAGATGGTGCCATGTACTGAGCTATCTCTCTTTCAAACCCTATAAATTCTAAAAATGGCACCATAGGTGCTGTTATCACTTGGAAAACCGTTGTTTTCTCTGCAAGAACCAATCCTATTGTTCCTATTAACATTATAACAGGAGTAAAAGTTACATATATTGTTAAAACTTTTAAGAATGAATCTTTTAAAACCTTTGTAGCTTTTGTTCTTCCTGCCACATCTGAAGCCAATCTCAAAGCGTAACTCATACTTGTATCTCTTTCGTTTGGAGCTTCTCCCTCTTTATAATAACTATCTTTAAATTTTTTTAAAGGAAGTCTTGAAATTACAACTCCCGTTAAAATTGTACAAACTACAATAGAACCATAAAAATATCCAAATATATGTGATAATCTCAGTAAATCTGCCATCATTATAGCAAAGGAAATCCCAACTAAAGAGAAAGATGTAGCTATTATCGCCGCCTCTTTTTGAGTATAATACCCTTTTTCATACTGTTGATCTGTAACTACAATTCCAATAGTTCCATCTCCTACAAAAGATGCCAAAGCATCTATTGCTGCATATCCAGGTACTCTAAATAGCTTTCTCATATAAGGAGCTATTAAAGTTCCAATGAATTCAACTAATCCAAAGGATGTAAGCAGAGGTATTAACATAACTTCAAGTAAAAAAGTTACCAAAATAGTCGGAAGTAATTCATCAATCATCATTAAACCAGTTCCTTCATCTGCAATTACACTACCTATTACATTGGGTAAAAAATTATATGCTATTAAAATTAGAGACAGTGCTCCAATTATTCTAACCACTGATACAAATTTACTACTTATAAAAAATTCATCTAAAACTCTATCATTAAAAGTTTTCTTCTTTATTCCTAAAATAGTTCCAAATATGGTGACTACAGCAAATCCTATCATAAAGGATTTAACTACTCCTACATATCCATTAACTATATAACTTTTTATGTGCCCTAAAAGCATTGCTGATTCCCCTCCAATTACAATTGGAACTAGAAAAAGCCAGATTCCCATAAAAGAATAAAATCCGAATTTAAAAGTATTGATTACCACTATCGCCTCCCTATTTTTTAGTCAAAAAAAGAGCGTACAAAAGTACGCTCTCAAAGATAACAAATAACAAAATTCTCGAATATTGTTATGGCAGCGTCACAATATTTATGTTCACAGGATTACAACGTCTTCGCCATCGGCCTTAGGCTCAGTTTGTAAAGGTGAACTAATATTAAAATTTTATAATGCATTATGATGCATTTTCGTTATTTTGTCAATATATTATTTTTTAATTTTTATACTACTTTTAAACTAACTCTAAACCATTTCTTAAATCTGCAATTATATCCTCTATATCTTCAAGTCCTACAGAGATTCTAACTAATCCATCAGTGATTCCAGCACTTAATCTCTCCTCTCTTGTGTATGGTGAGTGAGTCATTGAAGCTGGATGTTGGATAAGTGTTTCTGTATCTCCTAAAGAAACTGCTAAAGAACAAAGTTTTAAGTTATTTAGTAGAGTTCTTCCTGCATCCATTCCACCTTTTAATTCAAAGGCAAAAATTCCACCAAAATCTTTCATCTGTTTACATGCAATCTCATGTCCTGGATGTGTTTTTAATCCTGGATAGAATACTTTTTCAATCTTAGGATGAGTATTTAAAAACTCCGCTACTTTTCTAGCATTAGAACAGTGTCTTTCCATTCTAATCTCTAAAGTCTTCATTCCTCTTATTATATAGTAAGCATCCATTGGGCTAAGTACTGCTCCAGTCATATCCTTTACTCCAACCAGTCTAACTTGAGTTACTAAATCCATTTTACCTACAACAAATCCTGCTATTACATCTCCATGTCCATTTAAATATTTTGTAGCTGAGTGAACAACAACGTCTGCTCCTAGTGTTAAAGGTTTTTGACAATACGGTGTTGCAAATGTATTGTCCACTACAACTAATATATCATCATTGTGTGTGTGAGCTATTTTTGAAACTGCTTCTATATCAACAATTTTCAGATTTGGATTTGCTGGTGTTTCTAAATAAACAACTTTTGTATTATCTTTTAAAGATTTTTTTACAGCTTCTAAATCTGAAGTATCTATAAATTCTACATCTATTCCAAATTTTGTTAATCCATGACTTAATAGTGCAAATGTACATCCATAAAGGGTTTTATCTGCTAAAACATGGTCTCCAGCTTTTAAAACTGTCCACATTACTGAAGCTATTGCTCCCATTCCTGAAGCTGTAGCTAACGCTGCTTCTCCCTCTTCTAATAGAGCTAATTTTTTCTCTACAACTGTCACTGTAGGGTTTCCTAGTCTTGAATAAATATATCCCTCTTCCTCTAAAGCAAATCTTTTTCCCCCTTGCTCAGCTGAATCAAATATAAATGTTGATGTTTGATAGATTGGTGTTGCTAAAGTTCCAAAAGGATTTTTCTCACTTCCACCATGAATCGCTATTGTTCCAAAACCATTTTTCATATTCTTATCCATAATAACTCCTCCCTATGAAACCTATTTTTAACTCAATTATACCTCTTTTATCTCCTAAAGCAAGGTTTCAAAGAAAAAACTGTTATATAACAGTTTTTTAAAAAAATAAAAGCCAGATCTTGCGATCTGACTATTTTAATACATCACTATATAAGAACATTGCTAGATAGAAGTAAATAACTAAAGCTAATGCATCAACAATAGTTGTAACTAGTGGCCCAGCCATTATAGCTGGATCTAACTTTAATTTTTTAGCTCCAATTGGAAGTAATCCTCCAACTAATTTTGCTATCACTACTGTTATACCTAAAGTAAATGATACTAACATTGACATTTTGAAATCTTGCTTTAATATATAATTCATACGTAAAAAGTTTACAGCTCCTAAGCCTAATCCTACAATTAAACTTACTCTTAACTCTTTCCATACAACTTTTAAATAATCACTCATTTTAATCTCTCCCAAAGCCATTCCTCTTATTATAAGAGTTGACGATTGAGAACCAGCATTTCCTCCTGTATCCATAAGCATTGGAATTGCTGCAGCTAAAACTACCATCTGTTCTATTATCTCTTCGTATTTACTAATAATTGATCCTGTGAATGTAGCTGAAACCATTAATACTAAAAGCCATGTTAAACGATTTTTAGCTAAATGTAAAACTGAAGTTTCTAAATACTCCTCCTTACTTGGTGCCATAGCAGCCATTTTCTGGAAGTCCTCTGTATTTTCCTCTTCAATAACATCTACCATATCATCTATGGTAATAATTCCTACTAAGATATTTTCCTTATCAATTACTGGTAAAACTGTTAGATCATACTTTTTAAATAACTTTACAGCTTCCTCTTGATTTGTTGATGTTTTTACAGAAAGTATATTTTTATCCATAATATTTTCTATAATCTCATCATCAGAAGATGCTAAAAGTTTCTTTAAAGTTATCTCTCCCTCAAGCTTTTTATTCTTATCTATAACATAAGCAACATCTATAGTTTCAAGTTCCTCTGCATACTTTCTTATATGCTCAAGACTCTCTTTTACAGTTTGATTACTTCTTAGAGAAAGATACTCTATTGTCATTAAACTTCCTGCTGAATCCTCTTCGTAAGATAAAAATTGATTTATTAAAGATCTGTTTTCATGCTTGTAATTTTCAAGCACCCTTTTCACAACATTTGAAGGCATCTCTTCTAAAAAGTCAATCATATCATCAAAATATAGCTCTTCTAATAATGACTGAAGTTTATCATCATTTATTGAACCTACAATTTTTATTTGCTCATCAGCATCTAAATTTGCAAAAACTTCCGCCGCTAACTCTTTATGTAAAAGTCTAAAAAGAATAATTATATCCTTTTCATTTTCACTGTTAGCTTCAATAAATTCAGCTATATTTATAGGAGTTTCTAAGTTTAGAACCTCCTTTAGACCTTTTAAATCTTTTTTTAGTAGAAGTTCTTTTACTTTTGTTTCAAACATTTTTCCTCCTTGAGTTTTGCAGAGGAAAATTGAAGAAAAATTTCTAGACCTTTCCCCTACAAACTATATATTAAATTGTTTTTATTTTTAGTCCGTTTGGGGTAACTATCCATCTTTTCTCTCCTTTAATTTATTTTTGTTTTTCAACCTTTAAATTATACCTTTTTTATAAAAAAAAGTAAATCTTTTATATTTTTACATAAAAAAAAGCCTTAGAAAATCTTCTAAGGCTTTAAAATATCATTACTTTACAGTTACGATGTTAGATGCTTGAGGTCCTCTTTCACCTTGAACTACGTCAAAAGTTACTTCTTCTCCTTCTACTAACTTCTTGAATCCATCTTTCTTGATTTGAGAGAAGTGTGCGAATACATCTTTCCCGTCCTCACCAGTGATAAATCCAAATCCTTTTTCTTCGTTAAACCATTTAACAGTACCTTTCATTTGATACCTCCATAAAATTATTTTTTATAACTCTACAAATCTTAATCTTTAAATCAGAGGTTAAACAAACTCAAGTTACCTATAGGTTTCTCTTCTAAAAATTTTAAAACTCATATTATTAATCTAGAAATATTATACATGTTTTTTATTAAAAAGTAAAGCTTTTTTATTTAATTTTTTTATTTTTTATTTAACTCTTCAATTGTTACAAACTCAAATCCTTTAGCTTTTAATTGAGGAATTGCAACTTTTAAGGCTTGAGCAGTCTTTCCATAGTCATGTAATAACACTATTCCGTTATCTTTTGAGTTTTCTACTAAAAATTTAGCTATATAATCTGCATCTGATGGCTTTTCCCAATCTTTAGGACAGATATTCCACATAACTGACTCCATCCCTAAACTCTTTTTTAACTCCTCTTTCTGAGTTTTAGTTAATGCTCCATACGGTGGTCTAAAATGTCCTACTTTTTTATTTGTTACTGCTGTTATTATCTTATTTGTACTCTCTAACTCTTTTTTCACATCACTCATTGGTAATTTTTTTAAATTTGGATGATTATATGAATGATTCGCAATTTGATGTCCACCTTCATGGATTTTTTCTAAAATTTTAGGATATCTTTTTCCATTCGTTCCTAAAATAAAAAATGTTGCTTTTGCATCATTTTCATTTAAAACTTCTAAAATCTCCTCTGTTATTTTAGCCTTTGGACCATCATCAAAAGTTAGAGCTATTTTTTTTGTTCCTTGAGCAAAAATAGTTATAGTCATCATACAAATTGCCAATAAATACTTTAATATTTTCATCTTTTTCCCCTCTCATTATTTTTTTCATTTAAATATAACACAATATAATACTTTTGGTATAGATGTTTTCTTTTTATTTTTTAACTAAATAAATCTTTTACTAAAATATCCATCACTTTCTTTTTTTAATTTGGAAATTTATTTTTATTTTTATAAAGGAAAGATGTATCTTTTTTCAAAATAATATATTATAATAATTAAAATTTTAGAAAAAAGGGGGGATTTCTATGAATTATACTCTTTATAAAACTTTTGGTTCTCATTTGAAAAAAAACAATAATGTTGATGGAGTTCTTTTTACACTTTGGGCGCCTAATGCAGTCCAAGTCTCAGTTGTTGGAGATTTTAATGATTGGGATGGAAAAAGAAATTATATGAATAAAGATTTAAAAACTGGAGTTTGGTCTCTTTTTATTCCTAATTTAAAAGAGGGAACAATTTACAAGTATATGATTGCTGATAAAAATCAAAAAATCTTTATGAAAAGTGATCCATTTGCCTTTTATTCTGAAGTTCGTCCCAATACTGCTTCTATAGTTTATGACCCTTTTAAAACTTTTCCATGGGATGATAAAAAATGGTTAGAAAAAAGAGAGAAAGATAATCTTTATAATAAACCTATCAGTATCTACGAATTACACTTAGGTTCTTGGAAAAGAAATTACAATCGTGGAGAAGGACCAGAAGATGGTCGTGAATTTCTTAATTATCGAGAAATAGCTGAAAAACTTGTTCCATATATTTTAGAAACAGGTTTTACTCATATTGAAATTCTTCCTCTTACTGAGCATCCTTTGGATACATCTTGGGGATACCAAGGAGTTGGATATTTCTCTATTACAAGTCGTTATGGAACACCAGAAGATTTTAAATATCTTGTTAATGAATGTCATAAAGCTGGAATTGGAGTTATCTTAGATTGGGTTCCTGGACATTTTTGTAAAGATGCTCATGGTCTATATAGATTTGATGGAACACCTCTTTTTGAATACGAAAACGAAATTTTAGGGGAAAACCCAACTTGGGGAACTGCTAACTTTGATTTTACTAAACCCTTTGTTAGAAACTTTTTATTATCAAGTGCAACATTTTTATTTGAACATTTTCATATTGATGGAATTCGTGCAGATGCAGTCTCAAACCTTTTATACCTTGAGTACGGACGTGAAAAAACAGGTCTAAAAAACTCTCTTGGTGGAGATGCAAAATTAGAAGCCATCGATTTTCTAAGAACACTCAACGAAACAATTTTTAAACTTTATAAAAACCCACTTATGATTGCTGAAGAAGCCACATCTTGGCCTTTAGTTACTGCTCCTACATATAAAGGAGGTCTTGGATTCAACTACAAATGGAATATGGGCTGGATGAATGATATGTTGAAATATATGTCTTATACTCCTTGTGAAAGAGAAAAAAATCATAATCTTTTAACATTCTCTATTATGTATGCCTTTAGTGAAAATTTTATACTTGCCTTATCTCACGATGAAGTAGTTCATGGTAAAAAATCTCTTCTTGATAAAATGAGTGGAGATTACATTCAAAAATTTGATTCTCTTAGAATGTTTTATGGATTCATGTTTGGACATCCAGGAAAAAAACTTCTTTTTATGGGGGGAGAATTTGGACAATTTATTGAATGGAGATACTACGAAGAGTTAGAATGGAAACTTTTAAAATATCCACAACATGATTCTTTAAAAACTTATATTAGTAAACTTAATGAATTTTATAAATCAGAACCAGCTCTTTGGGGTAAAGATTCAACTTCTGATGGTTTTCAATGGGTGAATCATAAAAACTATACCCAAAAACTTATAACTTTTATAAGAAAGGGAGAGAATTTAGAGGATTTTATTTTAGTTGTTTGTAACTTTACTAAAAACGAGTACATAAATCACTCTATTGGTGTTCCAAGGATGTTTGAATATATGGAAGTTTTTAATAGTGATAAAGATATTTTTGGTGGTAGTAACCAAATTAATAGTGAAATTATCAAGCCTATAAATAGAGAATTAGATGATCAACCTTTCTCTATTTCTATAAATATAGCTCCACTTTGTACACTATTTTTAAAACCAATATTAAAAAAAGGGGGAATTTAACTATGAAAAAGAAAATGATAGCTATGATCTTAGCTGGTGGTCAAGGAAGTAGACTAAAAAAACTTACAAAAGATGTAGCAAAACCTGCTGTTCCTTTTGGAGGTAAATATAAAATTATTGATTTTCCACTAAGTAACTGTGTTAACTCTGGAATTGATACAGTTGGAGTTTTAGTTCAATATAAGCCATTTTTGTTGAATAGACATATTGGAGTTGGAAGTCCATGGGATTTGGATGTAGAAGGCGCTGGAGTTAGTATTTTACCTCCGTATTCTACAGAGAGTGAAAATCGTTGGTATAAGGGAACTGCTGATGCTATATTTCAAAATGAAAACTATATTGATATGTATAATCCAGAGTATGTTCTTATCCTATCTGGAGATCATATTTATAAAATGGACTATGATAAAATGTTGGATTTTCATATTGAAACAGAGGCAGCTGCAACTGTAGCTGTTATTGATGTACCTATTGAGGAAGCTTCACGGTTTGGAATTATGAATACAAAGGAAAATAATGAAATCTATGAGTTTGAAGAAAAGCCAAAAGAACCTAAAAGTACTTTAGCAAGTATGGGTATATATATTTTTAATTGGCCTGATCTTAAAAAAGCACTGAAAGAGGATCAACAAGATAAGTATTCAGATAAAGATTTTGGAAAAAATATTATTCCTAAATTTTTAAGAGAAGGACATAAACTAATGGCTTATCCTTTCTCAGGATATTGGAAAGATGTTGGAACTATTGAAAGTCTTTGGGCTGCAAATATGGATTTGTTAGATAGCTCAAACCCTATTGATCTTTTTGACAAAAATTGGAGAATATATTCTCAAGCTACAAATAAACCTGGTCATCTTCTTGAAGAAACTGCTGTTGTTAAAAACTCTATTATTTCAGAAGGGTGTATTATAAAAGGAGAAGTTATTAACTCTGTTATATCATCTGAAGTTTTTGTAGAAGAGGGTGCTAAAGTACATAACAGTGTAATTTTAGCTGGTGCAGTTTTAAAAGAGGGGAGTTTTGTTAATAGAATAATTTTAGGTGAAAATGTTGTTGTTGAAAAAAATGAACATTTTGGTAGAAAGGATGAAATTCTATTTATCAGTGGGGGGGATGAATAATGTTAGCAAAATATACTGGAGTTATTACTTCTTTTGAAAGTAGGGACCTTTTAAAAACTTTAACAGCACACAGAGGAATTGCAACTGTTCCTATTGCAGGAAAATACAGAGCTATTGATTTTCCATTATCATATATGAAAAATGCTGGAATTAGAAATATACATATTCTCACAGGTAAAAATTGTCGCTCTTTAAGAAACCATCTAGATGTTGCTAAATCTTGGGGATTAAATAGAAAAAATGGTGGTCTTACAATACATAATGGAGATGCTGAAAGTGACACTGAACTTCTAGTTGAAAATTTTGATGATCTTTTAAAATCTAAAGATGAGATGATTGTTATCGCACCAACCTATATGATTGCAAATATCGATTTAGATAAAGCTATTGAGTTTCACGAATTATCTGAAGCTGATGTCACTGTTATATATAAAAATATTCCAGAGCCTTCAGAAAATTTTCTTGGATGTGATATTTTAGAATTTAATGAAAAAAATCATTTAACAAGAGCTTGTGCTAATTTTTTACCTAAGAAAAATCAAAACATATCAATGGAAGTATTTTTAATAAAGCGATCTCTATTAATGGCTTTAGTTATGTCTAGACCGCACAATCAAATAGCTTTAAAAGATATTATCTATAGAAGTAAAAATAATCTAAAAATTATGGGATTTGAGCATGAAGAATATCTTTCTTGTTTAAACTCACTAGCAAACTACTTTAGAACTAATATGGATTTAATAAACTCTAAAACTTTAAAAGAGATTTTCTTCAATGAAAATAGACCAATTTTTAGTAAAGTTAAAGATTCTATTCCTACTCATTATTTAAGTGAAGAGATTGTAAAAAATTCTATTATTTCCAATGAATGTTTTATTGAAGGAGCAGTTATTAATAGTGTACTTTCAAGATATGTTAATATTGAAAAAGGTGCTCGAGTAGAAAATTGTATCATTCTTCAAAATTGTACTATAAAAGCTGGTACTCATTTAAAGAATATTATTGTTGATAAAAATGTTGTTTTAGAAGAAACAGAGTTAGAAGGAAACCCTTCATATCCTCTTGTTATTCAGAAAAAATATAAATTTTAACTTTTACAAGGAGGAAGGAAGATGAAAAATATTAATCTGCTTTTTGCCACTTCAGAAGCTGATCCATTTTTAAAAGTTGGAGGTCTTGGAGATGTATCTCACGCTCTCCCAAAAGCATTAAAAAAAGTTGGTGTTAATGCTAAAGTTATACTTCCTAAAAATGGAAATATTCCTAAAAAATTCGTAGAAAAAATGAATTTTTTAGGTTCTTTTACTGTACCTGTTGGTTGGAGAAATCAATATGCTGGTCTTTTTCATTTAGAATATGATGGCGTTGATTTCTATTTTTTAGATAACGAATACTATTTCAAAAGACATATCCCTTATGGCCACTATGATGATGGAGAAATCTTTGCTTTCTTTTGCAGAGGGGTTTTAGAAGCTGTTAAACATATACCTGATTTTTCTCCTGATATTATTCACTGTAATGATTGGCATACTGGAATGATTCCTGTACTTTTAAAGGCTTTTTATAAAGAGGATTCACTTTTAAAAAATACTAAAACAGTTTTTACAATACATAATCTAAAATATCAAGGTGTATTTTCTAAAGATATCTTAGGAGAACTTCTATGTCTTGATTCATCATATTATTCAGAGGATAAACTTAAATTTTATGATGGTGTTTCTTTTATGAAAGGTGGTCTTATATACTCTGATTTAGTTACAACAGTTAGTGAAACTTACGCTAAAGAGATTACATACCCTTTCTATGGAGAAAAATTAAATGGATTAATCATCGAACTTGGAAATAAAGTTCATGGAATTGTAAATGGAATTGATTATACTTTATATGATCCTAGAAAAGATGATAAACTTTATGCTAATTTTGGATTAACTAACTTAAAGAAAAAGGCTGTAAATAAAGTGGAGTTACAAAAAAGATTGGGACTTCCTGTAGATGAAAATATTTTAATGGTAGGATTAGTTTCTCGTTTAGTCAGTCAAAAGGGTCTTGATCTTATAAAATGGGTTATGGATGATATCTTAAACATTAACCTTCAATTTGTCGTTTTAGGAACTGGAGATGTGCAGTACCAAGATCTATTTAACTATTATTCATATATTAATCCTGGGAAGCTTTCATCTAACATAACATTTAGTGATGAATTGGCTAGAAAAATATATGGAGCATGTGATCTGTTTTTAATGCCCTCTCTATTTGAACCATGTGGTATAGGTCAACTTATTGCTATGAGATATGGTACTATTCCTCTAGTTCGGGAAACTGGTGGTTTAAAAGACACTGTTTCTAACTTTAATCCTGATACCTTAGGAGGAACTGGTTTTGTTTTCCAAAATTATAATGCTCATGATATGCTTTTTAAACTTGAATATGCTGCAAAAGTTTTTTATGAAGATAAAAAAGCTTGGACTGCTCTTATGAGATCTTGTATGAAATATAACTCTGATTGGAAGGAGTCAGCTAAAAAATATAAATCGCTATATGGAGGTCTTTTATGAATTTAACTAAAAATCAATTTAAAGAGGATTATATTAAAAGACTTACTCTGACTTTTGCTCAAACGCCCACTGAAGCTTCCCTAGAACATAAATATTTAGCTCTTGGAAAACTTATTAGAGATTATATTTCTGAATCTTGGGCAGAAACTAACAACTACTATACTAAGAAAAAATGTAAACAAATATACTATTTTTCTATGGAATTCTTACTAGGAAGACTTTTAAACTCATATCTTTTAAATCTTAATATTAGAGATGTAGTTAAAGATGGTCTTAGAGATTTAGGGATAGATTTAGATACTCTTTTACAATTAGAGCCTGATCCTGCTCTTGGAAACGGAGGACTTGGAAGACTTGCAGCATGTTTTATGGATTCTCTTGCATCACTTGGGTTTCCTGGACATGGGTGTGGAATTAGATTTAAACACGGTCTTTTTAATCAAAAAATTGTAAATGGATATCAAAAAGAACTTTTAAATAACTGGTTAAAAGAGGATTTTTTATGGGAAATTAAAAAACCTGAAAAAACTGTAACAGTTAAATTTGGTGGAGTTGTAAATTTAGTTAATACTCCCAATGGTATTGAACCTATATACTCTGGTTGTGAAGAGATCGACGCTGTTCCTTATGACATTCCCATCTTAGGTTCTAATATGGAAACTGTTAATACCCTTAGACTTTTTAGTGCTGAACTTCCTGAAGAAGAGATTGATTTAAATGGTCTTCAAAAAGGTGATTATCAAAAATTTATTGATAAAAAGTTTGCTGTTGAAGCTATTTCACAGATTTTATATCCTGATGACTCTAGTTTTCAAGGAAAACTTTTACGTCTAAAGCAAGAGTATTTTTTTGTTAGTGCTGGACTTCAAACTATTTTAAAAAGATATAAAAAACTTAAAGAATCTATTCATAAATTCTCTGATTTTGTAGGAATTCATATCAATGATACACACCCCGCTATAGCTGTTGGTGAACTTATGAGGCTACTTTTAGATGAAGAGGGACTTGATTGGGATAGTGCTTGGGATATAACTGTTAAAACTTTAGCTTATACTAATCACACTATATTAGCTGAAGCTATGGAAAAATGGCCCTATGATATGTTTAAAAAAACTGTTCCTCGAATTCTTATGATTATCGAAGAGATTGATAGAAGATTCTGCGAAGAGGTTAGTAAAAAATATGAAGAGGATTATAGTAAAATTGATTCAATGAGAATAATCTATAATGGTGAGGTTAGAATGGCTAATCTAGCTATAATTGGTTCTCACTCAGTTAATGGAGTTGCTAAAATTCACACTGAAATTCTTAAAAATCGAGAACTTCATAACTTCTATCTTCTTTATCCTGAAAGATTTAACAATAAAACCAATGGTATTACCCATAGAAGATGGTTAAAAAATGCAAATCCTGAACTTTATAAACTAGTTATAGAGAAAAGTGGCCCTGAATGTTTAAATGATACAAATAAATTTATTAACTTTTTAAAATATATAAATGATGATAATGTTTTACAAACATTAGATAAAATAAAATTTAAAAATAAAGAAAAAGTGGTAGATTTTGTTAAAAATAAATATAACATTGATATAAATCCATTTTCAATTTTTGATGTACAAGTTAAAAGACTTCATGGATACAAAAGACAACTACTAAATATTTTTAACATAATCTATCTTTATAATCAACTAAAGGAAAATCCTGAACTTGATATAGTTCCACGTACATTCTTTTTCGGTGCTAAAGCTGCTCCATCTTACTATTTAGCTAAAAATATTATAAAGCTTATAAACTCTGTAGCTAATGTTATAAATAATGACCCTGATATTAGAAATAAAATTAAGGTTGTATTCCTTGAAAACTATGGTGTTTCTATAGCTGAGCTTATAATTCCAGCTGGAGATGTGAGTGAGCAGATTTCAACAGCTTCTAAAGAAGCATCTGGAACTGGAAATATGAAGTTCATGATGAATGGAGCTGTTACTCTAGCTACTCTTGATGGAGCCAACGTAGAAATTTATGATGAAGTTGGAGATAACAATATCGTTATCTTTGGTCTTACTTCTCAAGAGGTTATGGACTTGGAAAAAAATAGAACTTATAACTTTAGAGATATTCTAAACTCTAATCCTGACTTACAAAAGATTCTTAATCAACTTAGTGATGGGACATTCTCTGAAAATAAGGATGAGTTTAAAGATATTTTAAATCATATATATGGAGAAGGAGACCCCTATTTTGTTTTAAAGGATTTCTCTGCTTATGTTGAAGCTCAAAATAAAATCAATACTTTATATGAAAATAGAAGAGGTTGGCTACAAATATGTTTAGTTAATATTGCACATTCTGGAAAATTCTCTTCTGATAATAGTATTAGAAAATATGCTGAGGATATTTGGCATATTAAGGAGGTGAAAAGAGGTGAATAGTCTTTCTTATTCTCTACCTAAAGATTCTATTTTATTTGATTCTCAAGATGAACAATTTAAAACACCTTTTGGAGCTACTCCTTGTGGAGAAAATATAACATTCAATATATTCACTCAAAAAAATATTAACTGTTTAAATATTAGCTTAATCATAAAAAATGGTAAGGAGTTAGAGCTTAAAATGCTTCCTGAAGGTGAAAAAAAAATTGGAGACCACGACTATATTGTCTGGTCTCTTAATTTTACAACTCCATCTTTAGCTAAAACTATTTTTTATCACTTTAAAATAGTCATTGGAAATGATAATACAGTTTTTTATTATGGTAATAACTCTCTAGCTCTTGGTGGAATAGGAGATATCTATGAGAATTTTCCAATTGATTATCAAATTACCCTATACTATAAAAACACTCCTACTCCTAACTGGTTTAAAGAAAGTATTGCCTATCAAATTTTTCCAGATAGATTTAAAAATGGAAATAAAGATGGTAAAGTTAACGAACCCAAAGCTAATAGTTTTTTATATGGAAGATGGTCTGATATTCCAATGTATATAAAAAATAGTAAAAATGAAATAGCTCGTTGGGACTTTTTTGGAGGTAACTTAAAAGGGATTACTGAAAAAATTAACTATCTTAAAGGTTTAAATGTTGGAACCCTATATTTAAATCCTATTTTTGAAGCAACTAGTAACCATCGTTATGATACTAATAACTATCATAATATCGACCCTGTTTTAGGTACATATAAAGACTTTAAAAATATGGTTAAAGAGTGTAAAAAAAGAGGAATATATACAATTTTAGATGGTGTTTTTAATCATACAGGAAAGGATAGTATATATTTTAAAGAAGCATCTACTAATAAATCTTCTCCTTTCTATCCATGGTATAGATTTCAAAATTACCCCTATGATTATGATTGTTGGTGGGGAATTAAGGATTTACCTTGTGTAAACGAGTTAGAACCTAGCTTTTTTAAATACATTGTTGAAGGTGAAAATAGTGTTATTAACCATTGGATGAAGACTGGTATTAAAGGGTGGAGACTTGATGTAGCTGATGAACTTCCAAGCTTCTTTATTGAAAGTTTAAAATATAAATGTAAAAATATCGATTCTGAATCTATTATTATTGGAGAAGTTTGGGAAGATGCCAGTAATAAGGTAAGTTATGGGCAACGAAGAGAGTATTTTAATGGTAAACAACTAGACTCTGCTATGAATTATCCTCTTAGAACATATCTTTTGAATTTCTATAATGGTTCTATTGATAGTGAAACTCTTTGTAAATATATGAATTCTTTAAGAGAAAACTATCCTAAAGAGAACTATTTTGCATCTTTTAATCTTTTAGGAAGCCATGATGTAAAAAGAATAAAAACTTCAGTTAAAGATATAGTAAAAGATTTTAATCTTGAGCCTCAATATTTAGAGCCTGCAACTACTAGAGTTTTAAAATCTTTAAGTTTAATTCAATTTACTCTTCCTGGAGTTCCTGTTATCTATTATGGAGACGAAGTTGGAGTAGAAGGTGGTAAAGATCCTGATAATCGAAGAACATATCCTTGGGGGAAGGAGGACCAAAATCTTTTAAATTGGTATAAAAAAATATCTTTTTTAAGATCTAGTTCTAAAGTGTTAAAAAAAGGTGAAATTAAATTTTTTTCACCCCATCCTGATGTATTTGCCTACATAAGATTTTTCCCCAATGAGAGAGACTTTATAGGAGTTCTTACAAATAGAAATCCAAATAAATCAAAAATTTTTAAAATTAATTTGAAGGAATTTCTGGGGAAATTTAGTAATAATATAGCGACTGACATATATCGTTGGAATGACCCCCTAATCGTTCCAATAGATTCATCTACTAATTTCCCAATAAAAATCCCCCCACTAAAGACACTTTTATTTAGTAGTAAAAGTGTCTAAGAAAAGCTGAGCACTCCCCCCTGCTCAGCTTTTTTCCTAAGGGTACTTGTGAGTGTTTTCTCATAAGCACTTTTAGGAAAAATATTTTTATAAAAAAGTATTTGACAATTTTATTTTCATAGTTTATAATCAATCAAACTTTAGTAGTTTAAGAATTTTTTAAAGGAGGTCAGGTCATGTTATTTAGAAATGATAGGAATAGGGTACAAAATAATAAAAACTCTATATTCTATTATATTCTTAGTAATTTTTGATGCTGACCATCCATTTTTATTTTTATAACTATGGATTACTTTCGCAAAATTATTTACCCTTTTAATTTTGGAAGGCCTAAGAGTATAAGTCTATACTCTTAGGCCTTCTTTTTTTATACCAAATACTAATATAAAGGAGATTTTTATGGGAGATTACTTAAGTACACTAAAAACAATTTTTATTGATGGTTACAGATATCAATATGTTCTTCAAGGTTTAGCTTTTTCAGTTGGTGTTACAGCTTTTTCAGCTATCTTTGGTGTTATCTTTGGTATTTTTATCGCACTTTTAAGACTTTCACCTAGATTCAAATGGATAGCTATTTGCTATATTGATCTTATTAGAGGAACTCCAGCAGTTGTTCAACTTCTAGTTCTAGCTAATATTATTTTTGCTGGATTCCGTGACATGCCTATATTTTTAGTTGCTGGTATTGCTTTTGGAATAAACTCTAGTGCTTACGTTGCTGAAATTATTAGAGCTGGTATTGAAGGACTTGATAAAGGACAAATGGAAGCTTCTAGAGCTCTTGGAATGAGTTATTCTATGGCTATGAAAGAGGTTATAATTCCACAAGCTGTTAGAAAAATACTTCCCACACTAGTTAGTGAATTTATTACTCTTTTAAAAGAAACATCTATAGTTGGGTTTATCGGTGGAGTAGACCTTTTAAGATCTGCAAACATAATTACATCTCAAACTTATAGAGGAGTTGAACCACTACTTTTAGTTGGTTTAATATATCTAGTTTTAGTTGGAATCTTTACAAAAATCATGAGAGGTGTTGAAAAGGGGTTGAGCAATAAATGATAAAAGTTGATAATCTATTTAAAAATTACGGAGAACTTGAAGTTTTAAAAGGAGTTTCTACCCATATAATGAAAGGGGAAGTTGTTGCAGTTATTGGCCCTTCTGGAAGTGGAAAATCTACATTTTTAAGATGTATAAACCGTTTAGAAGAACCTACTCTTGGACATATTTATATCAGTGGAGAGGATATAATGAGTCCAAAAACAAATA
This sequence comes from Cetobacterium somerae, assembly GCF_022430525.1. Lineage (NCBI taxonomy): Bacteria > Fusobacteriati > Fusobacteriota > Fusobacteriia > Fusobacteriales > Fusobacteriaceae > Cetobacterium > Cetobacterium somerae. Next base: position 91,472 of record NZ_CP092519.1, on the reverse strand, counting down.
TAAATCATATGAGAGCTAAAGTTGGAATGGTCTTTCAACACTTCAACCTTTTTCCCCATAAAACAGTTCTTGAGAATCTTACTTTAGCTCCTATGAAAGTTAAAGGAATGAAAAAAGAGGATGTTGAAGAGAAAGCTCTTCTTTTGCTAAAAAAAGTAGGATTAAAGGATAAAGCTTTAGCATATCCAGATCATTTATCTGGAGGTCAAAAACAAAGAATAGCTATTGCTAGAGCTCTTTGTATGGACCCTGAAGTTATACTCTTTGATGAACCAACATCTGCTCTTGATCCAGAGATGATTCGAGAAGTTTTAGATGTTATGAGAGATCTTGCTAAAGAAGGAATGACTATGGTTGTAGTTACACATGAAATGGGATTTGCTAGAAAAGTAGCTGATAGAGTCTTATTTATGGATCAAGGGTCTATTTTAGAAGATACAACCCCTGATGAACTTTTTGATGGAACTAATCATTCTAGAGCTAAAGATTTCATTGAAAAAGTTTTAAATCATTAATATAAGATATTTTAAAAACATTGAGGAGGATATTATGAAAAAGATTTTTAAAAATTTGGTTCTATTTTTAATGTTAATTATGAGTACTTTAACTTTTGCAAAAGGAAAACTTTATGTTGGTACTAATGCTGAATTTCCACCTTTTGAATACCTTGATAAAGGGGAAGTCGTTGGATTTGATATAGACTTAGTTAAAGCTATTGGTAAAAAATTAGATATGGAAATAGTTATTAAAGACATGGCTTTTGATGGACTAATTCCAGCTCTTGAAACTAATAAAATAGATATTGTTATTGCTGGAATGACAGCTAGTGATGAGAGAAAAATGGCTGTTAATTTTTCAAATCCATATTATACAGCTAACCAAGTTATTATTTTAAATGATAATAATAACGACATTAAAACATTTGATGATTTAAATGGAAAACTTGTTGGAGTTATGCTAGGATTTACTGGGGACGTTGTAGTTAGCGAGATGAAAGATGTTAAGTCAAAAAAATATAATGCTTCTTATGCTGCTATCATGGAGTTACAAAACAATAAAATCGATGCTGTTGTTTTAGATTCTGAAACTGCTTTAAACTATGTAAAAAATAATAAAGGTTTAAAATTAGCTGAAACATCTGGTGAACCTGAAGAATATGCCATCGCCATCTCTAAAAAAAATAGTGAACTTTTAAATAAAATTAATACAGCTTTAGACGAGCTAAAAAAAGATGGAACTTATGAAACTCTTTTAAAAAAACATATGTAAAGATATTTAAAAATCCCCCAAATATGGGGGATTTTATTTTTTATACTTACTTATTGTTTCTAAGTTTGGATTTAATAGAATTTTTTCTACTCCCTCTTTATTTATAAAGGGCTCTATCTCATTTATAAATCTAACTATACTTAAAGAGTCCGCACCTAATTCATAAAAATTCCAATTTACTTTATTTTTATCTATTTTTATCTCTAATATCTCTTCCCAAATTTTGATAATCTTTTTTTCAAAACTTGATAATGACACCTCATCTATATTATCTTTATAATCTTTTTGTCCTAACTCTTTAAGTTTTTTTAAATCTAATTTTCCATTAGAATTTAGCGGAAACTCATCAATTTCAAAAAAAGCATAGGGTACCATGTATTCTGGTAATTTTTCTTTTAAAGTTTTTAAAAGTTCGTTTTGATCTACTTTTCCAATATAGTATGCTAATAGAGAATTTTTAGATGAGTTAGGAATAACTCTACATCCAATAATAGCTGGATACTCCTCTATCTTTTTCTCAACCTCTTCTAATTCTATTCGATAACCTCTAATTTTTACTTGGAAATCTTTTCTTTCTAAAAACTCTAAATCATTATCTTTATTTATTCTACATAGATCTCCAGATTTATAAAATCTTTTATTTTCTAAGTATATAAACTTATCTGTAGTCTCTTTTAAATTATTATAATATCCTTTTGCTAAACAATCTCCACCTATAAGGAGTTCTCCCATATTTTCATTGGTATCAATCTCTAAACACAGATCAATATTATCTAAAGGTTTTCCAATAGGTAGTCCCTCTCCTATATAAGTTTTATTTTTATCAAAAATATGGTATATACAACCCACTGTGGCTTCTGTTGGTCCATACTCATTAACTATTTTACAACTATCGCCTAAAATATCCTGAGCTTTTTTAGCTGTACTTACCTTTAACTGTTCTCCACCTACAATTACTAACTTAAACCTATCTTTTTTTATATTATATTTTGAAATAATTTCCAAATGAGTTGGTGTCATTTTCACACTATTCATTTTACTATTTTCAAAAATATTTTTTAAAGTTATTGGTGTAATTTTCTCATTAAAAAACTCTATTTTCCCACCTGCTAGTAATGTTGTAAAAATAGCTGTTATAGATAAATCAAAGGATATTGATGTGAAAAATCCAAATATAGTTTCCTCTGTTATCCCATATTTTTCAATACAATTAGATATATAGTTACAAAGTGTACCATATGTTATCTCTACACCTTTAGGCTTTCCTGTGCTTCCTGAAGTATAAATTGTATAAATAACATCTTCATTTTTATATTCCGTAAACTCCTTAAAATTTAGATTAGTTAAAACCTCTTCTTCTAAAATAAACTCTAAAGATTCTAACAATATCTTACTTGCTGAGCTCTCTTTTATATAATCTACTCTTTCTTTTGGGTACTCTGGATCTATTGGTATAAATACAGCTCCTAGTTTTATACATGCTAATATAGAGATTAAATAACTTGAGTCTCTTTTTGTTGATATAGAAACTCTGTCTCCTTTATTAACTCCTATTTTTTTCAAATAACTAGCTACTTTCGAAGCACTAATAAATATATCTCTATAACTTATTTCTTTATCATTCTCTAAAATTAAAATATCTTCTTTTTCAGATTTTTTAAAAATTTCTTTAAATATATTAACTTTTCTTATCTCTTTATTACCCTTAATCTTAACTTTCTCTCTATTTAAAAGAGTATCTTTTAATTTCTCTAAATATTCCTCTAATTTCTTCTCTTCATAGTTATCTTCATAATAACCAACTGTTATTATAGTTTTATTATCTAACTCTGTTATTACAAAAGATAATGGAACTAGTGGTGTTATTACTGGTAGTGCATAAACTTTTTCTGGTATAAAATATTTTGTTTTATAATTCTCTAAATCAATTCTACCTAAGTTTGATATTACTGCAGTTGTTGCCGTTTTTTTCTGTCTATTATAATTGAAAATTGTATATTTTAATCCTAATCTTAGAATATTCATTGGGATATTCTCAAATATAAAGTACTCTTTTGGTGAATATTTTATATCTTCATTTTTTAATATTGTATTTATTAAATCTTTATTTATCTCTTGCCAATTTTCACTTGTAGTTTCTAAATACATAGGTAGTGATAAATTTCCAGTATTTAATTTTTCCTCTGGAAACTTTTCTCTTATATCTCTTGTTATTATAAATCTACTTTTTGAATCTTTACTTAACTTATGGATACTCCCTATTAATTTAGCTGTTATACTATTTATTTTTTCATTAATCTCTATTTTTTTAGAGATTGGATCTGTAATTTTATAAGACACTCTATCTTTCAGCGGTGAATAATTTCCTATTGTTACTATATCACTGCTTTTATTAATTCCACTATCTTTTAGTAAATCTATGTCTCTCACTTTAGAAGAAAACTTTTCAATCTCTAAATTATTAAGCTCTTTAAAAATTGCTTCAATCCAAATTCCTTGTCCTTTTCCATCCATCACTCCATGATGAGTTCGAAATATAATTGTTATTTTATCAAATTCATTAAGATAGTATACTTCACAAGCTATATCTTTAGTTAAATCTATCTTTCTTTTCATCAACTCTTTAAAATCTTTTCCCACATCTTTTCTCTGAATCTTTATAACTTTTGGATTTAGTTTTGAATCTATCCAATAGTCATTTTTTAATTTAAATCTACTCTCTGGATAAATATCTCCTACTTTATTGACTGCACTTTGAAGTATCTCTATATCAATATCTCCTCTACCTTCTACAATCCTATTTATTACGAAAGAGTTATAATTTTTTTCAAATGCTAAATACATTCTTTCGTTAGGAGATACTTTTCTTTTCTCTGTCATAACTTTTCATCACCATATTTTTCTATATACTCTTTATTCACTTTTTTCCATACCCTCTTAGCTCCTAATATTCCATGAGAATCAAGTGACCCTCTCAAAATAAACTTATCCCCCTCAAGTTTTACAGATGCATAATACTCTTTCAAACTTTTAGGATCTATTATTCGCCCTTTTTTATATGTTACATCATCAATTTTTTGAAAACCTTTTACTAATTCAAATCCAATTATTTCATCTTTATTTGTATAACTTATTATATTAAAATTTTTATCAACTGTCGCTATATACTTTATTTTCCCTATATATGTATTTTTTTCCTTCTCTATCAAAACAATGGCTTCATTTCCATTTTTTCCCTCTTGAGTCATCCAATACCCTAAAATTGAATTAGCAAAAAGCATATTTCCAAATATCATAAACAATATAATTAGTTTCATTTTTCACAATTTCCTCCTATTTTTTATGGATAAATATTATAACCTATATTTTCAAATAGTAATATTAGAAATATTTTACACTTTTGTTTTTTAATAATTTTCCAATAGCTTTATCATTCTTTTTATGATATAATTTCTCCTTATGATATATTTTAGGAGGTTCTTTTGAAAAAAGCATTAATATTACTTATCACTTTTATTTTTAATAGTATTTTACTTATCTCTTCTGATAATTCTTTACAAGATAAATCTATGTTTCCTTTACTTGGAGATGAAGCTAGAGAGAGAGGTTATGAACTTCCAAATCCCTATGGAATAAATGTTATATATGTAGATATGAAACAAGATGTGGATATTAAAGAGATTAATTTAACTGGAACTATTGGAAAATTAGATATTGGAAATAATTTAAATCTTACAGCTGATAAAGCTAAAACAGTTAACACAAATAAATTGATTAAAGCTGATCTTTGGATTTTTCCTTTTTTAAATGTTTATGGAGTTTTGGGAAAAACAAAAGGACATTCTACAGCCAATGTTAATGGAACTTTCTTTTTACCTTCTATATTTCCTAATGGAAAACCTATTCCCATCCCTATTAAAGATGTTGATTTTACTTTAAGGTATGAAGGAACTACTTACGGAGTTGGAACTGTTCTAGCTGGAGGATATAAAAATTTCTTCTCCCTTGTTGATTTTAACTATACTAATACTACTTTAAACATTATCGAAGGAGATATCTCTGCTTTTGTTGTTTCTCCAAAAGTTGGTTATAACTTTGACTTTTATAATACTAAAAACTCTATTTGGATTGGAACTATGTATCAAAATATTACCCAAACTTTAAAAGGAGATATCAATACACTTGGAATTCTTCCTTCTGGAATCAATGTTAAAAATGGAAAATTTGAAGTAAAAGAAAGTACTTCATCTCCTTGGAACAATGTTATTGGTTTTAGAAGTGAGATAAATAAATCAGTTGAATTTACAACTGAAGTTGGTTTTGGAAAAAGAAAGAGTGTAACACTCTCTTTAGGATATAGATTTTAAAAAAAAGCTGAATCTCTTCAGCTTTTTTATTTATCCACATTATTTAAATGAACATCCATTTGTGGGAATGGTATGCTTATATTTTCTCTATCTAAAGCACCTTTTATACCATTTAATGTTTCTTTATAAACTGTCCAGTAATGCTCGTTTGTTGCCCAACCTTTTAAAGCAATATTTATAGAACTATCTGCATAAGCATCCACATGACTATATACTGGTGGATCTGTTAAAACTAATGGATTATCTCTTAAAAGTTTTTCTAATGCCTCTCTAGCAATATCTAAATCTGCATCATAAGATACTCCCACTATAAACTTTAATCTTCTTATTGGCGTTTTTGTATAATTGATTACTTTGTTTGAAACAATAGATCCATTTGGTACTATCACTAAATCATTATTATGAGTTCTAACTGTAGTAGAGAAAATATCAATATCATGAACATATCCCATCTCTCCAGATATGTTTACTTCATCTCCAACTTTATATGTTTTAAAAACAAGAACAATTATTCCACCTGCAAAATTTGATAGGTTATCCTTTAATGCTAAACCAACACCTATTCCCAATGTTCCAAAGAATGCAAGTAAGCTACTCTCTTTAACTCCCATAATCAGAAGACAAATAGTTATCAATGTTGCATGTAAGCCCACATATAAAATTGATCTAATAAAACTTCTTAATGATGGATCTATTACATTCTCTTTTCTAGCATTATTATAAATTGGAGCTATTTTTTTTACTAATTTTAAAGCAAAATAATATATTCCTATACAAAAAAATAATTTTATTATAAAAAATAAAAACTCCACTGTAAAATTAACAAAAATATTTTTGTCAACTAAGTGATTTAAAACTTCCTCCAAAAAACTTTGTGACTTTACTTCCACTTTACTCCTCCTAATATTATATCTTTTAATTTTTAAACCAAATAAATTCTACAGATGAAACAATTTTTTCTCTGTATCCTACATAATAAAATCCTCCATCTTTTAGTTTTTTAAAAGATAAAGGATTAGTTATTAAACTTGGTACTCTTTAGGTATTATTCCCTTTGATTTCCAATCTTCTATTGGAATCTCTATTTCTACTATTTTTCCACTTCTAATATCTAAAACCCATCCATGAATTCTTGGATATTTTCCATTTTCAATTCTATTTCTTATAACTGATAATTCAAATATATGTTTTAATTGCTCTAATACATTTAATTCTGTCAATCTATCTAATCTTTCTTGCTCTGTTGCCAAACTTTCTAATTCTTCCTTATGCTCTACTTCTATCTTTTTTATTGGCATCAACCAACTTGAGATTATTGAAGAATGTCTGCATTTATCGTGAGCTGTTTTTATTCCACCACACTCATAGTGTCCAGAAACTATTATATGCTCTACTTCTAACTGTTCAACAGCATACTCCAAAGTTGCTAAAAAATTCATATCATTTGAAAATACTTGATTAGCTATATTTCTATGAATAAAAAAACTTCCAGGTTCACTTTGAGTAAAAGTATCAATCGGCATTCTACTATCTGAGCATCCTATATATAAGAATGGTGGATTTTGACCTTTAGAAAGATTCTTAAAATAATCTTTATCTAAATCTAATCTTTTTTCTACCCATTCTAAATTTGCTTCTAATAACTCATTATAATTTTGCATTTTTCCTCCTTAAAACCTATTTAGAGTATTACTTACATTTTACTATATTTTACAAAATATTTCTACCTTTTTAGTGGCTTATTTCCTTTAGTTTCATATGTGGAATTTTTTTGTAAAATTGACATTGTTTATAATCTACTATTTTTATAAAATTAATTCAACTAATAAAAGAAATTTAAGGGGGTTTATAAATGTTAAAAAAACATGAAATTATAGATAGAATTATAAATACTGGAGTGGTTGCTGTTGTTAGAGCTGAAAATTTAGAGGAAGCTAAACGTGTTTCTAACGCTTGTATTGCTGGTGGAGTTAATGCAATTGAAGTAACTTACACTGTACCAGGAGCTACTGAAGTTATCAGAGAGCTTTCAAAAGAATTCCCTGGAGACGATTTTATAATCGGAGCTGGAACTGTTTTAGATACTGAAACTGCTAGACTTGCTATTTTAGCTGGAGCAAAATATATTGTTTCTCCTGGATTTGATGCTGAAACTGCTAAACTTTGTAACAGATATGCTATTCCATATATGCCTGGATGTATGACTATTACTGAAATGATTAAGGCTATGGAATTAGGTTGCGATATTATTAAACTTTTCCCTGGAAGTGCTTTTGGCCCTGACTTTATTAAAGCTGTTAAAGCACCTTTACCTCAAGCTAACATCATGCCTACAGGTGGAGTTTCTCTAGAAAATGTTGACCAATGGATTAAAAATGGAGTTGTAGCTGTTGGTGTTGGAGGAAAGTTAGCTACTGGACCTAGCGAAGAGATTACTGCTACTGCAAAAGCTTTTATCGCTAAAGTTAAAAAGGTTAGAGAGGAGATCTAATTATGAGTAAAATTGTAACTCTTGGAGAGATTATGTTACGTCTTTCTACTGAAAATAACAATAGATTTATTCAAAGTAATACATTTAGAGCTGATTACGGTGGAGGAGAAGCTAACGTAGCTGTTTCTCTTGCAAACTTTGGAATAGAATCTGAGTATGTTACTAAACTACCTAACAATCCACTTTCTGATTCTATCTTTAGATATTTAAAAGCTAATGGAGTTGAAACAAAAAATATAGTTCTTGGTGGAGAAAGACTTGGAACTTACTACCTAGAAGTTGGAACAAGTGTTAGAGCATCATCAGTTATTTATGATAGAAAATACTCGTCATTCTCTACTTTAGATTATAGTGAGTTAAAAATAGAAGAAATTCTAAAAGATTGTAAAATATTACATCTTTCTGGAATTACACCAGCTCTTTCAGAAAATTGTAAAGAACTTACAATTAAAATTATGGAAAAAGCTAAAGAAATGGGAGTTTTAATCAGTTTCGACTTTAATTACAGAGGAAAACTTTGGACTTTAGATGAAGCTTCTCCTGTTTTAACAAGTTATCTTCCGTATATAGATATCTGTTTTGCTGGTATTTTAGATGCTAAAAATATCATGAAATTAGGAAATCATTCTGATTTAAATGAATATTATAAAGAGATTACAAAAAAATATCCAAATATAAAATATCTGCTTTCTACAAAACGTGAAACACACTCAGTTAATGAAAACTCTTTAACTGGTTTTATCTTTAAAGATGGTGAACTTATAGCTTCACCTAGATATACTTTCCAAATTGTTGATAGAGTTGGTGGAGGAGATGCCTTTGCTGCTGGAGCTCTTTTTGGAATCTATAACAATCATTCACCTAAAGATATTGTAGATTTTGCAACTGCAGCTTCTGTTTATAAACATACTGTAAGAGGAGATGCAAACTTAGTTTCAAAAGATGAAATTTATAATATCATCAATAATGGTATTTCAACTGTTTCAAGATAATATAAAAAAATGGTAAGGAACTCACCCCTTACCATTTTTATTTCTTAGAAATTCTTTAAATCTTCCTCTACTGTTGAAATAGTTCCAATATTAAAGTTATCTATTAAAACTTTTAAAACATTTCCTGATAAAAATGCTGGAATTGTTGGTCCTAAATGAATATTTTTAACTCCTAAGTGTAATAATGCTAATAGAACTATTACAGCTTTTTGCTCATACCAAGCTATGTTATAAGCAATTGGCAACTCATTTATATCATTTAATTGGAATACTTCTTTTAATTTTAAAGCTATTAATGCTAATGAGTATGAATCATTACATTGTCCTGCGTCTAAAACTCTTGGAATTCCACCAATATCTCCTAAGTTTAATTTATTATATTTATATTTTGCACAACCTGCTGTTAAAATTACTGTATCTTTTGGTAGATTAGCTGCAAACTCTGTATAATAATCTCTTGACTTCATTCTTCCATCGCATCCTGCCATTACATAGAATCTTCTAATAGCTCCAGATTTTACTGCATCTACAACTTTATCAGCTAATGCAAATACTTGATTATGTGCAAATCCACCTATAATTTTTCCAGTTTCAATCTCTGTCGGTGCTTTACATGTTTTAGCTAATGCTATAACTTCTGAGAAATCTTTCTTTCCATTCTTCTCTTCAACTCTTTTCCATCCTGGGAATCCAGTTGCATTTGTTGTAAATACTTTTCCTTCATATGAAGCTCCAGCCTTAGGTGGTACTATACAATTTGTTGTGAATACAACAGGACCATTAAATGTTTCAAATTCTTCTTTTTGTTTCCACCATGCATTTCCATAGTTTCCAGCTAAATGCTTATATTTTTTTAACTCTGGATAATAGTGCGCTGGTAACATCTCTGAATGAGTATATACATCCACTCCTGTTCCCTCTGTTTGCTCTAAAAGTTGAACTATATCATTCAAGTCATGACCTGATATTAAAATTCCAGGGTTATTTCTAACTCCGATATTTACTTCTGTTATCTCTGGATTTCCAAATTTTCCTGTATTAGCAGAATCTAATAATGCCATTACATCTACTCCAAATTTTCCTGTTTCTAAAGTTAATCCAACTAAATCTCCTAACTCTATTGAATCATCTAAAGTTGAAACTAAAGCTTTTTCTATAAACATAACTATTTCTGATTTCTCATATCCTAAATTTACAGAATGTTCATAATATGCTGCCATACCTTTTAATCCATAAGTTATAACTTCTCTTAAAGATCTTATATCTTCATTCTCAGTTGAAAGAACTCCAATTGTTAAAGCTTTTTTATTCATATCCTCGATTGTTTTTACTGTAAATGTTACTGCATCGTGGTCTTTTAATCTTTTTATATCTAATCCAAAATTATCCAATTGAGTTTTTACTTTATCTCTAATCTCTAATCCTTTTAAAATCTCTTTAGATATCATTTCATCATCAAAATTTGCATTTGTTATTGTTATAAATAAAGAGTTTGTTATATAGTAATCAATCTCTGAATTTAACTCTTTATTTTCTAATCTATTTTCCAAAGATAAATTTTCTCTAAGTATCGATATACCCTTTGCTGTATAAATAAGCAAATCTTGTAGATTTGATGTAGTCGGTTTCTTTCCACAAACTCCTACTACTGAGCAGCCTTTATTTCCTGCTGTTTCTTGACATTGAAAACAAAACATTGGTATTTTTTCCATTGATATCTCTCCTTATTTCTAAAATCTATAAGTGGATTATAACAGTATAGTTATTTTTTTTCTGTAACATATGTTACAGATCCAACTTTTTTTCTAGTAGATTTTTTATATTTAAGGTATAATCATTTTAAACTAATAAATTATTTTTTTAGTAGGAGGAGATTTTATGAAGAAATATCTATTTATTTTTGGTTGTTTACTTTTTTTAATTGGATGTAGTAATACAGAGGAATATATTGTCTCTGATTTTTTCGTAGCAGGAGACTTTACTTATAAAGGTGGATTTGAAAATGCTGGTTCAAAAACTACTAGCAAAACAGTTCGAAAAAATGGTTTAAAATTTATTGTTGAAGAAACTTTTGATACAGCTACAAGAGTTGAGAGAGTATATCTTGTTAATAAAGATTCAATCTCTTTAATCTATTCTGGAGAAGATACTCATGTTAATATAGATGACCTTAATTTAACTAAAGGCGAAGTTATTTTAAAAGCACCATTTACAGTTGGAAAAACTTGGAAGTCAGGTGAAAACATTTATGAAATTGTTGAATTTATTGACGCTGAATCTGGACCTGAAGTTACTGTAGAAAAAAGATATCCTAGTGGAACAATAGAAAGAACCACTTATCAAAAAGGATTTGGTAAAGTACAAAAAACTACAACAATGGTGAATTAAACTATGAAAAAATTAGTTCCGGCTATGGAAAAAATTGATAAGATTTTTAATTATCTTTATCTAAAAGAAAAAGCTTCTCAAGCTGAAATCTCTAAAGATTTAAATATACCTAAAGCTACGACAAATAGATTAATCTATACTTTAGTTACAATGGGATATATCTATCAAAATGGAAAAGATTATACTTTAGGAAATAAATTTGAGTACTTTTCAAATAAAAATAAAAACTATAACTTAATTAAAAATGTTTCTTATCCATATTTAGAAGAGTTGTCCTTAAAATTTAAGGAAACTTTTAAAGTTAGTGTTTTTGATAAAAATAAAATTAGAGTAATTGCTTCTGTTGAGAGTAATGATTATTATAAAATTACTGTTCCAGAAAATGCAATTTTTCCTTTACATGCTGGTGCAGCAAGTAAAATTTTAATTTGTCAGTTAACAGAAAAAAAATTAAACTCTCTACTTCCTGAAGTTTTACCAAAATATACTGAAAATACTATAACTAACAGAGATCTTTTAAAAAAAGAGTTATTTAAAGTCAACATAAAAAAAATTGCTTTTGATAATATGGAGCACTCAAACACTATTAGTGCAGTGGCTATTCCTATTTATGATAAAAGTAATAAAATTATAGCTGCTCTTAGTTGTCCTTTTTTTAGTAATAATACTAATGAATCTCATATAAATGAGATTATAATTGCTATGAAAGAGGTTTCTGAAAAAGTAAATAAAACTCTTATTAATATGTCATTCTAATTTTTTTTATTTTCTTTGAAGGAAATTTCTAAAATCCCCGAATAATAAATTGAATTTAAAAAAACTAAAGGTTTTTAAACAAAAGGAGGATTTTTTATGGAAAATAAAGATCTAGTATTTCAAATGAACAAATTTGTAGGAGATTTACATGTATTTAAAACTAAAGTACACAACTTCCACTGGAATTTAACTGGAGAGCACTTCTTCGTTATTCATCCAATGCTTGATGGTATAATGGGTGAAATTGATGCACAAATCGATTCTGTTGCTGAAAGAATTTTAATGATAGGACACAGACCTTTTGGATCTTTAGAAATCTATTTAAAACATACTGTTTTAGCTGAAGCTGAAACTAAAGCATATCCAGCTAAAGAAGCTGTTAAATTAATGTTAGAAGATTTTAAACTTCTTTTAGCTGAAGCTAACATTATAATGGGAATCGCTGAAAAAGAAGATGACCAAGAAACTCTTACTTTAATAACTGATATAGCTGCTTTATATCAAAAACATATTTGGATGTTTGGTGCTTGGTTAGCATAAGTATAAAATTAAAACCCCTTGAAAATTTCAAGGGGTTTTTTGTTATAATTTTTATTACTTGCTCTCTAAAGCAAATAATCTTTTATTTAATTTAATCATTTTCTTAATTAACTCTCTCTCAGATAACGCTGTCATTAAGTGATCTTGAGCATGAACGAAAACTATTGATAAAGGTATCTTTTGTCCTCCCGCTTCTTTTTGAATCATATCTGTTTGAACGTGGTGAGCTTTTAAAACTGCTGCGTCACATTCTTTCATACACTCTTCAGCTTCTTCAAATTTACCCTCTTCTGCAAATGCTAGCGCTTGATGAGCACATCCTTTTGCCTCTCCTGCATATGCAACTATTGAAAATATTATCTCCTCTAATTCCTCTTCTGTAAAGTCTACCATTTTATATCCTCCTAAACCGATTTTTATTACTTTTTTATTTTAATCTTGAATTTTTGCCAAGGTTTAATACTATCTAATAATCCCATGTAATTTGGATCTATTTTTCCAACTACACTTGTTTTCCCCGAGTTTTTCATATCTTTTCTTGCTATATGTAACTCTCCAGCGTATTGTCCATAAAGTGATGACTCGATTAATACATCTCCTTTTTTAATATCAACTGGATTAAATAACTCAAAATGAGTTCCTTTATACTTTACTCTTGATTGTGTTGATCTAACAACATATTCTCCTACATCTCCTCTTTGATAATGTAGTTCTTTTTCAATTATATCTTTTTCAACTGCCCCTACACCCTCATAAACCTCACACTCAAGCTCTAACATCTCTTTATTTACATCTGCTAATCTCTTAAGTTCTTCTTCTGTTGGAAAACAGTTTGATATAATTACAACATCTATTCCTTCATTAAATAACTCTCTTCCTTGAACTTCTATTGGAAGATCTCTATGCTCTTCTAACGTACAAAGACCATCATTTACTGGCCATGGACCAAACGTTCCTGTTTGTGATGTTACAAAGGCTGCTGTTGTTAAAGCAAATCCTTTAAATCTCTTATTGCAACTTCTGAAGTGTTCTCTTGAAAGTCCTGTATATCTATGTGGATAGAAATTATGACATCCTACTAGCTTCTCTTTATTTGGCATAAAATCCATTATTGTATTTACATAATTTGTATCTTGACTCATATTTATCTCAACTAATAATCCATATTCATTGAATGTCATTATACTCTCTTCATTTCCAGAAAAACCTAAATCCAATCTTACTCCTGTAGCTCCTATCTCTTTAAAGAAAGAAAGATCTTCATAACTTATATTTAATTTACTAAATATAGATGGTGCTACATCTACCATAACTTCCATTCCAAAGCTATTTGCATGTTCAATTGTATCTTTAAACTCTTTTAGTATAACTTCTTTATCCCCATCAACTGATAATAAGCAAGTGAAAACTCTTTTATAACCATACTTTGCTGCTAATTCAATATACTTTTTATTTTCTTCTAATGTAGCATGAAATGGATATATAGATATTCCTAATTGTTTCATTCTCTACTCCCTCCTGAAAACCTTTGTTTTACTTAGGTTTTACTAGATTTTTCTACATAAGTCAAGAACTAAAACTACAAGAAAAATAAACTGTTTTTTTTCGTCTAATACCTATAATAATTTCAACTATTTATCTCTTTTTATCACATATTAACGGGTAAATTTATTTTTTTTCTCCTGTAGCATCTTCTACTGTTTTATAGATCTCTATACTACTTTCTCTTCCTTTATCTAAATAAAGAATATTTATTTTGTGTCTTTCATCTTTGTATTCTAACGTCTCTCCAACTTTTAAATTTCTTAAAGCTTTTAAGAAGTTATAATTATAATAAAATTTACACTTTAAAAGCTCTTTATAGAGTCTTGATTCAAAAATAAATCTATTAGAAAATACATCTACCGTTTTACTTACTAAAATATATTTTTCTTGATGATCTATATTTTGGTTTTCTTTTAAAGCCAAACAAATAGCTTCATCTAAAGAACCTGAGATTCCTTTATCTAAATGATATAAGTTATTTCTAACAAATTCTACTCCCTCTTTTAAAAGAGCTTCTTCTATCACTTTACTTACAGTTGAGATTGAGTCAACTCTATCTCTAAGTGGAAGTAATAATCTATCAATCTCTTCAGCTAATATTGGAGAAAGTTTATGATTAAATGTAAACTCTATCTCCATAATTTTACTTGTAAATCCGTCACTATTTTTTATTTTTTTATATTCTATATTATATTTTGTTAATTGATTTATATCTTCTAATGCTGGTTTCAAAATTGTTTTTTCAAAATCATAAAATCTCTCATAATTCTCTTGCCCTACACCTAAAAGTTCTTTTAATTGATCTCTACTTATTAAAAATCCACCTTGATTTCTATTTTTTATCATAGCTAAATATAGTTGAAAACTTTTTTTATCTTTAAATAAAAGAATTAACATTAAATCTATGTCATCAAAAATTCCACTTTCTTTTAAAGATTTTAAGGATCTAGAGATGTATAATCTATATTCTTCTCTATTTCTCATATAAAAATCAAATATAGGAAATGATGAAAAAAATATTTCTTCATCTTTTTCTATTAATTTTAAATGAATCCTTCTTTTGGAAAATTTATCTAAAAAATCTTCTATTAATCCTCTTTCTTTTACTATTGATTTTAACTCTTTTTCTGTAAAAATTATATACTTTTCGTTTTTTCCTTTGTATCTCTCTCTGATTACCTCTAAAAAATCTCTTTCTTTTTTGTTTAATTTCTTATCTGTATCTATAAAAATATCATTTTTAGAAAAATCAAAAGCCATTTTTCTCATACTTCCACCACCTTTTTTATATAATTATTAATTTTTTTTAATTTTTTTTGTTTTTTTTTAACAGTTTTATATGAAAATTAGACGATTTTTTTTGTATTTTTTTTCGTTTCTATTAAAGAATACAATATTTATCTCTTATTTTCAAGTTTTTTTTTATTATATATATTGTTATTTGACGAAAAAAGTCTGATTTTTGTGAAATTTGACTTTTTTTAAAACATATTTTATAATTCTAGTGTCAGGTGAAAGGTTCACTCAACACTAATTAAAAATTTTAAATTAAAAATTCAAATATGTAAGTTAAAAAGGAGAAACAATTATGAAAAAAATATTATTACTTTGTTCTGCGGGAATGTCAACAAGTATGGTTGTTAAAAAAATGGAAGCTGCTGCTGCTGCTGAAAATATAGAAGTTAAAATTGATGCTGTAGGTTTAGAGCAATTCCACGAGTTATTACCTAAATATGATGTATTCCTTTTAGGTCCACAAGTTAGATTTAAGAAAGCTGAATTAGCTGCTATAGCTGCTGAAGCTGGAAAACCTTTAGATGTAATCGATACTATGGCTTACGGAACTTTAAACGGTAAGAAAATTTTAGACTTTGCTTTAAGCTTATCTAAATAATTAAAATAAGGAATAACAATAACACTTTTATATTAAAAAACGGGAGGGTAACAAATGAAAAAATCACTTTATTTATTAGCTGCTTTATCATTATTAGGTACAAACGTTTTTGCTAAAGAGGTTGTAGCAGGGCCTACAACTACTACTGAAACAATTGCACCTGTTGCTGGGGAGATTAGAGAAGAAAATGTAAACGAAGAGACTCAAGTTATGACTATGGTTGAAGTTCCTGAAGATAAGTGGACTTTTGCTGGTAGAACTTATTTAGAATTCGAAGATTTTGATAACGGATCTAGAGTTGCTAGTGGAGATGACGAAGACGGAACTTTCTGGGGAACTGGAGTATCAGCTTCAAAAGGAAAATTAACTTTAGATTTAAATGTTGAAAAAAGATTTGGTGGGGATTTATCTGTAGATAAATCAAACGCTAACTGGGAGTCTTTAAGAGTAGATTGGAAAGTTAGATATCAAGTTTTTGCTAATCAAGGATTCCACTTAAAATATAGAAATGAAGAAAGAACTAGAGACTATAATAGAGAAACTTATCATAATAACTGGACAAGAGATAGATATGAGTTAGGAACTGACTTTAATCATTTCAACGGAATGTTAGCAGGTTGGTTAGTTGCTGGTATCGATAGAGATAAAGAAACTACAAAAACTGGAGAAGTTTCTAGAGACAACGGATGGTATTGGGAAGGAGATTTCGGTCCTTCATTCAAATTAACTGATAAGTTATCATTTAATCCAACTATCTATACAACTGGAGAGATGTATGATTCTTATGAAATGGTTGAAACTCAAATTAGATTTATGATGCCATATCAAGCTACTGAAAAATTAACTATCATGCCTAGAATTAGATTAACTTTAGACAGAACTCATGATGCTAAATGGGATGGTAGATATATTGAACAATACGAAAATAAATTTGGAAGCAAAATTAGATATGAGTTAATGGCTAACTATATTATCAATGAAGCTTTCTCTACTTTCGTAGGAGTTGCTTATGAGCACAATACGAGAACTTATAAAAATGATGATAAGTTATTCTCTTGGACACAACCTAACGGAGACCACGATATTGATTTAATCTGGGCTTATGTAGGACTAAACTACAAATTCTAATTTGACAAATATAAAAATTATGGGGAGGGGAAGTTTTTTCCTCCACCCCTTTCTATAAAATTTGATATAATAAAACTAAAAAACGGAGGAAAAATTTATGAGTAACTTTATGAATCTTATTGAAGAAAAACTTATGCCTGTTGCTGCCAAAGTTGGACAAAACAGATATTTAAATGCAATCAAAGACGGTTTCGTTTACACAATGCCGTTCTTAATTATTGGTTCATTTATCCTTTTAATGGTAAACCTACCATTTACTGATCCTAATAACGTACTTTATATGGAATGGTACGCTAATTTAATGGGAGCTTTTAAAGGAGATTTAGTACAGCCTTTCTATGTAAGTATGGGAATTATGTCTTTATTCGTTTCTTATGGAATTGGAATGTCTTTATCTAATAGCTATGGTCTTAATGGTACAACTGGTGGA
Source organism: Cetobacterium somerae (assembly GCF_022430525.1). Lineage (NCBI taxonomy): Bacteria > Fusobacteriati > Fusobacteriota > Fusobacteriia > Fusobacteriales > Fusobacteriaceae > Cetobacterium > Cetobacterium somerae. The sequence continues at coordinate 73,672 of NZ_CP092519.1, read as the reverse complement.
TTCTTATCAATGTATGCATTTTTACTAGTTTCAGCTAAATTAGATTGGTTACCTGTTGGTCAAGCAGAGGGTGCTGGAGCTCTATTCCTTATACCTGACGGTGGATGGATGCCAATTATGGACGCTAGATATCTTGACGCTAAAGGACTATTTACAGCTATCCTAGGAGCAATAATAGCTATTGAAATATTCAGACTATTAGTACAAAAGAAGTTTGTTATTAAATTACCTGATTCTGTACCACCTGCAATAGCTAAATCTTTTGAGTTATTAATCCCAATCGTATTTGTTACAATTATCTTCCACGCAATGAACATATTTGCAATGAAGAGTTTAAACATCATGGTTCCTGAGATTATCTTAAAAGCTTTTGCACCATTATTAAATATGTCTGATTCATTAATCTCTGTAATCTTCATCATCATAATCACTCACCTTTTATGGTTTGCTGGATTACACGGAACAAATATCGTTATAGCTATTATTAACTCTATAACTCTATCTAACCTTGCTGCTAACCAAGCTGCTCTTCAAGCTGGTGAAGCTTTACCTAAGATATTTGCAGGAGGATTCCTTGATGCTTATGTTTATATCGGTGGAGCTGGAGCTACTTTAGGACTTGCACTTGCTATGTCTGTAAGTAAGAATGCACATATTAAATCAATTGGAAAACTTTCAGTTATTCCAGCAGTATTCAATATCAACGAACCAATAATGTTTGGAGCACCTATTGTAATGAACCCATTATTATTCATTCCATTCGTTGGAATCCCAGTATTAAATGCTTGTATAGCATGGTTTGCTACAAAGTTTGACTTAGTAGGAAAAATTATAACTCTTGTTCCTTGGACAACTCCAGGACCAATCGGAGCATTACTTGCTACTAACTTCAGTATTACTGCGTTTATCCTAAGTTGTGGATTAGTTGCTGTTTCATTCTTCTTATACATTCCTTTCTTAAGAGTATATGAGAAGTCTTTAAATGAAACTGAAGCTGCTTAATAAATAATTTATAAATAAAGTGCTAATATATATATAAAAACCTCCCTAGGATTAATCCTAGGGAGGTTTTTATTACTTTGTTAACTCTATAAATTCATCTTCTGTTAAAATATTTATTGTTCCAATCTCTTTTGCCTTTGTTAATTTACTACCTGCATCTTCTCCAACAATTAAATAATCAAGCTTTTTACTTACTGATGATAAATTTGTTCCACCTAGAGATTCTATTAAATCTTTAATCTCTTCTCTTTTAAATCTTTGTAATTTTCCTGTAAATAGGAAGGTCTTTCCTGAAAATTTGCCATTTTCTATAATTTTCTCTTCAACATCTTCATCTGATTTTCCAAAATTTATTCCATAATCCTTTAACTTTTTTACAATTATCATTGATTTTTCATCTCTAAAAAAGTTATAAACAGACTCAGCAACTTTATCACCAACACCATCAATCTCTAAAAGTTCCTCTTTAGACATTTGAGATAATCTATCTATATTTTTACTTTTCTTTGCCAAAACATTTCCTAAAAATTTTCCAACAAAAGGTATTCCTAAAGCATATAGTGTTTTAGAATACGGTCTCTCTTTACTTTTTTCTATTGAAGCTAAAAGTTTCTCTACACTTTTTTCTCCCATCTTATCCAATTGTATAAGTTCTTCTTTACGTTCTCCTAAATTATATATATCGGTGATATCTTTTATATAATTTAACTCTAGCATTCTTTCTACAATTCTACTTCCAAATCCACTTATATTCATTCCATCACGAGAAACAAAATACTCAATACTTCCTTGAATAATTGCTGGACAGTTAGGATTTACACACTTTAAATCAACTAACCCATCTTCTTTTTCTAAAACTGATTCGCACACTGGGCAGTTTGTTGGAGGAACAACTTCTTTTTCCTCTCCTGTTCTAACCTCTTTTATAGAACTTACAACTTGTGGAATAATTTCAGCTGCTTTTTCTATGAATACTCTATCTCCAACTCTAATATCTTTTCTTAAAATCTCATCCATATTATGTAAACTAGCTCTTTTAACTCTGCTTCCAGATAGTTCAACCTCTTCTAACTCTGCTACAGGAGTAACTTTTCCAGTTCTTCCAACTTGCCAAGTTATACCCAAAAGTTTAGTTGTTACCTGCTTTGCTGGAAATTTGTAAGCTATTGCCCATCTTGGACTTTTTGTTGTATATCCAACTTCATCCCATAAATCTATATTATCCAACTTTATCACTAACCCGTCTGTTTCAAAGTCTAGCTTCTCTCTTTCAATCTCCCAATAAGCTATTCTTTTTTCCATAATAGTTAAGTCATCAATAACCTCAGCTACTCCAGTTGTTTTTATTCCTACTTTGTCTAAATAATCTAAACTCTCTCTATGAGTTTTAAAACCATATTTTAAAGGTTCCACTACATAATAGAAATAAGCATCTAATCCTCTTTCTTTAACTATTTCTGAATCTAGCTGTCTTAAAGTACCACTAGCTGCATTTCTTGGGTTAGCAAATATCTCTTCACCATTTTTTAATCTTTCTTCATTTAATTTTTCAAATTGACTTAAAGGAAGTACAATCTCTCCTCTAACCTCTAAATCAACATCCTCTTTTAAGTAATTAGGAATTGTATTAATAGCTAAGATATTTTCTGTAACATCCTCTCCCTCTATTCCATCGCCTCTTGTTACTGCTCTTACAAGTTGACCTTTTTCGTAAGTTATACTTATACTAGCTCCATCTAACTTTAACTCAAGAACATATTCTAATTTTTCATGCTTATACTCAAGATTTTTTTCTATTCTCTCTGTAAAAGCAACTACATCCTCGATATTATATGAGTTACTTAAGCTTAACATAGGCTTTTTATGAATAACTTTTTTAAACTTAGTTTCTTTTAAATCAATGGCTCCCACATGTTTTGTTGGAGATATATCCTCTTTAAATTCTGGGTATTCTTTTTCTAATTTTTCTAACTCTTTTAAAAGTTTATCAAATTCAAAATCTGAGATTATAGATTCATTTTTAGTATAATAATAATAGTTATAACGCTCTATCTCTTTTCTTAATTCATCTATTCTTTTTTTCGGCTCACTCTCTTCAACTAAATCAAAAAGTTTTAGCATGCTCCACCATCCTTTTTTTATTAAATTATACCACTTTTCTATTTACAAATTAAGAGTTTAGTGGTAATAAATAGATATGAAAGTTCTTTTTTATTAAAGGTTATGGAGGTATTAAATGGAAAACATTATTTTATCACCAAGTAAATATATTCAGGGAGCTAACTCTTTAAGCAATATTGCTAAATATGCTAAAAAAAATGCTTTTATTATTGCTGATAACTTTGTTATGAGTATAACTGAAGATATTATAAAAGAAAGTTTTAAAAAAGAAAATTTAACTGCAACTTTTGAACTTTTTAATGGAGAGTGCTCTAAAAATGAGATTAACAGATTAAAAGAAATTCTAAAAGAAAAAAAATCTGAGATTATTATTGGAGTTGGAGGTGGGAAAACATTAGACACTGCAAAAGCTCTCGCTTATTATTCAAATCTTCCCGTTATAATTGTTCCTACTATTGCATCAACTGATGCTCCTTGTAGTGCTTTATCAGTTCTTTACACAGATGATGGTATTTTTGATGAATATTTAATTTTACCAAGTAATCCAAATATCGTTTTAATGGATACAGAGATCATTGCTAAGGCTCCAGCTAGACTTTTAGCTAGTGGAATGGGCGACGCCTTAGCAACATACTTTGAAGCTAGAGCATGTGAGCAATCAGGAGCTTTAAATATGGGTGGTGGACTTCCTACTAAAGCTGCTATGGCTCTTGCTAAACTATGCTTTGATACACTTATAGCAGATGGAGAAAAAGCTATGTTTGCTGCACAAAAATGTGTTTGTACAAAGGCAGTTGAAAATATTATTGAAGCTAATACATATTTAAGTGGTATTGGATTTGAAAGTGGCGGACTCGCTGCTGCTCATGCTATTCACAACGGGTTAACAGCTCTTGAAGAGTGTCATGACTTATATCATGGTGAAAAAGTAGCTTTTGGAACTTTAGTTCAACTATTCCTTGAAAATGCACCTATGGAAGAGATTGATGAAGTTTTATTTTTCTGTAAAAACATTGGGCTCCCAACATCTCTAGAGGATTTAGGAGTTAATTCCATCGAAAGAGAAAAACTTTTAGAAGTTGCTAAACTTGCTTGTGCACCAGGAGAAACAATTCATAATATGCCTTTTAAAGTTACTCCTGAAAAAGTTTTAGCTGCTATTTTAGCTGCTGACAACTATGGAGGATATTAAAAAATTGATTATAAAAAAGAAAACCCTTGGATTAATCCAAGGGTTTTTTAATTAGATATCTATTAGAATGTTACTTTCATTCCAGCATATGCTAGTGGTTGCCATCTCCAGTGAGAAGCTGAACTTTGATCTATATTATCCCAGTTTCTATACTCTGCTCCTACTCCAGCATTTACAGCTACATTTTCTGTAATTTTATATGTTGCATCTAAAGTTAATAGTGTATATAAGCTATAAGTTGTCTTAGGTGATTTAGTAGTTTCACCATTACTATCTTTAGTATATTTATCATATTGTCCAAATACGTATGGATCATATCCACCTTCAAAATTGAAGTCTATCGCATATGCATCAGTTGTATATAATGCAAAGTTTCTACGTAAGTAGATTTCCCATGTTGCAGTAAAATCTTTATCTTTATTATCTGTTAAGTTAGCATTTGTATGGAAATCTTGTCCATAGAAGTTTTGATCTAAATAAATTGTACCATCCCAAGTAAATCCTAATGGTAAGTTACCTGCATACTCGATATCCATACCGATAGTATTCATATAGTTAGACCCACCATCTTTTGGGAATGAATGATATACTTTTGGAGCTAGGATTAAGCTACTTAATAATCCACCTTCATTTTTGTATGTTATAAATCTTGCCTGGTACTCTAAATTTTGAGAATTGTCTTCTTCATCTTTATACTGTACTCTTGAAGTAAACCAATCGTTATGCTTATAGTAAGCTCTTAATCTTGTTTCAGTTCCATCCTGTGCACTATAATTATCATTTGAATCACCATTTTCTAAATTGTTAAAATCTCTAATTCTTCCTTCTAGCGAGAAATTTTCAGTTGCTTGAACACCAAAAGTTGTCTCAAGTCTTGAATATTTATTTGAACCTCTATTCCACTCATCTTGAGCCACACCTGGATCTGTTCCAAATCCTGGAGCTACTCTATCTCCATGTCCTTCAGTCTTTCCATATGCTCTATACTCTACTCCAATATAACCTGTTGGTCTAAATACAGGTGCTACAACCTCTTCAACTACAGGCTCAGCTACAACAATAATCTCTTTCGATACTTCAACTGGAGCTACAACAACCTCTTTAGCTTGAACTGCAGTTCCTACAACAAGTAAAGATCCTAAAAAAAGTGCTAATTTTTTCATAAAATCCCCTCCGATTTTTAATTGTGTTATTTTGAGAAATAATTTTTTATAGTAAAAAAATATTTCTTTTCCACTGTATTCTTTATACAATATTTTTTTAAATTTGTAAATATAATTTTTCTTAGTAAATTATTTTTTTATTTTATTTTTATCTATAAACCCTTATTTTTAAAAGAAAAGTTAACTTTTATTTTTTTATCTTTATTTTACTATATGAAATTTATCCATTAAAAAAAGAGATAGATTTCTATCTCTTAAAATTTATTCTTCTAAATTATCTTGAAAGTGATAATTATAAAAAATATAGTTTATTGGTAAGAATGAAGCTACTAGCTCTTCTCTAAATACATGTTTATCTAAAACTATAAGTTTTTCATGAACCTCTCCTAGTTGAAACTCTTGTAAATACATTTTTAAATAATTTAGGAAAAGCGAACTTTTAAATACTCTTCCAGAAAGTAAAAAAGTATCTAAAGGTAATAAATTATTGTGATTAATCATAAGAATTGCAATATATCTTGCTACTTTTCTAAGTGCTTTACACTCTGTTATCTCTCCGCTTTCTGCCCTTTTTATAAACTCTTCAAAACTCATATTTTTATACATTTCTACTATACGATTTGAATAATTATTTTCCTTTAAAATTTCTTCAAATATATTTTTAGGAGAAACCATTGTATCAAAGCATCCTTTTTTCTTACAAATTTCACAATATATATCTGAGTTAGGCTCTACTATAAAATGTCTAGTTCCCATTGATCTATAATGAGAAATAGCTGGATTTACAAGCTTATTATCTATAATAATAGCACTTCCTCTTTTTTCTCCATACTTGACCAAGAAAAAATCTTTATATTCTGGAGCTAAAAAAGCTTCATATAAAGCTTCTGCTCTAATTTCAGTTTCTACAAATACATATCCTGAAAATTTATCCATGATAGATTTTTTTAAAGTTAAAAATCTATCCTCTTTAAATAAATCTAGTGATTTTTTTACAATAAACTCATTAGTTACCACAACACCAACACCTAATATTTTCTCAGGTAAAACTTTATTTTCTTTTGCAAGTTTTTCAATAAATTCAAGCAAAGCTTTTAAATACTCGTCAAAATCACCATTATAGTTATTTTCAAATTTTAATTCACCCAAAACATCATTTTTTAAATTTGTTAAAATAACCTTTGTAAAATTTTCTTCGATTAGTACACCTATTGAACAAAATCTTTCATAATTTATTAGTAAAAGATTTTTTTTTCTATTATTTTCATCTATATACTTTTTTTCAACTAATACATTATCCCCAAGTAATTTTTTAGAAATTTTTGTTAACGCAGCTGGTGAAACCATTATGTTTTCAGCTATTTCCAATTTATTAGACCCACCACATTGATTAATAAATTTCAATAAATTTGTAATGTTTTTATTTTGACTTTTAAAATCCATCCCCGTCTCCTTTATTTTTTTATTGACAAACCCTTTTTTTTAATGTATATTTTACCTTGTAAAACTCATATCGTTTTTTTTAGGTATTTTTTTTACTAAATTAAATAAACAACGTATCTTTATTTAATTATATCATAAATTAATAATAAGGTGCTAAACTTATTATATAAATAACCAGCAACCCTCCAGTTGATTGGTTGAAACCCGTTTTAAGAAGAGATGTTCCCGTCATCTCTTCTTTTATTTTTATTGCTTTTTTATTTTTTTTTGCTACAATTTTATTATCTTAAAATATTTTAGGAGGTAAAAATGAAAATTAAACCTATTGGTAAAAGAATTCTTGTTAAAACTATAAATTTAGAAGAAAAAACATCTACAGGAATTATATTAATTCAAAATAACGAGGAAAAAAATTACAGAGTTGGAGAAATAATCTCTTTAAGCTCTAATTCTGAAGTAAACTCTTTATTTAATATTAATGATAAAGTTATCTTTTCTAAAAAATCTGGAATCAAAATAAATGACTCTTCTAAAGAACAAATTTTATTAGAGTTAGATGAAGTTCTTGGTATTATTGAAGAATAGTAAAAAAGCCCATCATTACGACGGGCTTTTTTCATTAAAACTCTTTACCACCTGAAACTTTTACATCAATTTCATATTTATTTAAAGCTTGAACTGCACACTCTAATGCTTTTGTTATAGTTGTAACTTCCATATAAGGCATATTTTTCTTATCAACAACTTGCTCTGTTATATAAGGAACATGAATAAATCCACCTTTTACATTTAAATTGTTTTTTGATATATAATAAAGTAATGAGTACATTATATGATTACATACATATGTTCCAGCCGTATTTGATACCGATGCTGGTATTTTTGCTAACTTAATCTCTTCAACGATTCCTTTAATAGGAAGTGTTGCAAAGTAAGCATTTTCTCCATCCTCATAAACTGGAGTGTCGATTGGTTGATATCCTTCATTATCTGGAATTCTACCATCATCCATATTAATAGCTATTCTTTCAACCGACATATCGTATCTTCCACCAGCCTGTCCAATACATATAACAGCATCTGGTTTATGCTCTTCTATTCCTGCAAATAGTTTTTCAGCTGATTTTTTGAAAACTGTTGGTATTTGTAATTTTATTACCTCTATACCATCAATATTATCTTTCATTGCCTTCACTGCTTCCCACGCTGGATTTATACTTTCTCCTCCAAATGGATCAAAACCTGTAATTAAAACTTTCATTACACTACCTCCTAAAAATTAAAATGCTAAGAAATACATTAATACAACATGTATTGCAAGAAGAGGTACCGCTACACCTACTTGCTTTAATATTACACCATTTTTATTTTTCATCTCTAGTATCGATGCTGGAACTATATTGAAGTTAGCTCCCATTGGTGTTAATAAAGTTCCACAGAATCCTGCTGTTAATCCTAGCGCTCCAACTACTGCTGGATTCCCACCTTGAGCTATAACAAATGGATAACCTATTCCTGCTGTTATAACTGCAAAAGCCGCAAATCCATTTCCCATAATCATTGTGAATATAGCCATTGCTAAACAATAAACAGTTACTCCTGCTAAAATATTTCCTTCTGGAACCACACTTCCCATTATTCCAGCAATTACAGTTCCAACTCCAGCTTTAGCAAATACAGAACCTAAAGATCCTAAAAGTTGTGGTAAAATAACTGTTGGACCCATCTGTTGTAAAATTCTACTTGAATCATAAGGAATTTTATCAAACTTTTCTTTTGTTACTATCATAGTAACAATTAAGGCAACTATCGCTCCAATTCCTAATCCTATTAAACCACCTAATTTTGTAAATTGAGCTATCGAAAAAGCTACAACTCCTATCAAACCAGCTGGAACAAATAACATATTTCCAATTTTATGAGCTTGCTTTTCTCTAAACTCCTCTGTACTCGTTGTAAACGAAGCAAGTGAAACAGATTTTGTAGCACTTAAAACTCCCATTACTAGTAGTAACCCTCCTACTATTGATGGATTTACATGTGGCCCACCAATAAATAAGAAACCAAATATCATCCAAAATGCCGCTGATCCTATTCTTTTAGGATTATTTTTATCTAAAAATGAATATACACCACTTATTAATAAAATAATTCCGCAAAGTATATACATAAATTCTAATAACATCTTTACATCCATTAATTTTGCCTCCTACTTTGCTCTTAACTTTTTAATTTTTCTATCTAAACGGTAGTATTGGAAATATGCTAATACTAAAGTTATTAGTGCAACTGGTATTGAAGCTTTAGCTACATCGTATGCTTCTACTTTTACACCTAACTCTTGTAAAGTTCCAACAATTAAAAGAACTCCTGAAGATGCTACGAAAACATTTTGTCCAAAGAAGTTAGCATAATTCTCTGAAGCGTTAGTTATTCCTTTTAAATCTTCATCTAACTCTTCTGATACTACTCCATCCTTCTCAATAGCACCTTTTGCCATAGGATAAATTAATGGTCTAATAAATTGAACATGTCCACCTAATCTCATAGATAAAACTGCTGCTAACATTCTTACTGTTACATATATTGATAATACTTTTCCAGCTGTTGCACCTTTTAGTTTTGATATACAAATTGAAGCTCTTTCTCTTAAACCATTTCTTTCTAGTATTCCAACTACAGAAAGTGTTAAAAGTAATAATGTCATATATCTAGTTTGAACAAAAGCTGTTCCTAAAATATTTAAAACCTCGATAAAGTCAATTCCCGCAACAAGTCCTGTTGCTATTCCAGCTATTAAAACAACAGCTATAGTATCTAATTTGATTATAAATCCAATTAGAATAATTAATACCCCTATTAATTTAATCACAATATCTCACCTAAATCCTCTCTTTTAAATGAGTATCTCTTTCCACAGAAATGACACTCAGCTTCTACCTCTCCTCTTTCAGCTAATATCTCTTCTAATTGCTCTTTTCCTAAAGTTATAATTCCTTTATAGAATTTCTCTTTATCACAATTACAATTATATTTTATCTCTTTTGAGTCTAAAATTTCATATGGTTCTACTAATTTCTCATGACTTTCATCATTCATATCCTCATATAAAAGGTGTAAGATTCTTTCTAAATCCATTCCACCTTTAAATAATTCTGTTACACTTCTAATAGCTCCTATTTTCTTCTCTAACTCTACTATAAAATTTTCTTCTGCATCTGGTAAAAGCTGAATCATGTATCCACCAGCTGATCTAACAGTTGTTTCATTTTCTAAATCTACACCTAAAGCTATTACTGTAGGTGTTTGCTCTGAAGTTACATAATAATATGCAATATCATATGCAATCTCTCCGCTTTCTATTGTTGATACTCCAACATAAGGATCCTTTAAACCTAAATCTTTGATAACATTTAAAGTTCCTCTTCCTACTAAAGCTTGAACATCTGGTTGTCCATTCTCTTTTGCTGGTAAATCTGCTTCTGGATTTGAAACATAACCTTTTACACCATCCTTATCAACTGTTACTACCATACTTGATAAAGGTCCATCTGTCATTGTTCTAAGTGTTAGTATATCATTTCCTTTTAGGGTTGCTCCCATCATAACTCCAGCTGAAAGAAGTCTTCCAAAAGCTGATATAGCAGTTGGACTACACTTATGAATATCTAAAGCTTCCTGTACAATATCTTTTGTATCTACAAGAACAAATCTTGCATTTTTACTTACACCTCTAATTAATCTACTCATTTTTTCACCTCTAATAATCGATATAATCTTTTAAATCTTCATATTTTTTACTGGAAATAATTTTTTTTAATTCCAAATTATTTCTAATAGTACTATTTTCATGGTATTTTCTAATGCTTTGTATCTCTTTTTTACTAAATCCATAATATATTAAAGTTTTATCATCTGCCTTATTGATATTAAATCTATTTAGTTTAATATTTTGTGGCTCTTTAAACTTTACTTTTAGCTTTTCATAAGTCTTTTTTCCAATTCCAGATATTCTAGTCATTTCGTTTAATTTTTTATATCCACCAGTTATATCTCTATATTCTATTATTTTATCCACATAACTTTGAGATATTCCGTTTTTTAACATATCACTTTTACTTGCTTTATTAATATCTAAAAGTAAATTTTGAGCATCTAGTGTATTTTTACTCTCAATAACTTTAAATTCACTTTCAATTATTCCATAAGAAAAAGTTGATATTAATAAAATTAAAATTGAAAAAATTAACTTTTTCATATTATATCTCCTTAGAAAAAAGTTCTATTTTCTTATTGTGTCTCATTCTCATCTCTGCAATATATAATGCTGGATCTTTAGGATTAACTAATCTTTCTATTTGATCAATATATTCTGTTTCTTTATGAATGGCTTTACTTATAGCTCCACCACCAAGACCCATAGTTTGTTGATTTTCTTCTATCATCTCTATATTAAATCTAGATTCAGCTCCTGGAATAGAGTATCCTACATTTTCTCCCCAATCTAAACTATTTTTTTGACGATACATATAGTAAGGTTCCATTCCTTTCCTTTTTACAAGTTCACTTATTGCATTTTCAACTAACATTCTTTCAACTTCAGATTCCTCAAAATCTTCATGATATAGAGGTGATCCCTTTTTTTTAGCTAAGGCATGAACCGTTAAGTTTTCTATATCATATTTTTCAAGCTCGTTCAAAGTATTTAATATATCTTCAACACTTTCACCAGGTAATCCTAATATTAAGTCCATATTCAATATAAATCCAATCTCCTTTATATCTCTATACACTTCATCAAAATGTTCTCTATTGAACGTTCTATTTAAATCTTTCAAAGTCTGTTCTTTAAATGTCTGAGGATTTAAACTTACTCTATCTACTCCATATTCCTTAAGAATCTCTAGTTTTCTTTTAGTTATAGCATCTTCTCTTCCAGCTTCAAAGGTAAACTCTTTTAAATTTGAAAGATCTATATTTTTATGAACTGCTTTTAAAACTTTTTCAGTATCCTCTTCTGTTAAAATACTTGGTGTTCCACCACCTATATACAATGATTCGTATTTATAACCTTTATTTTTTGAAAGTTCTCCTACAAGCTCAATCTCTTCTAAAAGTGTTTCTACGAATTTTGGATAAAAACGACCTAAACTACTATTTATTTCATAAGAAGCAAAAGAACAATATCTACACTTAGATGGACAAAAAGGAATACCTATATACATATTCATTGCATCTTTATTTAATAATTTTTCCTCTGTTTCAATAACTCTCATTAAAAGATCTATTTTATCAAAATTAGCAAGGTACATATTATTTAAAAGATTTCTAACTCTTTCTTTTGAAAATCCCATTTGCATAAGTCGTCTAGTCATTTTAGTAGGCCTTACACCAATTAAACTACCCCATGGATAATTTTTATTAAGAGCTTTTAATAGACCTCCTTTTAACATTATTAAATTTTGATCTTCAATTATATGCTCTAAATTCTCCTCTTCCATTATAGCTTCTTTTCCATCTATTTCAGCTTTTACAATTATCTTATTCTCTTTATAACTTACTTCACCTTTTATATCTTTACCTACTTCTTTAGGTAACATAATTCTTACAAACTCCTCTAAACTTTTTTCACTTAGAGGAAAGTTAGTAACTATTGACACTTAAATACACCACTTCCTATTTCATTAATAATAAAACTAAAATTCCAATTATGATTCTATATACTCCAAAAGCCACAAAAGTTCTCTTTTTTATATATCCCATAAACCAATTAATAACAACATATGCTACAACAAAAGAAACCACAGATCCCACTATTAAAAGTTGCCATTCTAAAGTTGTAAAATTAAGTCCATTTTTTAGGAGCTTCAGTAGAGTTGCTCCTGCCATTGTTGGAATAGCTAAGAAAAATGAATACTCTGCTGCTGCCGCTCTAGATACACCTAAAAGTAAAGATCCCACTATCGTCGCTCCTGAACGTGATGTTCCCGGAATCATAGCTAAACATTGGAAAAATCCAATTGTAAAAGCCAATCTATATGACATCTGCTTTATTGAAGTTACTTTACCTTTTAAATTTTTTCTTTCAACTAAAATAAAAATAATACCATAAAGTATAAGCATACTTGCAACTACTGTTGTGTTATCCATAAAAAATTCAGATATATAATCATCTGCTAACAATCCAATAACTCCTGCAGGTAAAACTCCCACTATTATCTTTGTCCACAAAGAAAATTTCTCTTTAAACTCCTCTTTTGTTTTTACAAAAGGAGTTAAATCTTTCCAAAAGTAAGCTACAACTGATAAAATAGCTCCAAACTGAATAATTACTAAAAAGTTATCCATAAAACTTTTAGATACAAGAGGAGAGTTTATAAATCTCTCCACTAATATCATATGACCTGTACTACTTACAGGAACAAACTCTGTCATCCCTTCTACAATTCCCAGTATAATAACTAGTAAAAATGGATTCATTTCATCTCCTCCTATAGGTAGCTATCCTCTTTTTTAAGATATTTTACATAGTCAGCTACTCCATCCTCTAAAGAACAAAACTCTTTAGTATAACCTGCTTCTCTTAATTTTCTCATTGAAGCTTGTGTAAAGTATTGATATCTTCCTCTTAAATCCTCTGGCATTGGAACAAACTCTATTACTTCTTCTGTTTTTAATTCAAAGTTTTCGCTAGCATTTTTCATAGTTTCCATTGATAAATCATGGAAGCTTCTTGCTTCTCCTGTTCCTATATTATAAACTCCTGATGGAACTTCATTAAACATACAGAAATATAGCATATCTACAACATCTTTAATATAGATGAAATCTCTTAATTGCTCCCCATCTCTATATCCCTCTTTATGAGATTTAAATAGTTTTACTCCACCATTTTCATTAAATTGGTTAAATGTATGGAATACCATTGAAGCCATTCTTCCTTTATGATACTCTTGTGGCCCATATACATTAAAGAATTTAGCTCCTATCCATTGTTTTGGAGCTTTCTCCTGCTTAAATGCCCAATCATCAAAGAATTTTTTAGAATATCCATATTTATTTAATGGCATTAATTTTTTTAGTTCTTCTGGAGTTCCCTCATCACTATAACCTTGCTCTCCTCCACCATAAGTAGCTGCTGAAGAGGCATATACATACACAATATTTCTATCAGCACAGAAATCCCATAACTTTTTTGAATACTCATAGTTATTCTTCATTAAAAGATCTCCATCTTTCTCAGTTGTTGCTGATATAGCTCCCATATGTAAAACTGCTGTTACTTTACTTGCATTTTCTTCATTTTCAAGCCATGCAAAAAGCTCATCTCTATCACACCAGTCAGCATAATCTCTCTTTCTTAAATTTAACCATTTTTCCTCAGTTCTTAATTTATCAACAGCTAATATATCATTTATTCCCATCTCATTTAATTTCCAAATATAAGCGCTTCCTATAAATCCAGCTGCTCCTGTTACTATAATCATTTTACTTCCTCCTTGCTTTCTCTTTCTAATAAATCTTTTATATCCTCTTCTTTAATAGAAGCATGAGCAATATCTACTCCCACTCTATTTCCACCATGAAAATCTGATCCCCCAACTTTCAACAAACCTTTTTCTGTGGCTAATTTTCTGTAGTATTTAATCTCTTTAGGGGTATATGAACTATACTCTACCTCTAATCCATCTAATCCAGCCTCTAAAAGAATATCTATTATCTTTTCTGTTCTTTCTCTTGAATCACAAATTAAACTAGGATGAGCTAGAGCTGAGATTCCCTTACATTCCTTTATAAGCTTTATAATCTCAATAGGATCTGAGCTACCTTTTTCTACATAAGCTACACCATTTCTTCCTAAGTACTGCTTAAAAGCCTCACCTTTTGAATAAACAAATCCTTTATTCATCATAACATTACAGATGTGAGCTCTGCTTACAATAGTTCCTGTAGCTTCTTTTTCTATCTCTTCCATTGTTATTTTAAGGCCTAAATTATTTAATTTTTTAATAATTTTTTCATTTCTTTCTTTTCTAGCTTTTTTTAGCTCTATTAGTTTTGACGCTAATTTTTCCGATTTGTCATTTAAAAAATATCCTAAAATGTGAATCTCATATCCTTGATAAGAACATGAAAACTCTATTCCAGGTATAAATTTTAAATCTAGTTCACGAGCTATCTCTTTCCCCTCAGAAATACCTTCCATTGTATCATGGTCTGTTATTGCTATTCCTTTTAAACCAATGTATTTAGCTCTATTTAAAAGCTCTTTCACAGTAAATGTTCCATCTGAATATGTTGTATGAGTATGTAAATCATACCTTTCACTTAAATCCTTCATAAGACTCCTCCCTTAAGTAAAAATGGCACCTTTATCTCTAAAGGCGCCACAGTTTTTTAGTCATCCCACTTTTCTAATTTTGAAAAATACTCTGAATAAGCAAGGTATAAAGCCTTTGCATTTATATTATTCTTCTCTAACTTTGTCTTCTCTTTTTTCTTGTAAATATCATTTACTTGTACAACTCTAGGAGATACTTCTACAAAATACCATGATTTTGAATCAAAGAACTCTCCTCTTTTTATAAATTTGTTTAGAAGTTTTCTAAATCTTTTTATCTCTTTTTCTGATAAGTCACTCTTTTTAGAGAATTCAACTATTTCAGCCCACTCCTCTTTTGTAGCAACTTCATTAGCTATATGATTAGATGGATTTGCCATTCTTACATATGATTGAGTTACCATATATTTAGCTAATCCTGCAGGGTCTTTAAAGTTTTCATCTTTTAAATAGTACTCTCTTGGAAGTTTTTTCACAGTTTTTTCTAGAATAGAGTTAAACTGCTCTTGATCTGCTTCTGTTATCTCTCCCTTTGTCTTTAAAGAATCTAAAAATTTTACTTGTTTTTGATCTAGTTTTTGATTTCTTGCTAAATAGCTTATTGGTTGATCTGCTCCGTACCAATCTTCTAATTCAGACTCTCCTATTATTACTGTGCTGAATGTCTCTTCCCAGTTTTTCATAGCCACTGTATCAACTTTATACTTCTCTTGTAAATTAACATTGTTTTTATTTAGTGAGCTACATGCAGTTAATGCAGCTAACATTGCAACTAGAACTATAGTTTTTTTCATTTTTCCTCCCTACACTCTTCCACAACATTTTCCGTATATTTTTCCACTTCCACACTTACAAGCTGAATCGAAATCTAGTTCCTCTTCTACCCCTGGTTCTACAACTTCCTCTTCAGGATTTTTAACAACAACTTTAAACATATATGATGTCGCCTCTGTTTTTATTGTTGATAACATTCTAGAGTACATATCTCCAGATATAATTTTATATTCTACTAACGGGTCTTTTTGTCCATAAGATCTTAAATAGATTCCTTCTCTTAAAGCATCTAAAGCTTTTAAATGTTCTCTCCATCTAGCATCTACCACTTCAAATAAAACATATTTTTCTACTTTTCTCATGATTTCAGGAGTTATTTCTTCCTCTTTTTTCTCATAATCTTTTTCAATATCTTTATATATTTTATCAGCGTATTCTTCCACTGTTAAAGCTTTATATTCTTGCATATCTGTTATTTCATATCCATATTTTTCAAGAAGAGCATCTTTAACTCCAACAATATCCCACTCATCTTTAAATTCTCCTACAAATCTTTCCACAACTATGTCTGAAATACTTGATTTTAACATTCCTAAAATTGTTTCTTTTAAATCTTCTTTCTCTAGAGCTTCATTTCTACTTGCATAGATAGCTTCTCTTTGCTTATTCATTACATCATCAAATTCAAGAAGATTTTTTCTAATTCCAAAGTTTCTTGATTCAACTTTTTTCTGAGCATTTTCAATAGCTTTGTTTATCATTCTATGTTGAATTGATTCCCCTTCAGGTAGTCCAAGCTTTTCCATAACTCCTTGAATTCTTTCAGATCCAAACAGTCTCATAAGGTCGTCCTCTAAACATAGATAGAATTCCGATGCTCCTGGGTCTCCTTGTCTTCCTGCTCTACCTCTTAGCTGATTATCTATTCTTCTAGATTCATGTCTCTCTGTACCTAAAATAAATAATCCACCAGCTGAAATTACTTTTTGCTTTTCCTCTTCACATTCAACTTTATATTTATCTAAAATTACTGGATAATTTCCAGCATCTCTACTTCCAATCTCTGCAATAGCTCTAAACTCTGGATTTCCTCCTAGCATGATATCAGTTCCTCTACCTGCCATATTAGTAGCTATTGTTACAGCCTGATATCTTCCTGCTTGAGCTACAATTTCTGCTTCTTTAGCATGTAATTTAGCATTAAGGACATTATGAGGGATACCTTTTTCTTTTAATAACTCTGAAAGCTCCTCTGAACTTTTTATTGATACAGTACCTACTAAAACTGGTTGTCCTTTTGCATAAAGCTCTTCTATTCTTTTTATAATAGCATCTGTTTTCTCTTTTTTTGTTTTATAAACTAAATCAGGGAAATCAACTCTTTGTACAGGTTTATTTGTTGGTATTACGATTACCTCTAAACCGTAAGTATGCATAAATTCTGCTGCTTCTGTTTCTGCAGTTCCTGTCATACCAGCTAATTTATCATACATTCTAAAGTAGTTTTGAAGTGTTATTGATGCAAGTGTTTGATTTTCTCCAGCAACATTTACTCCTTCTTTTGCTTCAATAGCTTGATGAAGACCATCTGAGTATCTTCTACCTTCCATAGCTCTTCCAGTAAACTCATCAATTATAACTACTTCTCCCTCTCTAATTAAATAGTCTCTATCTTTTATAAATAGTTCCTTTGCTTTTAAGGCTTGATTTAAATAGTGAGTTAACTCAACATGCTCTGGTGAGTATAAGTTATCTATATTTAATAATTGTTCAACTTTTTTAATTCCTTTATCTGTTAAAACTATGTTTCTAGCTTTTTCATCTACTTCATAGTCTCCCCACTGCTCGTCAGGAATATTCATCTCTTTTTTTGTTTTGGCATCTTTTATTTTTTCCGTTTCAAAACTTCTATCTAATCTAAAAGCTACCTGGCAGAAAATAGAATACCATTTTGTCGTTTCTGAAGCTGCTCCTGATATGATTAATGGCGTTCTAGCTTCATCGATTAGTATCGAGTCAACCTCATCCACTATACAGAAATTTAAAGGTCTTTGAACCTTATCCTCAACTTTGTTAACCATATTGTCTCTTAAATAGTCAAATCCAAATTCAGAGTTTGTACCATATGTAATATCAGCTTCATAAGCAGCTTTTCTTGCTGCATTTTCCATTCCATTTACAATTACCCCTGAAGTTAATCCTAAAAATTCATAAACTCTTCCCATTAACTCTCTATCTCTTTGAGCTAGATAATCATTAACAGTTATAACGTGAACTCCTTTTCCACTTAAAGCATTTAAATAAACTGGAGCTGTTGCAACTAATGTTTTTCCTTCTCCTGTTTTCATCTCTGTTATTTTTCCTTCGTGAAGTACAATTCCACCAATTAATTGTACATCATAGTGTCTCATTCCATGAACTCTTTTTGATGCTTCTCTCACAACTGCAAAAGCCTCAACTAAAACATCATCTAATGTTTCGCCTTTCTCTAATCTTTGTCTAAATTCGTAAGTTTTCCCCTTTAACTCATCATCTGAAAGTTTTTCTATTTCAGGTTCTAACGAGTTTATCATTGTTACTAATTTCTTGATTCTTTTAATCTCTCTGTCATTTCTTGTACCGAAAATCTTCTTTAATAAATCTCCAAACATCCTTACGTCCTTCCTAGCTTTATTGTGCTTATTTGTTACTCAATATATTACCATAATTAGATTTATTAGTCAATTTATAGCCCACATCTGAAAAATTTGACCCATGATTCAAAAAAAGCTATTAATTTATACAAAATTATGTTATATTGTAATTAAAGTAACAATATATTTTAGGAGGTTTTTTATTTTGAGTATATTTAATTCTGCTAAGAAGATAATTCCTGGCCTACTACTTTGTATTTTGATTGCACAGCTTGGAGTTTTTCTTGGGAAATTTGTCCCAAGCATCGGTGGAGCTCCCCTTGCTATTTTCTTAGGACTTATAGCTGGAAACACTTTTGCTAAATCAACTATTTTTGCTCCTGGTTCTAAATTTTCGGAAAGTGATTTACTTTCATATTCAATTGTTTTATTGGGAGGTACTTTAAGTATTAGCACTATTCTTCAACTTGGTGTTTCTGGTATCGCTTTTATTCTTTTACAAATGACTTTAACAATTGCTTTAACTATGTTCATTGGTAAAAAACTTGGATTTTCTAAACATTTTAGGGCTCTTATGGCAAGTGGAAATGCAGTTTGTGGATCTTCAGCAATTGGTGCTAGTTCACCAGTAATTAATGCTGAAGACAATGATAAAGGGATATCTATTACAATTGTTAATTTAACAGGAACTATGCTTATGTTTGCTCTGATTCCTATAGCTAGTTATCTATATAATTTTGAAACTTTACAAACTTCTGCTCTTCTTGGTGGTATTTTACAATCAGTTGGACAAGTTATCGCAGCAGGAAGTATGGTAAACCACAACGTTCTTGAAATGGCGACTATTTTTAAAATTGTAAGAATTGTATTTTTAGTTGTTGTTGTTTTATGGTTATCTAGAGAATTTAATAATAAAGAACTTGAAATAGATACTGAGTTTGCTTTAGAAGAAGAAGCATATAGTAAACAGAAAAACAAAATATCTATACCTTGGTATATTATAGGATTTTTTATTCTTTGTATATTATTTAGTTTTGGGTTAATTCCTAGCGAAATATCTAAAACCTTTAAATTAATTTCATCTAAGTTTGAAATCGTTGCTCTTGCTGGTATTGGTATGAGAGTAAATATTAGTGAACTTGTTAAACAAGGTCCTAAAGCATCTCTTTATGGACTATTAGTTGGATTAAGTCAAATTTTTATAGCGATTATTTTAATAAAAATTTTTATATAAATAAAAAACTGGATTATATCCAGTTTTTTATTTTTTTAATATCGTTACAACCTCTAATAAATCTTTTGCAATTAAATAATTCCCTTTAACTTCTTCTTCTATTTTTTTTCCATAACCAGTTAAAACTAAAATTGATTTTAAACCTGCTTTTTTTCCAGCCTCTAAATCACCTTTTTTATCTCCAATCATAAAGGAATTTTCTATATCTACATCGTATTTTTTGATTCCTTCTAATAACATTCCAGGATTAGGTTTTCTACAATTACAATCAACTTTATACTTTCCGATACCTTTTTCTGGATGATGAGGACAATAAAAACATTCTAAAATTTCTATTCCGAACTCTTTTAGTTTCTCAGTCATTTGATTATTTAGTGTTACTAAATCCTCTTCAGTATAATAACCTCTTCCTATTCCTGATTGATTTGTAACAACTATAAATTCATAACCTAAATCTTTTAATTTCTTTAATCCTTCTATTGCATTTTTTTCAAATTCAAAATCTTCCCATTTATGAAGATATGATTTTTCTACATTTATTGTTCCATCTCTATCTAAAAATATAACTTTTCTCATAATCTCTCCCTTTCTTTTTTATATATTATATCATTCTTATAAAGGATTTTTTAGTTTATTCAGAATATAATTTATATTAAGCAGTTGGGAGGGATTTTTATGGATTTAAAAGATATTATTAAATTTATTGGCTCTTTAGCTTTTACTTCAGCAATTTTAACAGTAACTATATTTATTCTTAATTATAAATATAAAGAATTTTTAAATAAAATTCTTAAAGGAAAATTAAGTCATCTTCAGTTACATAAAATTTTAGGTATAACAACAATAATTTTAGGAACTATACATGGTTTAGGTATGGCTTTTGCATATCCTTCAGTATTAAAAAAATATACAGGTCTCAGTGGTATTCTTCTTCTAAGTTTATTTTGGATTTTAGGAACTATTCCTTTTATTGTAAAAAAAGTTCCAGTAAAATATAAAAAAAATGTACTTAAAAGTCATAAAATTTTAGGTGGTATTATATTTATATTTATTATTATTCATATATCACTTTAGGAGGCAACATGGACATTTCAGAAGTTTTATTTATGCTTATCATTGGAGTTGGAATGGGTTTTAGTTTAATGGGAATGTCAACTTCGATTTTATTTTCACCAATATTGGTTTCATTATATGGTTCAAAACTAGGAAACGGAATAATGTTTATTCCATTTTTAATTGCAGATTTATACGTTGCTTACTTATATCGAAATAATTTTGACAAAAAAATTGTTTTGAAACTCATACCTTTCTCAGTTATTGGAATGGTTATCGCGTCTATTTTTGCAAATTCTATTTCAGAAGATATTTTTAGAAAAATTATTGCAACTATCATTATTTTTTCTAGTATTTTATTCTTCTTAAAAAAATACGAACATAAATTAACAAAACTTTCCTGGCTATTTGGAGTCTTTGGTGGTGCTTCATCATATTTAGCAAATGTTTCAGGACCTATTTTCAACGTATATCTACTTAGTTATAAACAAAAAGAAGAAGATTTTATTGGTACAAGAGCTGTTTTTTTTACGGTTATTAACTTTATAAAGCTTTTCATGTATATATTTATATTTAAAAATATCAACGTATTTACTATAACTAGAGGATCGATTGCTATTCCTACAATATTTTTAGGTGTATTTCTTGCTAAGAAACTTTTAAAAATAATGAATCAAAAAATCTTTAATACAACAGTTGTTTTATTAGGGCTTATAGTGGCAATTAAAATGCTACTATAAGCATTTTTTTTACAAAAAAAAAAAAAAGATTGGCAACTTCCTATCCTCCCAGGGGGCTGCCCCCCAAGTACTTTCAGCGTTTATGGGCTTAACTTCCAGGTTCGAAATGTTACTGGGTGTACCTCCATAGCTATCGTTGCCAATCAATATTTATTTGTGTTCTTGAACACTTGAAACTATATAGTAGTATATTAAGGTTAAAACTTCGATATATTAGTATTGGTCAGCTAAAAGTCTCACAACTCTTACACCCCCAACCTATCAACCTCCTAGTCTCGAAGGTATCTTAAAGAGTACTTATCTTGAAGTCAGTTTCCCGCTTAGATGCTTTCAGCGGTTATCTGTTCCAAACGTGACTACCCAGCTGTGCCACTGGCGTGACAACTGGTACATCAGAGGTTTGTCCATCCCGGTCCTCTCGTACTAAGGACAGATCTTCTCAATACTCTAACGCCTACAGTGGATAGGGACCGAACTGTCTCACGACGTTCTGAACCCAGCTCACGTACCGCTTTAATGGGCGAACAGCCCAACCCTTGGGACCTTCTCCAGCCCCAGGATGCGATGAGCCGACATCGAGGTGCCAAACTCTACCGTCGATATGGACTCTCGGGTAGAATCAGCCTGTTATCCCCAGGGTAGCTTTTATCCGTTGAGCGACGACCCTTCCATTCGGAATCGCCGGATCACTATGTCCTGCTTTCGCACCTGCTCGACCCGTCAGTCTCGCAGTTAAGCTCTCTTATGCCATTGCACTCTGCGGTTGATTTCCATCCAACCTGAGAGAACCTTTGAACGCCTCCGTTACTCTTTCGGAGGCGACCGCCCCAGTCAAACTGCCCACCTAGCACTGTCTTCGAGGGTACAAACCTCAAATTAGAATTCCGACATAGTATGGTTGGTATTCCACCAGTGACTCCGCGTAATCTAGCGACCACGCATCATAGTCTCCCAACTATCCTATACATACGATGCCAAAACCCAATACCAAGCTACAGTAAAGCTCCATGGGGTCTTTCCGTCCTACTGCAGGTAACCGGTATCTTCACCGGTAATACAATTTCACCAGGCCTCCCGTCAAGACAGCTCTCAGATCGTTACACCATTCGTGCAGGTCGGAACTTACCCGACAAGGAATTTCGCTACCTTAGGACCGTTATAGTTACGGCCGCCGTTCACCGGGGCTTCAATTCGGAGCTCTCACTCCTCCTCTTAACCTTCCGGCACTGGGCAGGTGTCAGCCCATATACGTCGCCTTACAGCTTAGCATAGACCTGTGTTTTTGTTAAACAGTCGCCTGAGACTCTTCACTGCGGCCTCTCATAGCTTTGCGTCGCGTGTACGCTCACCATAAAAGGCACCCCTTCTCCCGAAGTTACGGGGCTATTTTGCAGAGTTCCTTAACGAGAGTTAGCCTGTCCGCCTTAGATTTCTCATCCTGACCACCTGTGTCGGTTTGGGGTACGGGCACTAATATCTTTAAAACGCTTAGAAGCTTTTCTCGGCAGTGTGGTATTTGCACCTTCCATCTTACGACTCCTCATCACACCTCACGTTTAGTCTAGCGGATTTTCCTACTAGACCACGCTACATGCTTGAACTGGCACTTCCGTTCGCCAGCGTGCATAACCTCCTGCGTCCCTCCATCACTTGATATCAGTGGCACAGAAATATTAATCTGTTTTCCATTCGCCTACGCAATCTAGCCTCGGCTTAGGACCCGGCTTACCCAGGGGAGACAAACTTTACCCTGGAACCCTTGGTCTTCCGGCGTGGGGGATTCTCGCCCCCATTCTCGCTACTTATTCCTGCATTCTCACTTCTGATACCTCCAGAGTTTCTTGTCGATTCTCCTTCAACGGCCTACAGAACGCTCTCCTACCAGTCGCTTACGCAACTCCACAGCTTCGGTTTATAACTTAGCCCCGTTACATTGTCGGCGCAGAGACTCTCGACCAGTGAGCTATTACGCACTCTTTAAAGGTATGGCTGCTTCTAAGCCAACCTCCTGGTTGTTTGTGAATCTCCACCTCCTTTCCCACTTAGTTATAATTAGGGACCTTAGCTGGTGGTCTGGGTTGTTTCCCTTTTGACCATGGAAGTTAATTCCCATAGTCTCACTCCTGAGCTCTAGAATTATGGTATTCGGAGTTTGATTGACTTCGGTAAGCAGTATGCCCCCTAGGTCATTCAGTGCTCTACCCCCATAATTGAACACTCAAGGCTGCACCTAAATGCATTTCGGAGAGAACGAGCTATCTCCTGGTTCGATTGGCTTTTCACCCCTAAACCTACCTCATCTCCCAACTTTTCAACGGCGGTGAGTTCGGGCCTCCACTGTGTCTTACCACAGCTTCACCCTGGACAGGCTTAGATCACCAGGTTTCGCGTCTACGCCCAGCGACTATGTCGCCCTATTCAGACTCGGTTTCCCTTCGGCTCCGTTAAACTTAACCTTGCCACTGAACGTAACTCGCAGGATCATTCTCCAAAAGGCACGCCATCACCCCAAAGGGCTCTGACCGCTTGTAAGCACACGATTTCAGGTTCTATTTCACTCCCCTCCCGGGGTTCTTTTCACCTTTCCCTCACGGTACTATGCGCTATCGGTAAGTAAGAGTATTTAGCCTTACGAGATATGGTCCTCGCAGATTCACACAGAATTCCTCGTGTTCCGTGCTACTTGGGAGAGATCATACATTTGATACGGTTTACCTGTACGAGGCTTTCACTCTCTACGGCAGGCCTTTCCAGACCTTTCCAGTTCGGCGTATCATAATGTCGAATACCTTGCAGTTCTTCAGACGATCTTCCCGCTACCCCGTAGATGCAACGGCTGCATCCTTGGCACATCTACGGTTTGGGCTCACCCCCGTTCGCTCGCCGCTACTTAGGGGATCGTTTTTACTTTCTTTTCCTCGCGTTACTTAGATGTTTCAGTTCACGCGGTTCCCTCTTTCGTGCTAAGACTCCATCTTAGCAGATTTCTCCATTCGGAAATCTTGGCATCACAGTTCGATTGCAACTCCACCAAGCTTATCGCAGCTTACCACGTCCTTCATCGGCTCTTACTTCCTAGGCATCCTTCGTGTGCCCTTAATATTTTAACCTTGTAATATAATTCATATTATTTAGACAGACTAACTACTCAATTTAAGATTGACTTAAAAATGAATTGTTAGTTAATTTAGAATATTTTCTCAATATCTACTATATAGTTTCCAATGTCCAAGTTTGATAGTAAAGAACACTATCAATCGAATAGAGAAAAAGTTAGTCTCCTTAGAAAGGAGGTGATCCATCCGCACGTTCCCGTACGGATACCTTGTTAC
The DNA here is from genome assembly GCF_022430525.1 of Cetobacterium somerae. Taxonomy (NCBI): domain Bacteria; kingdom Fusobacteriati; phylum Fusobacteriota; class Fusobacteriia; order Fusobacteriales; family Fusobacteriaceae; genus Cetobacterium; species Cetobacterium somerae. The sequence continues at coordinate 48,644 of NZ_CP092519.1, read as the reverse complement.
GACTTCACCCCAATCGCTAATCACACCTTAGGAACATCCCTCCTTACGGTTAGGCCTGCTACTTCAGGTGCAACCAACTCTCGTGGTGTGACGGGCGGTGTGTACAAGACCCGAGAACGTATTCACCGCAACATGCTGATTTGCGATTACTAGCGATTCCAACTTCATGTACTCGAGTTGCAGAGTACAATCCGAACTAAGAACAGCTTTAAGAGATTAGCTCACCCTCACGGGTTGGCAACTCTCTGTACTGCCCATTGTAGCACGTGTGTAGCCCAGCGTATAAGGGGCATGATGACTTGACGTCATCCCCACCTTCCTCCTGCTCATCGCAGGCAGTATCGCATGAGTGCTCAACTTAATGGTAGCAACATACAATAGGGGTTGCGCTCGTTGCGGGACTTAACCCAACATCTCACGACACGAGCTGACGACAGCCATGCACCACCTGTCACTAAGTTCCGGCAAGCCGGCACGAATCCATCTCTGGAAACTTCTTAGGATGTCAAACGCTGGTAAGGTTTCTCGCGTTGCGTCGAATTAAACCACATGCTCCACCGCTTGTGCGGGTCCCCGTCAATTCCTTTGAGTTTCACACTTGCGTGCGTACTCCCCAGGCGGATCACTTATCGCGTTAGCTTGGGCGCTGAGGTTCGACCCCCAACACCTAGTGATCATCGTTTACGGCGTGGACTACCAGGGTATCTAATCCTGTTTGCTCCCCACGCTTTCGCGCTTTAGCGTCAGTATCTGTCCAGTGAGCTGACTTCTCCATCGGCATTCCTACAAATATCTACGAATTTCACCTCTACACTTGTAGTTCCGCCCACCTCTCCAGTACTCTAGAAAAACAGTTTCCAACGCAATACGGAGTTGAGCCCCGCATTTTAACATCAGACTTATTTTTCCGCCTAGACGCGCTTTACGCCCAATAAATCCGGATAACGCTTGCGACATACGTATTACCGCGGCTGCTGGCACGTATTTAGCCGTCGCTTCTTCTGTTGGTACCGTCACTTTCTTCTTCCCAACTGAAAGCACTTTACAATCCGAAGACCTTCATCGTGCACACAGAATTGCTGGATCAGGCTTGTGGCCCATTGTCCAATATTCCCCACTGCTGCCTCCCGTAGGAGTAAGGGCCGTGTCTCAGTCCCCTTGTGGCCGTTCACCCTCTCAGGCCGGCTATCCATCGTCGCCTTGGTGGGCCGTTACCCCACCAACTAGCTAATGGAACGCAAGGCTCTCTCTTGGCGCATATAGCTTTCATAAGTTTCCCATGCGAGAATCTCATAATATCCGGTATTAGCTGTCGTTTCCAACAGTTGTCCCAGACCAAGAGGCAAGTTCCTTACGCGTTACTCACCCGTCCGCCATCCTCAATACCCGAAGGTAAATCGAATCGACTTGCATGTGTTAAGCATTCTGTCAGCGTTCATCCTGAGCCAGGATCAAACTCTTCATTCAAATATATTTAAAGTCCTAAGACTTACGTTTACACCATTTATTGGTTTGCCATTTCTGGCATTTTGTTATCTTCATAACTTCTGACTATTTTCTCTATTCGGTTGTTAATGTCCTTTTCTATAATTCTTGCCGGCGGCGTTTCCCGCTGACAAAAATTATAGTACCATAAATTTTAAACTTCGTCAATAACTTTTTTATTTTTATTTTAAAAAACCTTATTTACTTATGATTTATCACTTAGATTATCCTCTGTTTTTCTTATTAGATCATGTAACGCTTTTTGTCTTTGAAGATATTTAGCTCTCCTTTTATTTACACTTTCTTTAGTTGTATTTATTATTGGTAATAAAAACCCTGCTATGATTCCTGCTGAAAACCCATTATTATAAAGATTAAGTCCTCCATGAATTACTCCAATACTTTGAACTACGGCAATATGTAGCATTCCTGCAACAATACCCCATATAGGCCCATAAACACCTGCTATAGGAGCTAATGATGTTCCAAATAGTCCAGATAAAGCTATTGTAAATCCATCTGTAGTACTTCCAAACTTTCCTAAAAACACTCCAAATAATATAGGAGTTATATTTAAAATAGTTTTTCCATAAGCCGAAAATCCCACTATTGTTAATATTCCAGCTAATAATGGCCCATTTAAAGTTTGGCCTAGTAAGATTGGATAAAGCATCGCAACAAATCCCATAATTCCCATATTTATAAATGTAAGTCCATATCCATACTTTATAACAAAATCACTTTTTAAACCTGTATCTTTCAATAATGTTTTATATCCTGAAAAACTTTTATTATTTATATAGTAACCTATAAATATTAATGATAAAAATACTCCACTAGATATAACCTTTAATTGTAAATCATGTTCAGTTGAAATTATTCTTTGAGGAACAACTACAAATTGGTAAAGTTTTAAAACCGAAGCTATTACAGCTCCCAGTATCCCACCAGTAAATCCTAAATTATAAAGATTAAATCCTTCGTGGAAGCCTGCCATTTTTTTAGCTAAAGGCGTTACTATAAAACCTATTAAAATTCCTAAAACAATCGCATTTATATATGCGTACTCACTCAGCACATGAATATTAAAAGCAACTTCACTAATAAATGGTGCTAATGCACTTGTAAAAGATATAGTTACCAAAATATCCTTGAAATCGATATGCTCATATTTTGAATAAAGAATTCCTCCAACATAAAAAGGAAGAATATTTAATATATTTTTTCCAAAAAAGGAAAATCCAAATACCGTAAAAAATGATGCTATAGCTATACCATTTAACGGAGTTCCTAATAGTCGCATTAAAGTATAGTTAAATATAAAAATTAAAAAAGCATTTAAAAATGTAGCTCCCATTCCTCCAATAACCAAAAAATCAGTTATCAATACTGTTGGAGATGTCAGAATTCTAATGAATCCTCCTAATACATTTTCTTTTCCTCTCAAAACGAAATAAACAAACATGGCAAAAAGTATTCCAGCAACTACTTCTGTTAGAAGCCAAATTTTCTTACTTCTATTCCCTTTAAAATTATCCAATCTATCACCCCTTTTAACTCTCTATTAAAATTTTAATATTTTTTCCACTAAAAATCAATTTTTTTATATATAAATCATTGACTTTTCAATACTTCAATGATAATATTTAAACAAAAGTTTATTCAAGTAAACATTTGTTTAAAAAGGAGGTGTTTATGACCAACAGAGAAAAAGAAATTTTAAAGTGGATTGAAGAAAATCCATTTATATCTCAATCTGAATTAGCAGAAAAAGCTGATATAGCTCGTTCATCTGTTGCAGTACATATTTCTAATCTAATAAAAAAAGGTAAAATAATTGGAAAAGGATACATTATACAAAAGAAATCTTTTGTTTCTGTTATTGGTGGAACTAATATCGATATTTCAGCTCAATCTTATTCATCTTTAAAAGACTATGATTCTAATCCAGGAAAAGTTAATACATCTTTTGGTGGAGTAGGAAGAAATATTGCGGATAACTTATCTAGACTTAATCAAGATGTTGAATTAATAACAGTATTAGGAGACGATTTCAACGGCGAAGAAATTAAAAGAAATTGTAAGTCTTTAGGAATAAATATATCTAATTCTTTAGTAATTCCTAATTCACCAACATCAACTTATATATCTATTTTAGATGATAACAATGATATGAAACTAGCCATTTCAGCTATGGACTTATATGATAACCTTTCTATTGATTTTATTAAATCTAAGAAAGAGATTTTAGATGAATCCAAATTATGTATAATTGATACTAATATTCCAAAAGAAACTATAAAATATATTGTTGATAATTTTTCAATTCCATTATTTTTAGATTGTGTTTCTACAACTAAAGCTTTAAAAATAAAAGATTTTATTGGAAAATTTCATACTATAAAACCTAATCAACTTGAAGCTGAAACTCTTTCAGGTATAAATATAACAAACCAAAATACATTACAAGAGTGTGCTAATTTCTTTATCCAAAAAGGTGTTAAACAAGTTTTTATATCACTCGGTGAAAAAGGAGTATTCTATTCTAATGGTGAAATATCTGGTCATATGAAACCATTTAAAACAGAAGTTATAAATACTACCGGTGCTGGTGATGCCTTTATGTCAGGGATTGCATATAGTTATTTAGAAAATTTAGATATTATTGAAAGTTGTAAAAATGGTATTGCATGTGCTGCAATCGCTATTTCAAGTGAAAAAACAATAAGTGATGATATGTCTTTAGAAAATATCAATAGAATCAAGGAGGAAAATTTATGAATTTAGCAAAATATTTAGAAATTTCAAAAGAAGTTAAGGAAGCATTAGAAAATAACAAACCAGTTGTTGCTCTTGAGTCAACTATAATATCTCACGGTATGCCTTATCCACAAAATGTTGAGACAGCTTTAAAAGTTGAAGAAATTGTTAGAGAAAATGGAGCTGTACCAGCTACTATCGCTATTTTAAACGGAAAACTTAAAGTTGGTTTAAGCAAAGAAGAGGTTGATTACTTAGGTAAAAAAGGATTAGAAGTTACTAAAGCTAGTAGAAGAGATATTCCTGCTATATTAGCTTCTGAAGACGACGGTGCTACTACTGTTGCATCTACTATGATTATTGCTGCCCTTGCAGGAATTAAAGTATTTGCTACTGGTGGTATTGGTGGAGTTCATAGAGGAGCTGAAACAACTATGGATATATCTGCTGACTTAGAAGAATTAGCTATGACTGATGTGGCTGTTGTTTGTGCTGGAGCTAAGTCAATTCTTGATATCGGTTTAACACTTGAGTTCTTAGAAACAAAAGGTGTTCCTGTTCTTGGGTACCAAACAAAAGAATTACCTGCTTTCTATACTAGAAAAAGCGGATTTAAAGTAGATTATAAAATGGATACACCTGAGCAAATTGCTAAAACTTTAAAAGCTAAATGGGATGTTAACTTAAAAGGAGGAGTTGTTATTGCTAATCCAATTCCTGAAGAGTTTGCTATGGACTTCGATACAATCACTAACGCTATAAATAATGCTGTTGCTGAAGCTGAAGAAAAAGGTATCAAAGGAAAAGATAGTACTCCATTCTTACTTGCTAAAGTTAAAGATATTACAAAAGGAAAAAGCTTAGAATCAAATATTCAATTAGTTTTCAACAATGCTAAACTAGCTTCTGAAATAGCTAAAAATTATTGCGAATTATAAAATAGAAAATCCCTCTTTCAAAATATATGAAAGAGGGATTTATTTTTTAATAAACTAAAGTATAAAAAAAACAGGAACATACAAGTTCCTGCTAAATACTATTTTAAATGGCTGGGGTGGCTGGATTCGAACCAACGCATGACGGAGTCAAAGTCCGTTGCCTTACCGCTTGGCGACACCCCAACATCAATAAAATAATATCATTTTTTTTAAACATTGTCAACGATTTTTTATTCTTCTACAATTTCTTCTTCTACTACTTCTATTGGTGTTATTTCCTGCGACATAACCTCTTTATACTTAGCTATAACTGAATCTGTTATATCCTTTCTAAGTTCTGGTGTTATCGGGTGAGCTATATCCTTGTATTCCCCATCAGGCATTTTTCTTGAAGGCATAGCAACAAACATTCCTTTTTGACCATCAATTACTTTCAATCCATGAATTACAAAACATTCTTCAAAAGTAACATCTGCATAAGCTTTTAACTTAAGTTCGTTTTCATTTTTCACTGTTCTCAATCTTACATCTGTAATTCTCATTCTAAATGCACCTTCCTTATGATTTAGTAGTTTTATTTAAAATTGCAAAGAAAAATCTCGCAATCGTTAAATCTGTGTCTTAGTTTACTAATTTTTTCATCAATATCCTCTATTAAAAATGCATAAAATGCACTTCCACTTCCTGACATAAAAAACTTTAACTCTTCTACTTCTGCTAATCTTTTTCTAAACTCAATCAAATTTTTATCTGATTTCAACAGTGCTTCTTCTAAATTATTTTCAATGTTTTTTTCAACTAATAATATGTTATTCTCTATCAAACCTTTTATTATATTATCAATGTTTGATTTTTTTGGATTTTCTATATTTTTCATTTGTTTATAAGCTTCAACTGTAGATACTCCAAATGATGGCTTAATTACAACTAAAGAAGCTTTCAAATTGTTTTCAATCTCTTCTAATTTTTCACCTATTCCTTGAACTCTTGAAGGCTTATTTAATATAAAAAAGGGAATATCTGCTCCAATACTTTTCCCTAACTCTACCAATTCTTCAAAAGATAAAATATCATCATGAATTTTATTTAAAAAATTTAAAAATATGGCTCCATTAGAACTTCCACCACCTAATCCAGCTTGGTGAGGAATCTTTTTTTCTAAAAAAATCTCCATCTGTAAAGAAGTCAATTTTGATTTTTCATAAAACTTTTTATATATTTTATAAAGAATATTACTTGAATCTGTTGGAATATCCTTTTTATTTGTTTTTATTTTTAAATCTCCATTTTTATCTTCAACTTTTATTGTCAAATTATCACATAAATCAATTGGTATCATAGTCATATCTAAAAGATGATACCCATTTTCTAAGACACCAACTACATTTAAGCCAATATTTATTTTAGCATTTGATTGAAGATTAAATATTTTCATTAAAATATATCCTCCTCACCATCTAAATCAATAACTATTCCTTTACTATCTAACAATTCTACTAATTCTGAGGTTTTGCTCTTAGCTACATTTCCTTCTGGCACCTCTAATATTTTAAATTTAAAATATTTATTATAATACTCAAGCTCTAATTCCATTCCAACTTTAACTTCAGTACTTGCTTTTGCTACCTTGCCATTTAATTTTGCTTTTCCACCATCAACTACTATTTTAGCAACTGGTCTTCTTTTTATTATTCTACTTACTTTTAAAAACTTATCTAATCTCATCTTGCCACTTCCTTTTTCGTAATATTATATATACCTTATTTTTTTCATATGTCAATAGTTCTAAAAAATATTTTTATTTTTTAGCTTCTTCCCAAACTCTATCCATCTCCTCAAGAGTTGCTTCTTCTAAGTTACAATTCTCTTCAACATATCTAAAACGTCTCTCAAATTTATTGGATGCCTCATTTAAACAAAGCTCAGGATTTACCCCTAAATGCCTAGATAAATTAACTAAAGCAAAGAATAAATCTCCTAGTTCCTCTATAGCTTTTTTCTCATCTCCAACCATAACTTCATCTCTCAATTCATCTATCTCTTCTTCTACTTTATCTATAACTCCATGAATTTCAGACCAGTCAAACCCTACCTTAGATGCTTTTTTTTGAAGTTTTTCAGCTCTTAAAAGTGCTGGCATCCCCTTTGGAACTCCATCTAAAACAGAGGTCCTTTCTGCATGCTCTTTTTCATCTTTTTTTATTTTTTCCCAATTTACCAAAACTTCATCAGAAGTTCTTATATTTTTTTCTTCTCCAAAAACATGAGGATGTCTTCTAATCATTTTTTCTGAAATACTACTAATTACATCATCTATTTTAAACTCACCTTTTTCTTCACATATATTAGATTGAAAAACTACTTGAAGTAATAGGTCTCCCAATTCTCCTTTTAATTTCTCTCCCCCCTCATCCATAGCTTCTAAAACTTCATATGTTTCTTCTAATAAGTGAGGTTTTAAACTTTCCAAAGTTTGCTCTCTATCCCAAGGACACCCATTAGGCTCTCTTAGTTTTTTTATAATCTCTACTAATTCATCAAACTTTTTCATTATAATCATCATCTCCCTTATACCAATATAAAAATTTTAAAATATCTTCAGAGTAATATAACCCATTCTCTTTTTGAGAATATCTAGCTTTTTTTTCCTCAATTAGTTTCATTAGTTTTTCAAAATTTACATAATCATTATTAAATTTTAAAAAATACTCTCCATCTTTTTCTACTATCTCTTCAATTTTTAAATCTTTAGCTAATATTTTTATCTCTAAATATCTCAATAAACTTACTACTTCTTTAGGTAATTCTCCAAATCTATCTATTAATTCCACTTTTATCTCTGATAGTTTTTCTAAATCTCTTGTATCAACTAATCTTCTATAGATTATTAATCTTTCATCTCCCTCTATATAATCTCTTGGAATATACGAATCCTCTTTCAAAATAATTTTTGTTTCAAAATCCTCTTTATAATCTCCTTTTACTTTAGCTATCTCCTCTTGTAATAATTTTGTATAAAGATTATATCCAAAAGTTTCTAAGGCACCATGCTGTTTATCTCCCAGTATTTCACCTGCTCCTCTTATTCTCATATCTTCTAAAGAAAGTTTAAAACCGCCTCCAAACTCTCCTATATCTTTTAAAGTTTCTTTTCTCTCCGAAGCTTTTTTACCTAATTTTTTATCTTTATCAACTATTAAATAACAATAACCTTTTCTTTTTCCTCTCCCCACTCTTCCACGTAGTTGATAAACTTGAGAAAGTCCTAATTTATCGATCCCCTCTATTAAAATAGTATTTGCATTTTCTATATCAATACCATTTTCTATAATTGTCGTACTCAATAAAATATCAATATCTCCATCTTGAAATTTTTTTAACTTTTCTTTTATATTTTTAGGAGACATTTTTCCATGAATATAATCTATAGTTACAAACTTAGGTAAAATTTTCTTTAAATCATTTAATTTATCTTCTATTCTTTTAACTCTATTAAATATATAAAAAACTTGTCCTTCTCGTGCTATCTCTTTCATGATAGATTCTCTGATATCTTTCTTGTTATCATTTATAAAACTAGTTTCTACAGGAACTCTTCCCTCAGGTGCAGTTTCTATAACAGATATATCTCGAATTCCCAATAACGCGTAATTTAAAGTTCTCGGAATAGGAGTTGCCGTTAAAGTTAACATATCTACATTATTTTTCATTTTTTTTAGTTTTTCTTTATCTTTTACTCCAAATTTTTGTTCCTCATCAACTATAATAAGTCCTAAATTTTTAAACTTTAAATCTCCTGATAAAACTCTATGAGTTCCAATAACAATATCTACACTTCCATTTTCTACTTTTTTTATTATCTCTTTTTGTTCTTTATCTCCGCTTAATCTACTTAATAATTCAAGTGTTATTGGATAATCTTCATATCTTTCTACAAATCTATCGTAGTGTTGCTGAGCTAAAACTGTTGTTGGTGCTACTATTAAAACTTGCTTCCCATCCATAACACATTTAAATGCTGCTCTTATAGCTACTTCTGTTTTTCCATATCCTACATCTCCACACACAATTCTATCCATAACTTTTGAGGATTCCATATCTCTTTTAACATCTTTTATAGCATTTTTTTGATCTCTAGTTTCTATATATGGAAACTTCTCTTCAAACTCCTCTTGCCAAACCGTGTCTGGAGAAAATTTATAACCTGTACGAAGAGCTCTTCTAGCTTGAATCTCTACAATCTCTTTCGCAAATTTAAGCATATCCTCTTCTAACTTTTCTCTTCTTCTTTTAAACCCTCTTCTTCCTAAGTTATACAATTCTGGGGTTTTTCCAGTTGATACTAAAAATCGTTCTATTTTATTTAATCCTTCAATAGGAACAAAAAGTCTATCTTCATCTGCATATCTTATCGCCAAGTAATCTTTTCCATCAATCTCTTGAATTCCTAAATAAATTCCAACACCATAGTTTTCATGAATAATATAATCTCCCTCTCTTATCTGAGAGATATTTTCATATTTTATTCCATCTTTTGTATTTAAAGACTTTACTCTTTCAGTGTCTCCTTCACTTTTAATTACATCTATTTTTTTAGAAACTCTCTCTATTTTTTCATACAACTCTCTTATTTGTTGTTCTTTATCTCTTTCTCTTACTATAGCTTCTTCTAATTTATAACTTAATATTTCAGAATTTTCTAAATAAATATCACACACTCTATTCTCTTTTAATTTTTCTAAGAGCTTTATAAAATCTATTTTTAATAAATTATTTTTGTTTATATACATATTTACTCTGCTTATTTTTTCAAAACTTTTTTGATCAAAAATAGAAAAATATGTTATTCTGTCAATTTCATCCCCAAAGTACTCTATTCTAATTGGGTTTTCTCCATTTAAAGGAAATATATCTACAATATCTCCTCTAACTGAAAACTCCATTCTTTTTTCTACTAAATAATTTTTCTTATATCCATTTTTCTCTAAAAGCTCTATAAGACTTTTTCTCGTTATTCCAGTTCCTAGTGTTAAAGTTAAAACATCACTATTTAAAGAATATTCTGTTAGCAGTCCTTCTAAAGATGTTAAAATTATTAATTTTTTATTACTTTTTAAACTTTCTAAAAGTTGATAGTTTACTTTATAATAATCATCTTCCTCTTGTATATTTGAAAGTTCAATTAAATCTATTTCTTTTTGATTAATTAGATTTTCAAAATAAATATCTATATTTTTATTAGAAGACCCTATATATACTAAACTATTTTTATTCTCTATTAAAAATTTTGGAATATCTTTTCTAAACATATACGCCTCCTGATTCTTCTTCATTTTATCTTTATTATACATTATTTATTTCAAATTAAAAGAAAAAGAGATTGGATTACTCCAACCTCTTTTAATGTATGTAAATTAAATTAACTAAGAGCTAAATTATGCAAAGAATCCAAATACCATAGATCCTAGGATAAGCATCATTGCTCCTCCTACTCTTGAAGAGATTTGTGCGAAAGAAATTAATTCCATTCTATCTGCTGCTCCAAGAACTGCGATATCTCCAGATCCTCCTCTGTTAGCCATACATAATCCTGCTGTTATAGCAGCCTCTACTGGGTAGAACTTCATCTTCTTAGAAGCTAACATAATTAATGCTACTGCTCCTAAAACGATTGCTAAAGCGATTACTAAGTTAGCTATAGATAAAGAGTTTATAATCTCTTGTACATCTGTTCCAAAACCTACTGCTCCCATTAATACCCAAATAGTGTATTTAGAGAAGTATGCTTGAATCTCTTTTGCTCCAGCTTTTAATGCTGCAGGAACAACGTTTAATATATTTAAAATGATAGAGTAAATTACTAAGAATGCTAATCTATGCATTTCAAATGGGAACTTTAATGAAGTCCAAATTACTCCTGATATATGTGAGAACATAAATAATACTCCGATGAAAATAAATGCTGATGCGATATCTTTTGCAGTAACTACAACTTTAGGTCCTGCTTCCTCTTTTACAGCTTCTTTAGTATCATCTAATATTAAATTTCCATTTCCTGTTAATCCTGGATGCTTCTTTCCAAGTTCTTTTAAAAATGCTCCTGTAAATATAGCTATAACGTTAGCTATTGTTAATATAGAAATTGCAAATGCAAACCAATCTTTTGGATTTCCACCAGTTTTTTGAGCCCACATCTCTGACATAGGGATAGCTCCTGCTCCAGTTCCTCCACCCATTATAGGTAAAACATAGTTCATGATAATATCTAAAGGTTCTTTTCCAAATAAAAGTCCTGCTCCTACTCCACCTAATGTAGCTCCAGCTACTCCAATTAAAATTAATGGAATATAACCAGCTATTGATTGAAGAAGAGTTTTTCTATTTACTGTTAAAACTGAACCAACTATTAAAGCTGGAATAAATAACTCTAAAAAGTTTACTGGTTGCTCACCATAGAAAACATCAATTGCTTTTAAAACTTTTGCTGGAACTAAGTTATAAGTACCCATTACTGCCGATGCAAAGAATACTAGAACTGTTCCTCCACCAATGTAGTCATTCCATATTGGAATTCTATCACCAATTTCTCCAAATAAGATACCAAACACTGCTAATATACCGAATATTACTAGAAAGTTACCTCTTAAAAAAGCTGCTTCTTTTCCACCAAAAGGTACATACACAGTTAATGCAACTATTGCTAATAAACCTAGGAACATTTGAATTGATAATCCGCTCCACTTTGACTGTTTTGGATCAAACAGTTCTTTGAAATTTTTTTGTGCCATTTTTCTCCCCTTATTTCTTTAATTTATATATGTTTTTTGAATTTTGATTTATATACCCTATTATCTTTTTATTTTTCTAACAACATCAATTATGCTACCGTCTCTATATTCAACAACAGCTACAACTTGATCTTCAAACTCTATCTCTTTTGGCTCTCCAACAATAAAGTTTGCTAATTCTCTTAGTTTCTCCATAGTTACTAGTTCTATTCCAGCTTTTTGGAATCTTTCTAATAAGTCAGTTCTAGTTGGATTTACAACTACTCCATAGTCTGTTACAACTACATCTACTGTACTTCCTGGAGTAACAACAGTTGTTACTTTATCAATTATTGTAGGTATTCTTCCTCTTGTTAATGGAGCAACTATAATTGATACATTTGCTGCTGCTGCTGTATCAGAGTGTCCTCCTGAAGCTTCTCTAATAACTCCATCTGAACCTGATATAACGTTAACATTAAAGTCCTTATCTACTTCTAAAGCACTTAAGATAACAAAATCTAACTTATTTACAGCTGGTGAACAGTTAAATGGATTTGCATAGAAATCAGCACTTACTTCTACGTGCTTTTCATTTCTTCCTATTGATTCAACTGCTGCTAAGTCAAAACATTGTGTATCATAAAGTTGTCCCATTAGTCCCTCTTCTAATAGATCAACGAAAGCTTTTGTTATTCCCCCTAAACCAAAGCTACACTTTATATTTCTTTTTAATAACTCTTCTCTTATAAATCTTGTTACTGCTAATGAAGCTCCTCCTGAACCTGTTTGCATAGAGAAACCATCATTAAAGTATCCTGATGCTAACATTACATCTAAAACTTTTTTAGCCATTAATAACTCTTTTGGGTTTGATGTAAATCTTGTAGCTCCAGACATTATTCCATTTGGATCTCCAATCTCGTCAACTACTACAACATAATCAACTTGTGTTTGTGGAATACTCATTGGGCTATTTGGATAATCAACTAAAGTATCTGTTATTATGATTACTTTATCAGCATGAGCTGCGTCTACCTTTGCATACCCTAATGATCCACAAAGTGATTTTCCTTTTACTCCATTAGCATTTCCCATGCAATCTGATGATGATGCTCCTAAGAACGCTACATCTATTTTTATATCTCCTTCAACAATAGCTCTTGCTCTTCCTCCGTGAGATCTTATAACTGCTGGGTAATCTCCTAACATTCCATTAGATATCTCTTTTGCTAAATCTCCTCTTAATCCACTTGAACCTAGTCTATTTACCACACCAGCTTTAATATGCTTTACAATTCCTTCATGAGCTTTAGTAAATGAACTAGCTTCTACTCTTAGGTTTTTGAATCCCATTTCAGCTAATTTATCTAAAACCATTGGTAAAACTTTATCACCATTTCTAAAGTGGTGGTGGAAAGATATAGTCATTCCATCTTTTAATCCTGAATTTCTTATAGCTTCTTCTAAAGAATCTACAACTTTAGTTCTCTTTATAGCACCTTTTAAAGATTCTGCATTTTCATTAACAGATCCTTCAGGTTGATTAGTAAATGGAGCTTTATATGCTTTTCTTTCTCCGTAACCTTTTATTGTTTTTAAAAGATTTTCGTCAACTCTTTTATTTATCATATTACTCGTCTCCTCCTAATCTTACCCCAGCTGCCTTTGCTAGTCTTAAAACATGTTCAGCTCTTTCAATAATTGGCTTATCTACCATTTTACCATCCACTGTAAATACCCCTTTGTTTTGCTCTAAAGCTTCTCTTGTTGCATCTACAATTTTCTTAGCTTTCTTTATATCAATATCTGAAGGAGTATATACTTTATGAAGTAACTCAATCTGTCTTGGGTGAATTAATGATTTTCCTGAGAATCCCATCTGCTTAATCATTGTTGCTTCTTTTATAAATCCTTCATCATTATTTACATCTGAGTAAACAGAATCTAAGGCATCTATTCCAGCTGCTCTAGCTGCCATTACTATTAATCCTCTTCCTGTAAATAACTCTACACCTTCTGGAGATCTATTTGTTTTTAAGTTAGTTACATAGTCCTCTCCACCAATAGCCATTCCTACTAGTCTCTTTGAAGAAGTTGCAATTTGGTAAGCATTTAAAGCTCCTAATGGACTCTCTATAGCTACCATTAACTTTGTTGTTCCAACTGGAATTCCAGCTTCTTTTTCAATTCTTTCTACATGAGCCTCAACATCTAAAACATCTTTTGGTGTATCTGTTTTAGGTATTCTTATAATATCTGGCTGAGCTCTTACAATAAATTCTAAGTCCTCTACTCCATACTCTGTATCTAAAGCATTGATTCTTACAACAGTTTCTATATTTAAACTCTTATATACTGGTCTCATTTTTTGTAACATGTTGTAAACTAAGAATCTAGCTGAATCCTTTTCTGTTACAGCAATTGCATCCTCTAAGTCAAACATTATTGAATCTGGTCTATATATATGTACATCTTTTATTACTCCTGGATTATTTCCTGGAATAAAAAGCATCGAACGTCTTAATTTCATTTTTTTCCTCCTACTTCCAAGTGAATTTTTGTTGAGCTGCTCTTGTAACAACTGTCTGGATTCTGCTTTTGATTACTGGCTCAATAGCCCCTTTATCATTAACTAAAACTTTAGCTGAAGTAACTCCAAGCTCTTCTAAGCTTTCTAAAATTACTCTTCTAACGTCATCTCCGTATTGTCCCATTACAACGCTTTCAATTTCTAATTCAATTCCTGTAGCATTTGGCTCAATTATTACGTACATATCACTTGATTCAAGAGTACCTGCCACTGCTTTTACTTTGATCTCCATCTCCTGGCCTCCACTTTATTTTTATTTAAACATTGCTAGTAACACTCCTGCTGCTACTGCTGAACCTATAACTCCCGCTACGTTTGGTCCCATTGCATGCATCAGTAAGAAGTTACTTGGATTTTCCTCTTGTCCTACTTTTTGAACAACTCTAGCTGCCATCGGTACAGCACTTACTCCTGCTGCTCCTATCATTGGATTTATTGTACCTTTGCTAAGTTTACACATAACCTTTCCAAAGATTACTCCTCCAGCCGTTCCAAAAGAGAAAGCGAAAAGTCCTAAAATTATTATCTTTATTGTTGCAAGATTTAAAAATGCTTCCGCATTTGTTGTAGCTCCAACTGTTAATCCAATAAATATTGTAATTATATACATTAGAGCTCCTTTTATATGTTCAACTAAGTTTGGAACAAGTCCACTCTCCTTAGCTAAGTTTCCAAACATTAACATTCCTACTAGTGGAATTGCTGATGGAATTATTAAAGTTACTACTATTGTTACCACTATTGGGAAAAGAATTTTCTCTCTTTTACTTACAGTTCTAAGTTGAGTCATCTTTATTTGTCTTTCCTCTTTAGTTGTTAGTAATTTAATAATAGGTGGCTGAATTACTGGTACTAATGCCATATATGAATAAGCCGCAACTGCTATCGGTCCTAGCATATGTGGTGCTAATTTTGAAGTTAAGTAAATTGCTGTTGGTCCATCTGCTCCACCTATAATACCGATAGATGCTGCTTCGTTACCGTTTAATCCCAATAGAACTGCTCCTACGAAAGCTCCAAAAATTCCAAGTTGTGCTGCTGCTCCAAGAAGTAAACTCTTAGGGTTTGCAATTAACGGACCGAAGTCTGTACTTGCTCCAATTGCTAAGAATATTAACGGAGGATAAACTCCATATTTAACTCCTTGATATAAAATATTTAAAAGTCCATTTTTATCCATTATTCCTTCACTTACTGGTGCTGGTAGATTAACTAATAGCATTCCAAAAGCTATTGGAAGTAAAAGATATGGTTCATACTGCTTCTTTATTGCTAAAAACAATAGGAATAAGGCAACTAATATCATAATCCCTTGATTTACTGTCATCATTGCAATTCCTGTTGTTGCAAATAGATTATTTAAAAACTCCATTTTAACTCCTCTCTACTTCGTTCATTATTATTAAGCTATTGTTGCTACTACTACTCCACCATCAATTGTGTCACCTTTATTTACAGTTATTGACTCTACTACTCCATCAACTGGTGATACGATTGGATTTTCCATTTTCATAGCTTCTAATATTAGTAAAGTGTCTCCTGCTTTTACTCTAGCTCCTGGAGTTACCTCTATTGATACTACTAAACCTTGCATAGGTGCTTCAACTTTTGTTCCATTTCCTGCTGGTGCAGATACTGGAGCAGCTGGTGCTGCAGTTGTTGATGCTGGTGTTGATATTGTCCCATTTATTTCTTTAACTGATTCTACTTCTACCTCGTATACTTTTTCTCCAATTTTAACTTTATATACTTTTATCATCTTTAGTTACACTCCTATTTAGTTTAATTCTTTTATTCCTACAACTCTTACATTGGCATCTTTATCTTCTCCAGCTGCCTCTATACATGCTACCATCATTGCTACTCTCATCTCTTCACTTGTTATTTTAGATGGATCAAACTTTTCTCTTTCAACTTTTTTTGGTGCTGCTGCTGGTGTAGCTTTTTTTACCTCTTGAACTTTTTCTGCTGGGATATATTTAAACAGAGAAAGAACAAAAGCTAATATAGCTAATATTGTAAATACAACTAGCATACTTATTAAAGTTATTTCAAGAGACGTTATAAGTGATATTGCTCCTTTAAACATTCTTATAAATCATTCTCCTTTCAACTAAAAAATTATATTTATATTTCTGTACTCTTTTTCTACTTTAGGTTTATTTCTATTTTCTAAGTATGGCTTAGCAATTTGTGGGAACATAGCATACATTAAAACATCTTCTGGACATTTTGCTAAATCTCCTATTTCCTTTGCTATTTCAGCATATTCAGGTTTTAAAAGATCTGCTGGTCTTCCTGTAAATACTGGTTCATCTCCAATAATTTTTTTCTTTATCTCTTCAGACATCGGTGCTGGAGATTTTCCATATAAACCTTTTACATAATCCTTTATCTCTTTAGGAACCATTTTGTATCTTTCTCCAGTCAGTACATTAAATACTGCCTGCGTTCCTACCATTTGACTTAATGGTGTTACTAATGGAGGGTATCCTAAATCTTCTCTAACTCTTGGAATCTCTTTTAAAACATCCTCATATTTATCAGCTGCTTTTTGAGCTGTTAGTTGAGAAACTAGATTTGATAACATTCCTCCTGGTAGCTGATATTCTAAAATACTTGGCTCAACAAAGTAAGCTTGCATATTTAAAACCTTTTCATCCATATATTTTTTTCTAATTGGCTTAAAGTACTCTGCAATCTCTTTTAAAAGTGTTAAATTAAGCTCTGGATCTCTTTCTCCATCCTCAAAAGTTCTAACCATAGATTCTGTTGCTGGTTGTGCTGTTCCTCCTGCAAAAGTTGAAATTGATGTATCTATAATATCAATTCCTGCATCTACAGCTCTTAAGTATAGCATACTTGCTATTCCACTTGTTGCATGAGTGTGTAACTCTAACGGTACATTAATTACTGACTTGATCTCTTTTATTAAATTATATCCTGTTTCAGGCAATAATATTCCAGCCATATCTTTTATAACAATTGAATCAGCACCCATACTTTCCATCTCTTTTGCTAACTCTTTATAGTACTCTGTTGTATGAACAGGACTTATTGTATAAGCGATTGAAAGCTGACAGTGTCCACCATATTTTTTAGTAGCTTCTGCTGCAACCTTTAAATTTCTTGTATCGTTTAAAGCATCAAATATTCTAATTATATCAATACCATTCTCTATTGATTTTTTTACAAATTCTTCTACTATATCATCAGCATAGTGTCTATATCCTAAAAGGTTTTGCCCTCTTAATAACATTTGTAACTTTGTATTTTTTGCTCTCTTTTTTATCTCTCTTAATCTCTCCCAAGGATCCTCATTTAGAAATCTAATACAAGCATCAAAAGTGGCTCCTCCCCAAACCTCTAATGCATGATATCCAACTTCATCCATTTTTTCTACAATTGGAAGGATCTCTGCAGTTGTCAATCTTGTGGCTATTAGAGATTGATGTCCATCTCTTAGACAAGTTTCTGTTATTTTAACTTTATTTTTCAAAATATCCTCCTTGGTATCCGGTGTCCCGTATTCTGTATACAATTTATTATCTACACTAAAGTATACAACATTTTTTATATTTGTCAAATTATTTTTTGTATGTTTAATATGGTAAAAATATAATTTTAGTACAGTGTGAACTACTTTTCCAAAAAAAAATCAGAATTTCTTCTGATTTTAACTTTCAACCTGTTTTATCAAGAACTCTTTAGCTTCTAATAGATGCTTTCTATTTACAGCTATAGCCTCTTCTTTATTACCAGCTTTTATTAATTCTACTATTTTAGTGTGATCTCTATGAGCACTTAATCTTCTATTATTGTTTTCAGCTGATATTTTTCTAAACTTTTTTAAATATAAATTCAAATTATTTATTAGAGTTACCACTCTTGGAAGATCAGAAATACTATAAAGTATTTTATTAAATTCAGAGAAGTATTTAAAAACTTCTAAAGATTTCTCTTCATCATTAACTATAGCTGCTGCTTTAGCTACATTCTCTTCTAATCTTTCGATATCTTTTTCCGTTACTCTTTCAAATAGTTCTTCAAAGATAACTGTTTCTAAAGCTATTCTAATCTTTACTACTTCCTCTACATCCTTTTTAGTGGTTTTGGGTACTGTTACCCCACCCTTTTCTCTTGCTTCAATAAGTCCTTCTAATTCAAGCATTCTAATTGCTTCTCTTAAAGGTGTTCTACTTATATTAAGCTTTTCTGCAAATTCCTCTTCTACTATTCTACTTCCTTCTTTTATCTTTCCGTTTACAATTTCATCCTTTAGATAATCATACACTTGCTCACGAATTGATTTTTTCTTTTTTATAACCATCATATTCCCCTTTTAATCAATTGTCTCTAGATACTCCCTAAGTGATTCATTGAAGATATCTAACATTTTATCTATCTCTTCCCTTGTAATTATATAGGGTGGCATAAAATAAACAATGTTTCCTAATGGTCTTAAAATAGCTCCTTTTTTCAAAGCTATTTTATATATTTCGTATCCTGCTCTTTCTCCAGGAATTCCAACTAATTCAATAGCTCCAATTAATCCTATTTGTCTATATTCTCCAAAATAAGGGATATCCTTTAATTTTTCTGATGCAGCTTTTCTTAAATAATCACCTTTTTCTTTTATAACATCTAAAATATTTTCATCTTCAAAAATCTTTAAAGTTTCTACAGCTATTCTACATCCAATAGGATTTCCAGAATAACTATGAGAGTGTAAAAACGATTTTCCTTCTGAATAATCAGCATAAAATGCATTATATAATTTATCTGTTATCAAAACTATAGACATTGGAAAATATCCAGCTGTTAAACCTTTACCAATACACATAATATCAGGACTAACACCTGCATGTTCTATTGCAAACATTTTTCCTGTTCTTCCAAATCCCATTGCTATCTCATCTACGATTAAATGAATATTTAACTCTTCTGTTAGTATTCTTAACTTTTTCAGATATACTGGTGAGTATATTCTCATTCCTGCAACACCTTGAACCATTGATTCAATTATTACTCCAGAAACTATATTCCCATTTTCTTTTAAATATTCTTCCATAAAGATAAAGCATTCTGCATCACAACTCTCTCTTTTTTTACCAAAAGAACAGTTAAAACAATCTGGTCCCTTTACTTTTACTCCCTCTTTTAAAAGTGGTTTGTAAACATCTGTAAATCTATCCATATTTCCAACACCTAAAGCACCAATTGTTTCTCCATGATAAGCACCATCTATTGAAACAAATGTTTTTTTCTGCGGATTTCCTGTTTGAGCATGATATTGAAAACTTAATTTTATAGCTACTTCTGTACTTGAAGAACCATTATCTGTAAATATAAGTTTATTAAGTCCTTCTGGTGCAACAGATGTCAATCTTTCTCCCAATTCAATTGCTGCTTCGTGAGAAAAATTTGCAAAAATTATATGTTCTAATTTATCTATCTGTTCTTTTATAGCTGCATTAATTCTTGGATTACAGTGTCCAAATAGGTTTACCCACCAACTTGATACACAATCCATATATCTATTTCCAAACTCATCTTCTACGTATAATCCATCTCCTTTTACTATTACCATAGGAGGAAGTTGTTCATAGTCTTTCATCTGTGAACATGGGTGAAAGATATGATCTAAATCTTTTTTCTGTAAATCACTTAGGTTTTTCATTTAAGGTACACCTCTTCAATTATAAAATTCATATATTTGATACAAAAATAATCTTTAGTGCCTATTATAGCATAAATACTTTTTTATTACCTATTTTTTTCTTTTTCTACTAGAATGAATCCCAAGTTCTTCTCTATATTTTCCTATAGTTCTTCTCTGTACTAATAGATTTTTTTCCATAAGTTTTTTTAAAATTTTTTCATCTGATAAAGGATTTTTTTTATCTTCACTTTCAATAATTTTTAAAATTTCTCTTTTTATTAGTTCAGTTTTATCATCTAAAATAATATATTTTTTTAAACTCTCTATTTTTCCATTTATTTTTATAAATTTATCTTTTAAAGTTCTTGAAATTGTTGATTCATGAAGATTTAAACTATAAGCAATATCTTTTACTTTCAATGTCTTTAAATTTTTGTTAAAAAGAATATAATCCTTTTGATAATTTAAAACATATTTTCCAACTTCTAAGAGTGTTTCACCTCTTTTTATTAATCCCTTTTCTAAAGCTAATACCATAATTTGATCTTTCTTATTTTCACTTTTTAATTTTATTTTTGGAATTTCTGATTCATTTAGATTTACAATAAGTTCTCCATTATTTATTTCTACAAATAAATCAGGAATAATATAATTTGTTTTTTTATTTACATAAAAACCTCTTGCAGGTTTAGGATTTAAATTTTTTATTGTATTTATATACTCTTTAACTTTAGCTAATGGAATATCTCTTTCTAAAGATATTTTTTTTAAATCTGCATTTGCAATATCCTCTAAATTTTTATCTAAAATATTTGCTAATGTATCAGTTAGAATACCTTTATTTTCAAGTTGAATTTTTAAACACTCTATGAGATTAGTTGCACCGACACCTATAGGTTCTAATGTATGTAAAATTTTTACAGCATCTTTAAATACATTTAATTTAAAACCACCATTTTTTCTTAACTCCTCTAAATTAGAAATTAAATAACCTCTTTCATCTAAATTATTTATTAGATATTCTAAAATATCTCTAACTTCTCTTTTTATTTCTAAATAAGTTATTTGCTCTTCTAAGTAACTTATTAAACTCTCATCTTCCTCACCTATATTCTCAATATAGTTTTCATAACCTTCATTTTTTGAAAAATTAGATTTTGGAAAAACAATCTCTATATTTGAGTTCTTTACACTTTCTTTGTTCAAATATTCTTTTAATTCTTTTAAACTCATTTTTAAAATCTCTATAGATATTTTCATCTCCATAGAAAGATTTAATTTTAAACTTTGATCTAATCCCAATTTAAAGTCCATTATTATTCCCCCTTTCTATAAATATAAAATAGGTAGAGTTTTAATCTTGTATCTATACTCTACCTAATTATTAATTTTTTTTAAATTTAAACTCTTTTTCAAAATGAACTTTAATTATCTTCCCCTTGTATATAATTGGCTTAAACTTCCATTTTTTTAAAGCTTTTTCTACTTCTTCTCTAAATCCAAACTTACTTTCACCAGATATAAACTTTACATCTTTTACTGTACCATCAATATCTACAAGAAAATTAACCTTAATACTACCAACTCCATTATATCCTATTTTTCTCGCTTTTATAGGATATTGAGGATCTACTTCTTTTAATATCTCATATTCTATACCATCTAATGATATCGCTGTGAATACTCCATCCTCTCCTTGTAAAAATCTATTTTGGTCTTCAAACTCATTGTAGCTTTCTTTTACTTTATTAGAATTAGTTTTTTTCTCTTTATTATCTGACTTTTTAGTTTCTGACTTTTTTTTCTTAACCTCTTCTTTTTTTATTATTTTTTTAACTTTTTCCTTTGTTTTTTCTTGTTCTACTGGCTTCTCTTCAGGTATAACCTTTTCATCTTGAACCTCTTCTTTTTGTTCACTCTGTTTTACTGAGCTAATATTACTATTATTACTAACTGCTCTTCTATTTTTTACTGATACTATCATCGTATTTTTCTCTCTAAACTTTAACTCTTCATCCTTTGCAAATCCAAATAGAAAAAATATAACTATACCATGTAAAATAGCTGATAAGATGTAAAATTTATTCATAAAAATTCAGCTCCACTTTGTCAACACCACTACTTTTTAAAACTCCAATAGCTTTCACTACAACTTCATATTTTAAATTTTTATCTGCACTTATTGTTATCTCATTTATATTTGTTACCTTTTCTCCCAAAGTTTCTAAGGTAATAGGATTAGAAATTTTATCCACTAATAAAAAATAATTTTCATCTTGATCTATAACTAATTCATATATATCCTTAGATGTTTCAGAAACTACACCACCCTTAGGAAGCTCTAATTTAAATCCACTATACTTATCAAAAGTTGTAACTAACATGAAAAAAATTAAAAGTAGGAAAACAACATCAATTAAAGGTGTTAAATCTGGAGTTGCTAAACTTCTTCTTTTTGTCCTTCTTTTCATAACTCTTACCTCTTCACTATATTTACTATAAATGTAGCTATTTTTTCAACTTCTAAACTCATTTTTTCTATTTTTTTATTAAATATATTATAAGCTATTATTGATGGTATAGCTATTATTAATCCGCCTGCAGTTGTTAATAAAGCTTGAGATATTCCTCCTGCTATAGCATTGGGGTCACCTGTTCCAGAAACCGCAATTTTTCCAAAGGCTTGAATCATACCTGTAACTGTTCCTAAAAGTCCTATCATAGGAGCTGTATATGCAATAATTCCTAGAATATATGTATTTCTTTCTAGTATATCCATCTCTTCTAATTCAATCTCTCTTAAAAGTTCATCACTGTTTTTATAATCTCCGACTAAACAATAACGGATTAAAAATTTTGTTAAAGTTTTTCCAACTACACCTTTTTCTTTTTTCGAAAACTCTATAGCTTCATTATATTTTCCATCTATTAAAAGTTCTTTTATCTCTTTTTTAAACTTAGAGTCTACTGATGTTTTATTTTTTATAAAACACAATGACCTTTCTAAAATTACTCCTAAAGAAACCACTGATAAAATAAGTAGTATATAAAGTATTGGTCCTCCAGCTTTTATATAATATAACATCTCACCCTCCAAATTTTTAATAATATTTATAGTTAAAGTATATATTATTCAATAAAAAAGAGCAAGGTATTAACCTCGCTCTCTTATAATTAATTTGTAGTTTTATTTGTTTTTAACATTTCATATCTCATTTTCATTTGCTCTGTTTTCATCTCAGCTTGGATGTTAGCTCTATCTTTATTTATTTTTTCAATATTTGTAAAGTTTGGATTCTCTTTAGCCATCTCTTTCATCATAGCTACTTTATTTTCTTGAAGTTTAATTCTTCCCTCTTGAAGCTTTGGATTTGTTCTCATTTTTTCTCTCATCATAGCTTTTTCTTCGTTTGTTTGACACTGACCCATCATCATTTTTCCACCATTGTTATGCCCCATTCCATCAGCTGACATTCTGTGTCCATTATTTCCTTTTGCCATTGCTACTGTTCCTAATCCTAAAGCCATCATAGATACTAATAAAAATTTTTTCATTTTTTATACCTCCTAATTTTTCTCTTTGTATTTACATAAATATATTAACAAAGTTTTATGGCTAAAATATGGCAAAAATACTTTTTTTGACTTTTTTTTATTTTTTTAATTCTTCATATATTTTTTCAATTTCATCAAAAACTCTATGAGATGCTCTAAGTATCTCACTAGAATCAATAACATATATGTTTTTATTTTTATAAGCATCCGTCTCTTCAATTAACTGCAATCCATTTTTTATTCCATCAATATTTTTTACTCCTCTAGTTCCTATAATGTATTTTGGATTTTCTCTTAAAATATACTCTGAAGATATAATTGGTTTTTTCCCTACTTTTGGAACTATTACATCTAATCCTAAAGTTTCTAAAATCTCTACTGGAAGAGAATTTTTTTCAAAAGATGTAGGTGGAGAATCTGAATATAAAATTACAGCTTTACCTTGTAATTTAAAGTTTTCTCTTATATATTTCAATTTATTATTTAACTCTTCTACAAGTTCTTTGCTCTCTTTTTCTCTATTTACTAATTTTCCTAAAATTAATGTGTTTTTTAAAATATCATCTAAATTTTTATTTGAAAAAGTTATTGAAGGTATATTAAATTTTTCCAATCCGCTCTTTTCATTTCCCATAACATTAAAAATAACTAAATCTGGATTAAAAGATAAAATTTTTTCTAATGAAGGTTTAGATATACTTCCAGCTAAAGGTAATTTTTGAGTTTTTTCCTGTGGCCATATTTTTTTACTGTGGTTTGCAATAGCCACAATATT
This sequence comes from Cetobacterium somerae, assembly GCF_022430525.1. Taxonomy (NCBI): domain Bacteria; kingdom Fusobacteriati; phylum Fusobacteriota; class Fusobacteriia; order Fusobacteriales; family Fusobacteriaceae; genus Cetobacterium; species Cetobacterium somerae. Next base: position 24,109 of record NZ_CP092519.1, on the reverse strand, counting down.
TTTATCCGCTCCTAGTTTATATAAAATCTCTATTGCTCCAAAATTATAAATAACTATTCTTTTATACTCTTTTAATAAAATTTTTTCACCTTTTTCTCCAATCACATAGTTATCAACTATATCTAATGAAAATATTTTTAAAGATAACATCAAAAATAATAAAATTAATCTTTTCATTTTTTACCTCGCTTTGGCAATACATATATATCATTTTCTAAATTTAAAATTTCTGGTGTAAAATTATATACTTTTTCTAACCACTCTTTTTTTATTACATCTTTTGGTTTTCCCGATATCGGTATTTTTCCATCTTTTATAAAAAGAATTTTATCACAAAACAACGAAGCTAGATTTATATCGTGGATTACAATTATCCCAACCAAGCTTTTAGCTTTAATCTCTTCTTTTAAAAGCTCTAAAAATTCTAAGGAGTAATTTATATCCAAAGCTGATGTTGGCTCATCTAATAAAATAACCTCACTATTTTGAATAAATGCTCTTCCTAGTAAAACTCTCTGAAACTCTCCTCCACTTAAACTTTTTATATCTCTATTTAAATACTCTTGTAAATTTAATTTTTTTATAACCTCGTCTATTATTTTATCATCTTCTAAATCTAAACCTTTAAAGCTATTTTTTATATGAGGTACTCTTCCAAGTTTTAATATCTCTAGTACTGTAAAATTTAAATTTTGATTGGATTTTTGTGCTATAAAAGAGATTTTTTTAGCAAACTCTTTTCTTGAAAGTTTTTTAACTTCTAGATTATCTAAATAAATTTCTCCATCTTCCTTTTCTAAAAAACCCATTATAACTTTTAATAAAGTACTTTTCCCACAACCATTAGCTCCCAATATACCTACAAGTTCTCCTGGAAAAAAATTATAACTTATATCATTTAAAATTTTATAATCTCCATATGAATATTTTAAATTTTTTAATTTTAAACTTTCCATTACACACCTCTTCTATTTTTAAAAGCTAAGTATATAAAAAATGGAGCTCCAAATATAGCTGTTACAATTCCTATTGGTATTTCCATAGTTGTTAATACTCCTCTTGAAATCGTATCACATAGTAACAGAAATAACCCCCCATATAACATTGATAATGGAATTAACTTGATATTACTACTTCCAAATATAATCCTAACTAAATGAGGTATTATAAGACCTACAAAGCCTATCATTCCTGTAAAAGCAACTGAAAACCCCACCATAAAAGTAGATATCATCAATACTTTATATTTAAATTTTTTTATATCTACACCTAAACTATGGGCTTCTTCATCTGAGAGTAATATTATATCTAAGTTATATCTATTTATATAAAAATAAATTAATGAAAATAGTAACGGGAATAAGAGGATTACTATTTTCCTCCAATCTGCTCCTCCTAAATATCCCATAGTCCAGAGAACAACTCTAAAACTATCTTCACCAACAATATACATAACTAAAGAGATTATTGCTCTTAAGAGAGCTGAAATAGCTATTCCTATTATCAAAAGAGTAGATAAATCCAAGCTTCCTCTTTTGCTATTAGAAAGTTTAAAAATCAATAATGATGTAATAAAAGAAAATATCGATCCAAAAATTCCAAAATATATCTCCGAAAGACCTAATAAAAATGCTATGACAGCTCCAAAAGTACCACTAGCTGATATTCCAATTATATATGGATCTGCCATAGGATTTCTAAAAAGTGTTTGAGTTATAGCTCCGCTACTTCCTAATAACATTCCAATTATTATTGCCATAAATGCTCTAGGTATTCTTAAATTCCAAATTATTTTATACTCTATCAAATCTTTATTTTCATTTCCCAAAAGTAAATTTAATCCCTTGATAAAATCTATTTCATAGTTCCCTATAAATAGTGAGAAACAAAAAAGAAAAATTAAAATTCCACCTGAAACTATAGCTATACTTTTATTTTTTGAAATCATTATACTTCTCCTTTTACCTTTTATCAAAAAATAAAATCCCCCAAATTTATTCGGGGGATTTTTTATTTTATTAAAATTTTAAATACGTCAATGGATTCTCTATTTTTCCATTTTTTCTTATTTCAAAATGTAAGTGAGGACCACTTACTCTTCCTGTTGCTCCACTTAAAGCTATATGTTGATTTTGAGATATTTTTTGACCTTTCTTAACATCTATTTGACTAAGGTGAGCATATCTCGTTTCATAACCATCTGAATGCTTTATTATAATAAGTTTTCCATATCCACTGGCTCTTCCAGCAAAAGTAACAACACCCTCTTTTGCAGAAACAACCCTTGTACCAGTTTTAGCTCTTAAATCTACACCTGCATGATTTAAAACTTTTTTTAGTACTGGATGTTTTCTTGAACCAAAGCTACTTGTTAAACTCATAGCTACTAAAGGATTTGAAAAAGTACCTAAATTTGTTTTCTTAACATATTCTTGTTTAAAACTACTTAAATATCTTGAAACTTTAGGTTCTCTTAAAAAGATTTTGGCTCCAACTAAAAGTCTATCAATTTCATTATCTTCTTTTATTGTTTTAACATCCACTTCAAATCTCTTTGACAACCCTTCAAAAGTATCTCCCTTTTTGATTGAGTAGAATATTCCAGGCTCTGTTGGAATATTTATTTTCTTCCCTATTTGAAGAACTCTTAAGTTTTTATCAATATTATTTGCATAGATATAATCAGTTTTTATTTTATATTCTTTAGATAAATCTGAAATAGTATCTCCTTTTTTAATTACATATTCCATATTTTCTAATACAATTTTTTCTTCTAAGTCAATTGTGCTATCAAGATCTGCTAACTCTTGTCCCTCTTGATCATCCCATTCTTTAGCAATTTTGTTTTCTAATTCTAAATCTTCTAATGTGGATTCTTCTATTGTAGTTTGTGCTAACTTTTCATCTACAACTTCAGTTGAATCTTCTTTATTAAAAGTGATTTCTTTCTCTATACTATTCTCAACAATCTCAGTTTTTTCTATCGCTACTGTTTCTGTTTTAATAATTTGCTCATTTTTTACTAACTCTTTATTTTCAGTTATTTCTTTATTTTTAGCCTCGTTATTTTTTAATGTAAACTCTCTATAAAAAATTGATGTTACTAAAAAGACTAAAATACCTATGACCAATTTTTTCCCTTTTTTCATAACCCACCATTCTTTTCTTTATTTTTAGTATTTTTATAAATTTTTATAAATTTTACCATATTTTTATCTTTTTAGTCTAGCTTTTATTTTTTTTGTATTTTTTCTGAATATAACTAGTTTTTTTCATAAAAAATCTATAAAAAAATGACTATTGGTTTGTTATTTAAAGGATGTTTTATCACTTCTACCTCTATTTGGAATATCTCCTTTATTTTTTCTGATACAATTACCTCTTCTGGTGTCCCTTCGTATTTTATTTCACCATTTTTTATGGCAAAAATATAATCACAATAACGACTTGCTATATTTATATCGTGAATTACTGCAACTACAGTTTTATCAAGACTTTTTACTAAATCCATAATCTGGTATTGATATCTTACATCTAAGTGATTTGTTGGTTCATCTAATAATAGCACTTGACTCTCTTGTGCTATAGATCTAGCTATTAAAACTCTCTGCATCTCCCCTCCAGAAAGTGTTAAGAAACTAGAATCTTTTAAATGTTTCATTCCAACTTTTTCTAAAGCTTCATCAATATCTTGTTCGTAATTTTTTTTTGAAAATAAAGAGCTTTTATTGTACTTTCCCATTTCAACTATTTCTTTAACTGTAAAATCAAAAATAATTTTTTGATTTTGACTTAGAACAGAGATTTTTTTAGATAACTCTTTTACAGAATAATCATTTAATTCTATTCCATCTATATAAATACTATTCTTTTTAGGAGTATAGTTTCTATAAATATTTTTTAAAAGTGTACTCTTACCACAACCATTTTCACCAATTATTCCAATGAATTTCTTTTCTTCTATATTCAATTTTATATTTTTTAAAATATCTCTTGTTTCTATTTTAAAATCTAAATCATCTATTTTTATCACAATTATCCTCCAAAATTATAACTATTTTTTCTTAACATACTCATAAAAAATGGAGCACCTAACATAGATGTTACAACTCCTATTGGAATCTCTTGCGTTTTAAATATCATCCTTGTTAAAGTATCTGTTCCTAATAAAAATAAAGCACCTAAAAGTATTGCGCAAGGAATCAATCTTTTATGATTGCTTCCAACTAATCCTCTGCATATATGAGGAATTACTAATCCTACAAAACCAATTACTCCTGTTGCAGAAACTATAAATCCAGTTAAAAAAGTAGATATAATCACGATAAAAAATCTTAATTTTTTTATATCTACACCTAAAGTTTCAGCTAACTCATCTCCTGCAATTAAAATATTTAACTCTCTATATTTAAATATAACTAGGATTATTGATATTAGTAAAACTAAAAATAATGTCATTAATCCTTCCCATCTAGCTCCAGCTAAACTACCAGAAATCCAAAACATAGCTCCTCTTAATTGAGATTCATTTTTAGCAGTTGTTACTAAAAATGTTGTAACTCCTGAAAATAAAGAGGATACCGCTACACCAATTAAAACAAGTTTTGTACTTGAATACCCTCCATTCCCAGCTAAGTAAAAAACTAGAAAAGCTGTAAAAGTTCCAAAAACAAAAGCACCAACACCTGGAGAAAATGAAATTCCTAAAAGACTTCCTAATACTATTGAGATAACTGCACCTGTACTAGCCCCTGAAGATATACCTAAAATATATGGACTAGCTAACGAGTTTTTAGTTAATGCCTGCATTAAAATTCCAACTAAAGATAGACCTGCTCCTCCTAATAAAGCCAAAATAACTCTAGGAACCCTTAAATTCCAAACAATCATTTCTGTTGATTTCTTCCATTCAATAGAAAAAATATCTTTATTAGATAGTTTATTTACCAATATTTTCCAAACATGGATTGACGATAAAGAAACACTACCTATTGTAACTGCTATCGTTCCTAAAACTATAATTAAAATAAGAGATATTATAATTATATTTCTATCTTTTACTTTCACTTTTTTTCCTCTCTTAATCCATTTGAAATTATTTCAATACCTTTACTTACCTTTATTCCCGGAGATATATAACTCAATGGAATTCTTATAAATTTATTTTTTTTTACAGCCTCTAACTGAGATATTGGAGAATTGTTTTTTAAATACTTTATTTTATTTTCATAACTTACGCTTCCATAGTCTATAACTATAATAGCTTCTGGATTTTCATCTAATACTTTTTCCCATGTTCCAATACCAAAAGAGAAATTTGTATCTTTAAAAATATTTTCTCCACCTGCTATTTCAATCATAGTATTTCCAATTCCATTACCTCCAACTACAAAGGGAGCTGATTCTTGACTATCATATGCAAAAACTTTTATATTATTTTTATTTTTATTTTTCTCTTTAACTTTATTAATATCCTCTTTCATATTTTTTACAACATTTTTAGCATTATCTTTTAGATTAAAAATATCTCCAAACATTAATATATCACTATATATATCTTCAATTTTAGAGCTATCTTGAGATTTTGTAAAAACTACTTCTATTCCATTTTCTTTTAGTTCTTCTACTGTACCTAAGTTTTTAGGTGTTGCTATTGATTTCCATCCTGTTAGAAAATTAGGATTTAAAGAATAAAATTGCTCTTTAGTTGGAGCTCCCTTTGATAAAACTGGTATTTTATTATACTTTTCTCTCAATTCAGGTAGTATTTCATCATCTAAATAAGCTGTTCCTAAAATTTGATTTTCTGCACCTATAGCTAATAACATTTCTGTTGTAAACTGTGATGTTGAAACTGCTCTTACATTCTCTTTAGAAAAATTTAAAGTAGTTATCAGTAAAAATAGTAACAATATTTTTTTCATAATTTCTCCTTTTAATAAAAAGCGGAAGAGTTAAACTCTTCCAATTAATGAGAAGCTTTTCTTCCTTTAGCATACTCAGCTTTTTTCACTAATATATCCTCTGGTTGAGAATTTTCTAGTTTTTTAGCTCTTTCTATAAAAATATTCTGAATAGATTCAATTTCACCTAATCCTTTTAAATTTACCTCTACTTCAAAACCATTCTCTTCTAATGCTTCTTTCCAATCTTCAGCTATATCATTTTTAGCATGGTCTCCAGCTACAAACATAAGTGGCATTAGAGTTACTTTTCTTTTATTATCTCTTTTTAACTCTCTTACTACATTATCTAGCCCTGGATATCCTTCTACTGTTCCAATGTATATAGGTTTTTCTAAGTCTTTTGTAACATAAGCTAACATTGGATAAGCTGACAATGCAGGATGCTCTGTACCATGCCCTATCATCACAACTCCTTCATCCTCTTTTAAAACTCCAACTTCTTTTTCTATTACTTCAATTAACTTAAAATAATCATCTACTTCTGTTAATAATGGAGTTCCAACTCTTATATCTTCAAATTTATCAGAAAACATATCCACTTCTCTTTTTAAAGCTTCCATTTCAGTTCCATTTATTATATATGTTGGTTGAATAATTACATGTTGATATCCTTGCTCTACTAGTTTTTCTAAAATTTGAGTGGTATTTAAATTTTCAATACCTCTTTTTGAAAGTATTCTATTTATAATTCTTGATGTATAAACCTGAAAAAAATCTAATTTATCAAACTCATTTTTTAATTTTTTATTTATTATATCTATTGTTTTTTCTCTCGTGTCTTCATGTGTCGTTCCAAAATGTGCTGCTACAATCGCGCCCTTTTCCATAGTTTTGTAAAAGTTCATCATTAATCTCCCTGTATTATTTTTCTTTATTTTTATTTTAAATTAAAATTTCTCACCAATAAAAAAAACCTCCCTTTTGAAAATACTAAAAGAGAAGTGTAAAAATCTTTACCTTCTCTGTCCTCGCAGAATTCTAAATAATGGCAGGTCTCCTGACTTAGATTCATCCTACTCACAGCCCTTCCCAAGGTTTATATCCTCAGTGGTATTACTGTTTTCATCCTCTATACAGTGGCGGGACCGTTTGAGATTTTCACCCAATTCCCTTTTAATCAAATTGAACCATTACATTTTTTATCTAACTAATATTAACACTTTATAGTACAAATTTCAATCAAATTATCTAAAATTTATAACATTATCATCTATTATTTATATTATTTATATCTAGAACTATTGACTTTTAGTCATAAAAAAAGTTACTATTAATTTAGAAATAAATGTATATTAAGGAGAAATTTTTATGAAAAAAACATCTTTTGGAACTCTTATTTACTATTTAAAAAAGGAAAATAAACTCCTTCTTCTATTTTTAGGTGTGAGATTAGCTATGACTGCTATTGATGTTTACTCACCACTTTTAATTAAAAATTTAATAGATGATGCTCTTCCTTCTAAAAATATTGATTTACTACTAAAATTTTCAATTGTATTAATTATTCTTTATATTTTACGTCTATTTTTTGCTGTTAATTCTCAAGCAAATGGAAAATTAATGGGAAGTAAAATAAAACAAAGTATGAGAAATGACCTATTAAAAAAACTTTTAAACCAACCTAGTGAGTTTTTTAAAAAAAATCAAAGTGGTGATTTAATTTCTAGAGTTATTAATGATTTAGATAGTGTTTCTACTCTTTGTCATAGAGGATTAGAAGATTTTATATTTTCAGTTATAACTATTATTGCTTCTATCTTTATAATGATAGATTTTGATTTAAAACTTTCACTAATTACTTTATTTCCTTTACCACTAACATTGATATTTGTTTATAAGGAAAATAAAAAAATGAAAGCTGGTCATAGAAGTGTTCGAAAAAATTCAGGTTTATTATCTGCTAATCTTCATGATATTTTGAGAACTATCTCTTTTTTAAAAGATAACTATTTAGAAGATTATGCTCAAAAAAGATTTCTTGAAAAAAATGATACTCTTTTAGAAAGTGAAAAGAAGAATATGATTCCATCAAGTTTAATTGTTTCAGGAGTAACTTTTTACTCCAATATAACTCAACTTATAATTATTCTTGCTGGAGGTTATTTATATATAAAAGATGGTGTTACAATGGGAATTATCTTATCTTTTTTACTTCTAGTTGATCGTTTTAGACTTAGAATTATGAGAATGGTTGGACTTGTTGATATCTATCAAAAAGGAATCTCCGGAGTTAATAGATTTACTGAAATTATAAATCTTGACAGTAGAATGGATGGAGATATACCACTAACAGAACCTATCACTTCAATTGAATTTAAAAATATAGGCTTTTCTTATGATGAGAAATCTATTTTACAAAATTTTAATTTAAAAATAGAAAAAGGAGAAAAAATAGCTCTAGTTGGAGAAAGTGGAATTGGTAAAAGTACTACTGCTTCTCTTTTAAAAAGAGCTTTACTTCCTACAAATGGAGAGATTTTAATTAATAATATTCCATTAAATAAAATAACTTTTAAAACATATTTAGAACGACTTGGAATCGTAGACCAAAGTGATTATATTATAAATGGAAGTTTAATTGATAATATTACTCTTGTAAAAGAAAATTGTACTGAAGAGGAATTAAACTTTGCAATTGAAAAATCATATGTTTATGAAATTTTTGACAAATTTCCTCAGGAGGAAAATACTATAATTGGTGAAGGTGGAGTACATGTAAGCTCTGGGCAAAGACAAAAAATTGCTATGGCTAGATTATTCTTAAAAAACCCTGATTTGATTCTTTTAGATGAAGCAACTAATGCCTTAGATATTATCAATGAAAAATCTATTTTAAAAAATATAAAAGAGGAGTATAGTGATAGAATTGTTATTGCAATAACTCATAGACTTAGTATCCTTGAAGATTTTGATAAAATCTATGTCTTAGGAGATGATAATATTGTTGAATCTGGTTCATTTAAAGAACTTTTAAAATTAGAAGGTAAATTCTATAGGTTATATCATGGAATTAGATAAAGTAAAAGCCACCTTCAAGGTGGCTTTTTTTATTATTACTCAATTTCAGAAGAGTTTGCTTCATTTCCTGCTTCTGGATTTTGATAAACTTCATGATTTAAGTTTCCTAAACTCTTATCAACCATTAATGCATTTGTAACTGATCCAATTACGTTTAACATTGTTCTTGGCATATCGATAATAGGATCGATTGCTAAGATTGGGTTAATTAGAGGGAACATAGCTGCTAATCCAGTTCCTGATAAAGCAACTGAAGCTGCCATTGTTGCTGTTCCTGGAATTCCTGCAATTCCTAATGAACTAATTGCCACAACAATTATAGACATTACTATTAATGTTGCATCAATTGGATGTCCACTCATATTTGTAACAAATACAATTGTTAATGCTGGGAATATTCCTGCACAACCTTGCATTCCTGCTGTTGTACCAAAACTTGCAACAAAACTTGCTGTTGATTCGCTAACACCTAGTTTATTAGTTAATGTTGAAATTGTTACTGGTAAACATCCAACACTTGATCTAGATGTAAATGCTAAAATCATTAAAGAGATACTTTTCTTTACATATGTAAATGGATTTAATCCAAAGAATGATACTGCTATCATCTGTATTACAAACATAACTGCTGTTGCTAAGTATAAAACTGCTATGAATTTTCCTACTTCTGCTATTGCTCCAATACCTTTTTGTGCAATTGTGTTTGCTAATAATGGTACTACTGCTAAAGGCATCCATCTAATAATACTCATTGCCATTGATACTATAATTTTTTGAGAAGCATTTATTAAATCAAAGAATGGCTTTACAGTATCCATATATTTCTTTGACATTCTCTTTGCCGCTACTCCAACAACTGCTGAGAATATAACTAAACCAACGATGTTTAACTTAACCATCGCTTCAACTGGGTTTGAAGGAATAAGAGCTTTTAATGTATCAACAATATTGCTAACCTCTCTAATTTTTCTTCCACCCTCTGCTGCTACAGCTTGTACTGCATCAGTCGAAACTTTTCCAACTTCAAATAGATTTCCTAAAAGTAATCCTACACCTACAGAAATTGCAACCATTACTAAAGTAATAATTAAACTTTTCTTTACTAAGTCTCCTAAATTAGCATCCTCTTTCATATTAATAATAACATGAATGATAGATACCATAACTAGTGGAATAACTAACATTCTAATTAAAGAGATAAATCCTCCACCAAGTAAGCTATACCATAATGTTGTCTCTTTTACAAATGTTAATTCCATTGGATTCTCTGGGAATCCAGCTACAAATTGAATTGCTAATCCTAAAATTAAACCAACAACTGTTGCAACCATAACTTTTGCTGAAAAGTTAAATTTTTTCTTCGGTAACATATTTATTAGAAATAAAATTACTAATAATGCTACTAAGAAACCAACAGTTTTCAAATCACTAATCATTAAAAATTGTTCAAAAAATACATTGTTCATTGTTTGTTTTTCTCCCGTTTCTATATTTTAATTTTTATTGAAGCCTATTTTATTTTGCTACATTACCAGCTACATTCATTACATCCCAAGTTCTAGCAAATGGTGGAGCATAACAGAAGTCCATCATTCCAATCTCATCTACTGTTAACTTAGCATAAATAGCTGTTGCTAAAGAGTCTACTCTTAAAACTGCACCTTTTTTACCTGCTATTTGTCCTCCTAAAAGAACTCTTGTATCTGCATCATAAATTAGTTTTACAAATATATCCTCTCTACCTGGATAATAATTTGTTTGATTTTTATCTTTTATAAATACAGTTTTATAGTTTATTCCCATTTTTATTGCTTCAGCTTCTGTTATTCCAGTTCTTCCAGCCTCTACATCCATAACTTTTACTGCTGCCGATCCTAAAGTTCCTTGAAACTCAGTTTCTACTCCAGCTAAATTTTCTCCAACTATTCTACCAATTTTATTAGCAGTTGTTGCAAGAGGAATATATACATTTTCTTTTCTTACTAAATGAGGAACTGTTGCACAATCTCCTGCTGAATAGATAGAGTCAATACTTGTTCTTCCATGGTTATCTATTACTAAAGCTCCATTTCCTAACATTTCAATTCCTGTTTCTTTTAAGAAAGCTGTATTTGGTCTTACTCCTGTTGATACAACAACTATATCAGCTGGGTATTCACCTTTGTTAGTTTTTACTTTTACAACTTTTCCATTTTCCTCTACAATCTCTTGGACAATCTCTTCTAAATGTAACTCTATACCTTCGTGAGCTCTTATTTCTTCTTCCATAACATCAGTTATCTCTTTATCAAAACTTTCTAAAAGAACTCTATCACCTAATTGAATTATTCTAACACTTCTTTTTCCTAAATGTTTAGCTGCTTCCGCTACTTCAAGTCCAATATACCCAGCTCCAACTATAACTATATCTTGATTCTCATCTTTTAGCATCTCTTCTTTTAAAATAATTCCATCTGTATAGTCTTTTAAAGTATATACACCTTTTGTTGATAAATTTTTAATTGGTGGCATTATTGCATGAGCTCCTGTAGCTATCATTAATTTATCATAATTATCTATAAAAGTTTCACCTGTTACTAAGTTTTTAATAGTTACCTCTTTTTTATCTACATCAATTGCTATTACTTCATGCTTTATTTTTATATTCATTCCAGCTTCTATAAATTTCTCTACTGGTCTTGCTATCATATTATTTGGACTTTCAAAAAAGTTTCCAACATAGTATGGAAGCCCACACGCTCCCCATGAAACAACCTCAGTTTTTTCATAAATTACTAACTCTGCTTCCTTGTTAAGTCTACTTGCTTTTGCTGCTGCTGACATTCCAGCGGCAACTCCACCGATAATTATTATTTTCATTTTTCCTCCTAAAACCATATATTAAAACTAGTTATTTAACATTATTTCTAAAACAACTTCATCTGTTTGTCTTAATCCTTCATGAGCTAAAACCTTTACATTAGCTAAAGTTGCTTCAACATCTTTACCAACTATTCCTTCTCCATATTCAAAATTCTTTTTCTTTTTAGATAAATAGTATGAATCAAATGCCATTCCAATTGAACTCGCTATTTTTGTTGCACAAGAACTCTTTGCTCCATCACATAGCATTCCTGATAATGTTGCTAAAGTTGTCTCAATTGCTGCATCTATTCTGTCTAAAGGCATTCCATCTAAAAAGGCTAAAGCTCCTGCTACTCCTCCACCAGCACAAACAACTCCACAGTATGCTGACAATCTTCCAACATTTGATTTTATATGTATTGTTGTTAAATGTGAAAAGAATAATCCTCTTATTAATTGCTCGTGTGTTAATCCTTTTTCTTCACAGTACTTTATAACTGGTAAAGATGCAGACATCCCTTGATTTCCACTTCCACTTGTTGTCATTACTGGCATAGAACACCCATTCATTCTTGCGTCACTTCCAGCACTTGCAAAACTTACAATCTTGTTTTTTAAATCTTTACCGTAAACGCCCTCTTGCATACCTTCATATAAACTTTTACCCATACTTATTCCATAGTCATTTTTTAAACCTTCATTTGCTATAGCTGAGTTATAAGCTATAACTTTTTCAAAAATTGGAGCGATTAAAGTTAAATCTATAGTTTTAGCTAAATCGTGGATTAACTCAACAGTTAAAAAACTTTTATCTGTCATCGTATCCCCTGTAACAACTTCATCACAAGACGCACCTTTTATTATTTCACCATTTTTTTCTATCTTAACAATATTTGTATGATAATCTTTGATCTCTATTGTAACTGTATCTTGTCCTAAAACTCCTGTAGCTCTCATATGTAGTTTCACATCTCCATCTATTTTTGTAGCTACAACTTTTTTATTATCTAAATACTCTTTAACTTCATTTAATCTTGACTTATCAACATTTGATATAACCATTAGCTCTTTCTTAGAATCTCCTAAAATTGTTCCTAAAGCTACTGATGCCTCTATACCTACCATCCCTTCTGAGTTTGGTATTTTTACACTTTTAACATTTTTTATTAAATTTCCTGATAAAGCTATATCAATCTTTTCCGGAACTCCACCTAATACTGATGTTAATTTACTTCCTATATATGCTAAAGCTATCGGCTCTGTACATCCCTCTGCTGGAACTATCTCTTCATTTAAAATACTTAAAATTTTATCTATCATCACTTTCAATTCCTCCTTTAAATACCTAATTATTTTATAATATACAAGTATATAATAAGCAATTTTCATTCCAATAGATATTTATCTTAAATTTTTGTCAAATTTTATATATTTTTGTTTTATTTTCTATAAATTTTAAATATAATTTAACATTTTTTGTATAAAGTTAATTTTTGTTTTTTTCATTTTGAAAATTTTTTCATTTTGAAAATATTTTTTTTCATTTTGAAAAAATTAAATATCATATTTTTGTATTTTTCTATATAAAGTTGTTAGTCCTATTCCCATTTTTTCTGCTATTTTTTTCTTTCCTTCTGTATCTCTTCCAAAAATTTTAAAAGCTTTTTCAATATAATTTTTTTCTACTATTTGAAAATCCTCCATATAAGATACATCTTTAAATTCTTTATTTTTCACTACTATATCATTATTTATCTTTCTATTTTCTAATAACTTTTCCGGAACTGTAGATAAACTTAAAATATCACTATTATCTGAAAGATTAAACATAAATTCTACTACATTTTCTAACTCTCTTATATTTCCTGGCCAAGAATAATTTAAAAATAGTTTTTCTACCTCAATATCAATAAAACTTATATATTTATCAGTTATTCTATTATATTTTTTTATAAGATTTTTTGTTATTGGTAGAATATCTTCTCTTCTATCCCTTAAAGGTGCTACTTCAAAAGGTATAACTTTTAATCTATAATAAAGATCTTCCCTGAATTCTTTTTCAATAATCTTTTTTTCTAAATCTACATTTGTTGCTGCAATGATTCTAATATCTAATTCTATATCTCTATTTGAACCTACTCTTGTTACTTTTCTCTCTTGAAGCACCCTTAATATTTTAGCTTGCAAATATAAAGGCATATCTCCAATTTCATCTAAAAATATAACTCCTCCATTTGCTAACTCAAACTTTCCCATACGTCCATTTTTGTCAGCACCTGTAAAAGCTCCTCTCACATATCCAAACAATTCACTTTCTAAAAGAGACTCTGGAATTGCTGCGCAGTTTATAACAACAAACGGGGCATTTCTTCTTGAACTATGATAGTGTAAAGCTCTTGCAACTAACTCTTTTCCAGTTCCACTTTCTCCTGTTATTAGTACTGTTGATTTTGAAGGTGCAACATGTTTTATTCTTTCTTTTAATAGATTAGTAAACTCTGAATCACCTATTATATTTTCTAACGAAACGCTATTTGATGTTTCAACTAGGCCTCTAATTCCATCATTTACCTTATTCATATCATCAAAAATAAAAATTTTTTCATTTTTTCCAAAAGCTTCAAAAGGTAATATTTTTCCAAGGACTATTAACTCTTTTTCTTGAACTTTTAATCTATATATCTCTTCTTCCATAAGAAAATCATTTTGTGAGTTCAATTGTATTTTTTTTCCAATAATTCTACTATCTGATTCTATTTTTTTTAAAGCAAAATTATTAATACTTGTAATTATTCCTTCACTATTAAACCTCAAAACACCTTTTTGAATTGTGTTTAATATTGTTGTAAGAACATTTTCTCTTTCTGTTTTTTCTAAACTTTCATTGTATTCAATAAATCTTATACTTATTAGTTCAGCCATTTGTTCAACAAAGTCTAAATAGTTTTTTAAATTTTCTAAAACTCTTTTCTTTTGATTTTCATCAAAAGAAACTAAACTTATTAAACCAATTAATTTCCCCTCATACATTATTGGAGTTGATATTTCTAGTACTTCTAAACAACACTCTTTTTCTGAACAACCACTACAAATTTCATCCTCTCTAGGATTTAAAATAACTGTTGTTTCTTTAGTTTCTAATGTCTTTTTATTAGCTCTTCCTCTTATTTTTTCACCTATTTTTTGAGGACCACTTCCTGTTATTCTTATAAGATTTTTATCACAAATTCCAACATCCATTGCAAATAGTTTTGATATTGTTTTTGCATATTTTTTTAATTCATCTTTTATCACTAATAAATCAGTTTTCATTATACTCCCTTTAATTTATACCATTTTTATATATGTATATTATCAAAAATAATCGCAACAGTCAATTTTAAAAAAATAATTCTTGACTTTTTTACTAAAAAAAATTAATATTAATTATAGCATATGCCAATAACTAAAAAAAGAGGTGTTTTTATGAAAATTGCAGTTGTTTCTGAAAATAACAAAATTAGTCAACATTTTGGAAGAGCAGAAGGTTTTTTTGTTTATGATGGTACAAATAAAGAATACCATAAAAGTAATGGACATGGAGCTATTCCTGGACAATTAAAGGAATTAGGTGTTGAATTTGTAGCTTGTGGTGGAATTGGTGAAGGAGCTTTAAATAACTTAAAATCTCTTGATATTAAAGTTTTTTCTGGTCTAGAAGGATTTTGTGACGATATAGCTGATGGATTCTTTAAACATATATTAGTTAATGGAGAAGCAGTATGTAATAGTCATGAGCATCACCATGAACATCATCATGGACATGGACACTCTTGTAACTGTAAGTGTGGAAAATAAATATGGCTAGACCTACTAAAGTTAGAAGTGTAGAATTTATTCCAAATGAAACAAAGTTTATCCCTGAGGGAAGCAAAAATTGTAATATTCATTTTAATAATATAAAAATTGAAGAATTAGAAGCAATTAGACTTAAAGATTTAGAAAATTTATCTCAAGAAGAGTGTGCTGAAAAAATGGGAGTTTCAAGACAAACTTTTCAAAATATACTTAATTCAGCAAGAGTTAAAATAACCGAAGCTCTTATTATGGGATATGGAATTCAATTAAAGGGAGGAGATTTTAAAACTCCTCATTGTCAATTTATATGTAACTCTTGTGGACAAACTTTTATTCCTACATTAAAAAAAGATTTAGATTTTTGTCCTAACTGTAATTCAGAAGATATATTTTGTACAAAAAAGAAAGTTAAATGTAAAAAAGTTTGTAAATTAGATATAAAATAAAAAAGTGAGTTTAAACTCACTTTTTTATTTTTTTCTAAAAAGCTGGAACTACTCCACCTTTATAAGTATTTTCTATAAAAACTTTTACTTTTTCACTTTGTAAAACTTTTACTAATTTCTGAATATCCTCTTTTTTCTCATCTCCCTCTCTTACAGCTATTAAGTTAGCATAAGGTGATTCTTTTCCTTCAATTATCAAAGCTTCTGTTAAAGGATTAAGTCCTGCTTCGATTGCATAATTACCATTTACTACTGCTAAATCAACATCTTCTAATGCTCTTGGTATTTGAGCAGCATCTAAAGACTTAAATTTTAAATTATTTTTATTTTCTACGATATCAAACTCTGTAGCTAATAAATCTTGAGGATTCTTCAATTTTATAATACCATTATTATGTAAAAGAATTAAAGCTCTTCCACCATTTGTTGGATCGTTTGGTATTGCTACCACTCCACCTTTTTTTAAATTCTCTATTTTATTAACTTTTTTAGAATAAACTCCTAAAGGTTCTACATGAACATTACCTGCTGATACTAATTTTAAATTTTTCTCTTTAGAAAAAGTTTCTAAATATGGTTTATGTTGGAAAAAATTAGCATCCAACTCTTTTGAATCTAATAGTAAATTTGGGGTTACATAATCTGTTAATTCTATTATTTCTAATTCTACATTTTCTTTTTTTAAATCATCTTTTACTAATTGTAAAAGTTGTGCATGAGGAACTGGAGAAGCTCCAACTTTTAATTTTGCTCCAAAACTTATAACTGATCCTAATAAACCTAATACTAAAACTAATTTTTTCATAACTACCTCCCATTTTTTTTCAATCTATTTGATATTAAATTTCCAATTAATTGAACTCCTTGAACTAAAACTATAATAATTAAAACCGAATAAATCATTATATCTAACTTAAATCTATTATAACCAAATCTGATAGCTAAATCCCCAAGTCCACCACCACCAATAGCTCCAGCCATTGCAGATAAACCTATTAAATTAATAATTAATAGTGTTATTCCTTGGATTAGAGATGGTAACGATTCTGGAATCATTACTTTAGTTATTATTGTAAAATTATTAGCTCCTAGACTTTCACTTGCTTCTATTACTCCTCTATCCACTTCTAAAACACAATTTTCAACTATTCTTGCTACAAATGGGGCTGCCGATATAGAAAGAGGAACTATTGCTGCTGTACTTCCTATTGTTGTCCCTATTATAAATCTAGATAGTGGCAATAATAAAATCATTAAAATTATATAAGGAAATGATCTTGTTATATTTATAATTCCATTCAAAATTCTATTTATTCCCCTATTTTCAAATATATGTCCATCTGATGTAATCGCTGCTAAAATTCCACAAGGAAATCCTATTCCTAATGAAACCACAGCAGATAATAAAACCATATATATTGTCTCTAGTGTCGCTTGTACTAACATATTAAATACCATCGTAAATAACCTCCACTCCTACATCTAAACTTGGAAACCAAGCTATTGCTTCATTTTGTTTATCCATATCCCCTATTAATTCAACTATTAAATGTCCTACCTGCATAGTTGATAAAAGATCAATTGCACCACCTAAGACATTTATATCTATATTAAACTTTTTTACAGCTTTAGATAATATGGGATCTCCTGCTACTGAGCCTAAAAACATTAATTTTATAACTTTATTTCCAGATTTTTTTATGTAATCAATCTCTTCTTTTTCTTGAGGTGGAACATATGATATTAATTCTTTTGTAATCTCTGTTTTTGGACTTAAAAATATTTCATATGTTTTTCCAGTTTCCACAACTTCACCATTTGACATAACAGCTACTCTGTCACAAACCTCTCTAATAACTTCCATTTGATGAGTTATTAAAACAACTGTTAATCCCATTTTTTTTTGAATATCTTTAATTAATTTTAATATAGACTTTGTAGTTTTTGGATCTAAAGCGGATGTTGCTTCATCTGATAAGAGAATATCTGGATTATTAGCTAAAGCTCTAGCTATTGCAACTCTTTGTTTTTGTCCTCCAGAGAGTTGAGTTGGATAAAACTCCTCTTTATCTTCAAGTTCTACTAACTTTAAAAGCTCTTTAACTCTTACATCAATTTCTACTTTTGACCAACCATCGATTTCTAAAGGAAATGCTATATTTTCTTTAACTGTTCTAGATTTTAATAAATTAAAATGCTGAAATATCATTCCAATTTTTTTTCTTTTATTTAATAGTTCTTTCTTTGAAAGTTTTGATAAATCCACTCCTTCAATCTCTATTTTTCCTGTTGTCAATGGCTCTAATCCATTAAATAATCTAATTAAAGATGATTTTCCAGCTCCACTTAATCCAATAATTCCAAATATTTCACTCTTCTCAATCTTTAAAGAAACATCTTTTACAGCATGAAACTCATTATTATAAATTTTATTCACTCTTTCTAAAGTAATCATTTTATCCTCCCGTATAAAAAAAAACTCCCATCTTAATTTTTAATTAAGATGAGAGTAAGTAAACAAGACTTCTACTTCTCCCATCTATCTGGAGTTAGCACCACACCATAATGGTAGGTTGCTGAAACGTCATAGGGCCAGTCCCTCGGTCTCTCTTGATGGTTTGCTGTATAATATCTTATTTGAAAAAAAATGTCAATATTTTTTTAAAATAAAATTTTATTTTTGTTTATAGTCATATTAATTCTCTTTTTATTCTGTCATTTATACATGATAAAAATTCATAGTGAGGAACTTTTAAATGATTTATACTTTCTTCTAAATCATGAAATATCTCAATGTTATCCCCTTCTTTTACTGAATCATCCACTAAAATAAATGAACTATCCATACTAATATGAACTATTTTAAACTTTTTATTATTGATTATAGACATAATACCTTCACTTCTTTTTGAAAAGCCATCTCCATAACCTAAACGAATTTTTGCTACTTTTCTATATTTTCCTATATTTAAATTTTCTTTTTTTTCATATCCTATATATTTTAAATCATCTATATCTTTTATATCTAATATTCTACCATTTAGCTTAAAAGCTCTTTTTATACATGGATCATAATATCCTATTTCTTGAAGTCCAAATAAAATAGTTCCACACCGTATATGAGTGCAAAATTCACCCTCTATTGAAATAACTCCAGCACTATTTTGCATATGAATAATCTCAAATCTCTCATCTCCTAACTCTTTTAACATCTGAGAAAATCTTTTTTCTATTAAAATCATATCATCATAATCTGCAGCAAAAACATGGGTACAAAGACCCTTAAATTTTAAATTTTTTTCTTTTATTAACTCTTTTAGTTTAAAAAAGTCTTTTTCTAAAATTCCATTTCTTCCAAATCCAAAATCTAATTTTAAATGTAATTGTTGTGTTGAAACTCCTTTATCTAAAAGATTTAAAAGATCTTTAAAACTATTTATTACCATATGAATATTTTTATTATTTTTTAAAATTTCTATTTCATCTATTGTTTCTAAAATAATAATATTTATATTTTCTATTTTTAACTTTAATATTTTTTCAGCTTCACACTCTCTAGCTACTGCGAAATATTTACAACCGTTTTCTGATAAAAATCTAACTATATTTTCTATTCCATGCCCATAAGCATTAGCTTTTACAACAGCTATTATATCTTTATTTCTAAGTTTTTTTAAATAGTGATAGTTATGTAGAATATTTTCTTTAGAAACCTTTATTTTAAAATCTTTTAATCCCATAACACCCTCCCTATTACTTTTTTACAATAGTATACTCTAAAAACAAAAAAAGGTGAAACAAAGTTTCACCTTTTTTATAAAGTATTATCCTAATACTTCTTCATTATATTTGTCTATTTCTGCTAAGATATCCTCTGTTGTACTCATTGACATTACTCTTTCAACTAAAGCCTCTGCTGAAGCTTTATCTATAGCCATTACATTTTTCTTTACTTTTGCAACTGAAATAGCTGACATTGAGAATGCATCTAATCCCATTCCAAATAATAAAGCTGTTGCTCTAGCTTCTCCTGCAAACTCTCCACACATTGATATAGATATTCCACCTTCATGAGCTCCATCTATTGCTGCTTTAATAGCTGCTAAAACTCCTGGATTGTATGTATCATATAAGTGAGATATTCTCTCATTTCCTCTATCTACTGCTAATGTATATTGAGTTAAGTCATTTGTTCCTATTGAGAAGAAATCAACTTCTTGTGCAAACCATTTAGCTCTAAATGCTGTAGCTGGAGTTTCAATCATAATTCCTAATTGGATATCCTCATCAAATTTTATTCCTTCAGCTCTTAATTCAGCTTTACACTCTTCTAATAAAGCTTTTGATTTTCTACACTCTTCTATTGAAATTACCATAGGTAACATTATTTTAATATATCCAAATGCTGATGCTCTTAAAAGCGCTCTAAACTGTGTTTTTAAGATTTCAGGTCTATCTAGACATATTCTTAAAGCTCTCCATCCTAAGAACGGATTTTCCTCATGTGGTAGCTCCATATACGGTAATGATTTATCTCCACCTATATCCATTGTTCTAATTGTTACTGGATATGATTTTCCATTTTCATCTTTCATTGATTCAGCAACAATTTTATAAGCTTCAAATTGCTCATCCTCTGTTGGGAATCTATCATTTGCCATAAATAGAAACTCTGTTCTATAAAGACCAATTCCATTAGCACCATTTCTTAGAACTCCTGCAACATCTTTTGGAGATCCTATATTTGCCCAAGCTCCAACAGTTATTCCATCTTTCGATGTAGCTGTTTTATCTTTTAATTGCTTTAATAACTCTTTTTCTTCTAAATATTTCTCTCTTTTCTTTGAATACTTTTCTACATCCTCTTGTGTAGGTTCAATTATAACATCACCAGTTAAAGCATCAACTATTATCGAAGCTTCATTAGTTACTAATTCAGTTATATTTCCAGTTCCAACTACTGCTGGAATCTCTAAAGATCTAGCCATAATAGATGAGTGAGCTGTTTTTCCACCAATATCAGTTATAAATGCTACAACATTTTTTAAGTCTAATTGAGCAGTATCTGATGGAGTTAAGTCTCTTGCTACTACAACTGAATTTGCAGGAAGTGAAGATAAATCAACAATATCTATTCCTACTATGTTGTATAACCATCTTTTAGCTATATCTCTTAAATCTGCTGCTCTTTCTCTTAAATACTCATCTTCTAAGTTTGCTAACATATCACAATATCCGCTGATACCTTGCTCTAAAGCATTTTCTGCTGTTATTTTTTCATCTTCAATCAGTTCTGTTACTTCATCAAATAGATCTTCATCTTCTAATAATGTTATATGTCCATCAAATATTGCCGCTTTATCTTCACCTAGTTGTCTAGCTGTTTTTTCTCTAATTTTTAATAATTGCTCTTTAGTTTTTTCTCTACCTTCGATTAACTTTTCTTTTTGAATCTCGATATTTGAGCATTCGCTCTTATCTATGAAAAGCTCCTCTTCTTTATATAAAAATACTTTTCCTACTGCTACCCCTGGAGATGCGTCTATACCTTTTACAAATTTTCTCATATTTTATCTCTCCCAAAACTTTAATTTTTTGACAAAAAAAAGGACAGAGTCACCCCCATCCTTCTCACACTTTAAACTATCGTCCTATTTATTAGTCCTTTAGATTTTCAAGTAGGTGAGCTAACTTCTCAACTGCTTCGTTCTCATCTTCTCCTGCAGCATGAACTGTTATTTTTGCACCTTTTTTAATTCCTAAAGAAAGTAATTTTAGTAAAGATGTTCCTTTTACTTTTTTTCCTTCTTCATTTTCTAATTCAATTTGAGATGTAAATGTTTTTGCTAAACTTACAAATTCGTTACCAGGTCTTGTATGTAGTCCTGTTTCATTTTTAATTTCAACTGTTTTACTTACCATAATCCTACTCACCTTTCTACATTTATTGTTTATTATTATATAAAAACATAAAGTTTAAATCTATTATTCTAATATAGAATACTTAATTTTCAAAATTTTGTCAATTTTTATTTTGAATTGTTTTTTTGTCAAAAAATGTTCATTTTTAAGTCTTTAATTGTGTATTTTATGATATTTTAACTATTTTATACACTCTGATTTAACATATTTAACATTTTGTTAAATCTACTCATTAATAACTCTCTCAATATATTTTTTTATTGTATTAAAATAGATTTTTTTTGATTTTCTTTTCATAGTAAGTAAAAAATTCACATCTATATTTTCTTCTAGAGAACAAAGTTTAATAGCTTGCTCCTCAATTTTTAATTTTTCATATTCATCATATTCATCAAAAACCTTTAGTATATCTACAGAAATATCAGTTTCATCAATCAATTCTTTTAAACTATTTATAACTGGTTTTTTAACTGTTCTTCTTGCTTGATTTATTTTCTTTTTACTTATTAATCCTTTTTCTTTAACAATATTGTTAAATAAAGTTAAGTTTTGTTTTGAAACATCACTTTCTTGACTTAAGAGATTTTTTAGAACACCGTTTATATACTGAACTAAAGTTGTTTTTATATTAGAATTTAAATTTTTATATATAATTTTTAAAACTTCAATTAAAACAATTTCTCCTTCTTCTATAAATATTTTCTTTATCTTTGTATCTGTTCTTTTATCCCAAGATCTTGAAACATATATATTTTTCTTTGCTTTTTGTATATTTTTTATTATTTCATCAGGATAAATAAACTCATTATTTTTTTCAATTTTTTTAACAACTTCTTTTTTTATTTCTTTTTTATTTTCTATTTTTAATTTTTCTTCTTTTTTTGGTTTTTCATCTATAATTTCAACAATTTCAGCTTCTTCTATATCATCAGAATTAAAATTAGATTTCTCAACATACTTTTCTTTTTCTTTTGAATAACTAATCTCTTTAGTTTTATTTGACTTTGAATTTTCTATAAATGATGAAACATGACATTCTCCATCTTTTTTACTATTAAACTTATAAATTATATAGTATGTATCTTCGCTTTTATCTTGATATGATTTATAATACTCTACATATCCAAGTTCAACTAATACATCATACGCTTTTTCAACTCTTTTTAATACTTGCTTCATTCTACAAAGAACATAAGTTTTTGTATCTCCATTTTTATTTACTCTTTCAGTTGTTTGTTCTGTTTTCAACGGAATAATTGCAGCTATCGTTCTTAAATTTATTCTATCTTCTTGTTTTTCATACCTAATTTTACTAATATATTTATAAATTCTTCCAGCTATAGGATCTTTTGCTAAAATTTCCATTAAAGCTTTTGAGTTATATTTTATATATCTTTTATCACTTATTTTTTTTCTTATATTTTTATTAAGAGTAACTCTATAATATATTTTTTTACCCTTTTTTAATTTTTGATAAGTTAGAAGTTTAAATTCTTCATCTTCAAATTTATACTTTCCTAATTTTGTATGATTTGAAACAATAAATTGATATTCTGTGTTTTTCAAATTTTTTAAAGCCTGCTCCACTTTTGTATAATAGGTTCTATTCATTTTATTACCTAAAAAATGAACTATAAAATCAGAAATTTCAAACTCAATATATTCATCTTCATTATCCAAATCTTTTTTAGCTTCGTAAGTGGAAATCAAATACGTATATATTTTTTCTTCAAAAATAGACGGTTGAAATACTTTATCCCTTGAATCTTTAGCTACTAATGTACAGTACATAGTAACTCCTAAATCTTCAAAAGAGTATTGAAAATTTACTCTTTTATTTTGTTTTTGAGGAGTAAAAAATGGAAAAACAATCATTTCGACAGGTATATTTATTACATTATCTTTTAAATTTAAAAAATTTCCAGTTTCTTTTATTATAACTTCCCTAACTTCAATATCTGGTAATTGATTCAATCTTATATCAATCTTTGTTATATCTGTTAAAAGTGATCCTGTAGATGTTATATTAAAATTTTCTACGATATCATCTTTTTCTTTTTTCACCTTCTTTTCCAT